>CAVTGB010000022.1:0-71553 GCA_963734125.1 uncultured Alphaproteobacteria bacterium
CCGACGATTTAGGGACGCGGCGAATTCGTGCGCCTCGCCCTGGAGGACGCCGGCGTCGAATACGTCGATGTCGCGCGCCGCCGCGACGGCGTGGCGGCGATGCAGCGTCTGATGGATGGAGCCGGCGCCGAGCATCCACCGTTTGCCCCGCCCTTCCTGCGGGACGGCGACGTCTTGATCGCGCAGACCGCGAACATCCTCCTCTATCTCGGGCATCGCCACGGGCTCTCCCCGCGCAGCGAAGCCGGGCGGCTATGGGCGCATCAGCTCCAACTGACGATCGCCGACATTGTCGACGAAGCGCACGACACCCATCACCCGATCGCCTCCAGCCTCTATTACGAGGAGCAGCAGCCCGAAGCCCGGCGCCGGACCGCTGATTTCATCCTCAACCGCATCCCGAAATATCTCGGCTATTTCGAGCGGGTGCTGGAGCGAAACCCGTACGGCGCGGGCCATCTCGTCGGACGCCGAACCAGCTATTGCGACCTGTCCTTGTTTCAGCTCGTTGCCGGCCTGACCTACGCCTTCCCGCGCGCGATGGCGGACGTCAAACCGCGTTTTCGGCGAGTCGCCGCGCTGCACGACCGCGTCGCCCTGCGGCCCCGCATCGCCGCCTATCTCAACTCCGCCCGCCGCATCGCCTTTAACCAACAGGGGATCTTCCGCCATTACCCGGAGCTCGATCAGGCAAGCTAGGCGATTTGCCCGACGGCCGTCGCGGCGCAAATCGGACATTGGCCGGCTCGCCCAACCGCTGGACCCGCGGCCCAAACGCAATCGGCGAGAAATCCCGGAACCTTCCGCCGAGATCGTGTCTGGCGCATGATGGCGCTGCCGGGGCGAACATGCTCGATCCCGCGCGGACTGGGCAGGCCTGAAAGATCGGAGGCTCGCGATGTCGATGATCAGAAACAAGACGATCACCCAGACCGTCACGCTCGGCTCGGTCAACAGCTTTCCGACCTACGCCACGCCGCTGACCATCACCTCGACCGGCGCGATCCTGACGAGCGCCGGCGATGGCATCTACGGCGGGGTCGCCGGGTACGGAACGATCGATAATGCTGGGAAAATTGGCGGTGGGGTCGGCGGCGCCGGGATCGTGCTGTCGGCTGGCGGCGGCATCGCCAATAGCGGCGCGATTACGGGCGGCGGGGGCAGCGACGGCTACAGATTCGGCGGCGACGGGGGCGCCGGGATCGTGCTGTTCGCTGGCGGCGGCATTGCAAATAGCGGCGTGATTACGGGCGGCGGGGGCGGCCAGGGTAGCCGAGACCGCGGCTACGGCGGCAACGGGGGCGACGGGATCATCCTTAAGAGCGACGGAAGCGTCGTCAATGCCGGCAGGATCACCGGCGGCGGCGGCGGCGGCGGCGAATACGGCGGCGCCGCCGGCGCCGGGGTTTTCCTGTTCGGGGGCGGCGGGGTCGTCACCAACGGCAGCGCCGGTGACCGGACAGCGCTGATCACCGGCGGAATTGGTATCGCGGCTCTCGGAACGGCCGGCACAACGGTCACTAATTTCGCCACGATCGCCAGCATTTACGGGGATCCCCGCGGCACCGCGATCTCTTTCGCCAATGCGAAGGCCGTCTTGGTGCTGGCGGGTGGCAGCCGGCTCGTCGGCCAGGCGGTGGGCGGCGGCGGCACGCTCGACCTCGCGGCCGCCGGCGGCCCCGGCACTCTGTCCGGGCTCGGCATCCAGATCACCGGATTTGCGCAATACGCGGTGCTGGCCGGCGCCGACTGGACCCTGGACGGCGTGAACAGGATCGGCAGCCACAAGACGCTGACCGATGCCGGCCGGCTCGCCCTCGGCAGCGGCGGCCTATTCAACGTTGCGTATGGTGGCCGCGAGATCGTCGCTGCCGGCGGCGTGGCGAGCGGAACGGTGGTCCGCTACGGCGGCCGCGAATACGTCCACGGGACGGCGAGCGGGGACACGGTCAGTAGCGGCGGGCGGCAGGTTGTCGGCGTCGGTGGGGTGGCGAACGCCGTCACGGTGACGGTCAGCGGCGACCAGACCGTGTCGTCGGGCGGCGCCGCGAGCGGCACCATTGTGGGGAGCGGGGGCACCGAGATCGTCTACGCGGGCGGCACGACGAATGCGACCACGATCAGCGGCGGGCTCGTCGAGGTGATGAGCGGCGCCTATGTCAGCGGCCGTCTCTTCACTTTCTCTGGTGGCGGCACGCTGCAGCTTGACCGGTCGGTTTATTTCAAGGGACAGATCGCCGGCTTTGCCGTCCCCGACCAGCTCGACCTGCGCGACATCGCGTTCGTCTCGGGCACCACCACCGTCAGCTTCGCCGAGGCGGCGAGCCACACCAGCGGCACGCTCACCGTCGCCAGCGGGGCGCATACCGCCAAGCTGACCCTGCTCGGCAGCTATGTGACGAGCCAGTTCACCCTGACCAGCGACGGCCACGGCGGAACCCTCGTCACCGACCCGCCGGTCGCCGGCGGCGGCACCGCGCAGACCACCTTCGCGGACATCGCCCCGGCCCGGTCGCTCTCAGGCGCGGTATCCCCGGGAAACCGCGGCACCTTTTTGCCGGGCGCTATCGCGACCAACGAGCAATCCCACGCCGGCCAAATCCTCCTCGCGACCGGCCCCCCGGAGGGCCGGATGGCGCCCACCACCATCCCTTGCTCCTAGACGCGGGCTGACGGCAGTCGGTCGGCTGGCGAGCAACGCGCGCGGCCCTCCAAAGAACGTGCTAACCTTGCTCGTCTTGACCAAGAGAACGTTCAGGGAGGATCAACGATGCGGCGACTGCTTGGGATCATCGTCGGAACGGTTCTCGCGTCTTGGGCGATCTCGGCCTCCGCCGATGTCGTCAAGGTCGGGTTGATCGCCTCCTACACCGGCGCGTTCGCGACCTGGGGCAGCCAGTTCCAGCAGGCGATCGAGGCCTATCAGGCGCTCCACGGGAACACCGTCAACGGGGCCGGACGGCAAACCGCACGAAATCCGGTTCATCTACCGCGACACGGCGAGCCAGGGCCCCGACAAGGCCAAGCAATTGGCCGAAGAGCTGATCCTGCGCGACCACGTCAAATTCCTCGCCGGGCTCGAACTGTCGCCCTACGCGATGGCGCTGGCCGATATCTCGAAAGAGGCCAAGGTGCCGGTCGTGATCATGAACGCGGCGACGTCCTCGATCACCCGCATGTCGCCCTATTTCGTGCGCGTCAGCCAGACCGTGCCGCAGGACGTCTCGCCGCTCGGGCCGTGGGCCGTCGCGCACGGCATCAAGCGGGTTTACACGATCGTCAGCGACTATGCGCCCGGGTACGACGCCGAAGCCTATTTCACCAAGACCTTCAAGGCCGCCGGCGGCGAGATCGTCGGCAGCGCCCGCACGCCGCAGCAGGAGACCAACTTCTGCGGCCTATATGGAGCGCGTGCTGCAGGCCAAGCCCGACGCGCTTTACATGTTTCAGCCGGCCGGGTCGCCGTCGGTCGCCTTCGTCAAGGCGTATGTCGAGCGCGGCTTGAAGGCGGCCGGCATCAAGCTGCTCGGCGGCGGCGAGACGCAGGAATTGTTCCTGCCCAACTTCACCGACGACATCATCGGCACGGTCACCAGCATGCATTACACCGAAAGCAACAAGAACCCGGCCAACCTCGAACTGAAGGCACAGCTGAAGAAGATGTTCGGCGACAAGGCGATCCCGGATATCGCCTCGGTCGCGGCGTGGGACGGCACGATGCTGATCCAGGAGGCGGTGGCGGCGCTCGGCCCCGATGCCGACGGTCTCAAATACATCGACTTCTTCCGCGGCAAGAAGTTCGACAGCCCGCGCGGGCCCGTCGAGATCGACCCGGTCGAGCGCGACATCATCCAGAACATCTATATCCGCCAAGTCGAGAAGCGCGACGGCAAGCTCGTCAACGTCGATATCGGCGAAGTGGATATGGTGAAGGATCCGTGGAAGCTCGATAATCCGCCGAAATCCAACTGACGCTCGCGCCACCGGCCTCGAGACCCGCTGCGACCCGGCCCGCGGATGCTCTCGTTCGCGCTGACCGTCTTGCTTGGACGGCATTTCCTACGGGATGATCCTGTTCCTGATCTCGGTCGGTCTGACGGTGACGATGGGCCTGATGCGCATCGTCAACCTGGCGCATGGCGCGTTCGCGATGATCGGCGGCTATGTGGCGGGCTATCTGACGCAAAACGGCGGCAATTTCTATCTGGCGGCGATCGCGGCCGCGGCTGCGGCCGGGGTTCTCGGCGGGATCGCCGAGGCGACGATCTACCGCCCGCTTTACCGCAAGGGCGAACTGGCCCAGGTGCTGCTGACGATCGGGATCGCTGTTTGTGACGACCGGGGCGATCACGGCAATCTTCGGCGCCTTCCCCTACCCTGTCGTGTTCCCGGACTACCTGACCCGGCCGATCGACATCGGCTTTCGCGACTACCCGGCCTACCGGCTGTTCCTGATCGCGGTCGGCGCGGTCATCGCCGCGGTGCTGTGGCTGGTCCTGGACGGCTCGATCTACGGCGCTCGGCTGCGCGCGGCCGTCGACAATCCGCGCATGGCGCGCGCCGTCGGCATCGACGTGAACCGGCTGTTCACCGCTACCTTCATCGTCGGCTGCGGACTGGCCGGGCTCGGCGGTGCGATCGGCGCCGGCGTCCTCTCGCTCGAACCGGACTATGCACTTGAAATACATCGTCTTGTTCCTGGTGGTCGTGATCGTCGGCGGCGAGGGAAGTTTCGGCGGCTCGTTCGTTGCCGCGATGGCGCTCGGCATCATCGACACGCTCGGCAAATACTTCGTGGCCGAGGCTGCGCCCTATCTGCTCTATGCCGCCGTCTTCGCCCTGCTTGCTGTGGCGGCCGAAGGGCCTCTTGCCGCCGAAATCGGCCGCATGATCCGGCGCCGCACCGGCCCCGGTCTCGCAGCAATCGGGCATGCGCTGCCCTGGGCGATCGCGATCGTCTATTTCTATGCCGCCCCGGATCGACCTGCGGCTTCGGCACCCAGGTGATGATCTGGATCCTGTTCGCGATGTCGCTCGACCTGGCGCTCGGCTATGCCGGCATCCTGACCCTGGGGCAGGCCGGCTTCTTCGGCCTCGGCGCCTATGCGGCCGGCCTCTTCGCGATCCATGTCTCGCCCGACCCGCTCCTCGGTCATCTGGCGGCGATCGCCATCGCGGCGCTCGTTCGGCGCGGTCACCGGGGCGATGATCCTGCATACCAGCGGGGTGACGCTCTTGATGCTGACCTTGGCGATCGTCTCGGTGCTGTCCGAATACGCCAATCAGGCGCGCGAGCCTGACCGGGGGCGACGACGGGCTGCAGGGCATCAAGCTCGATCCGATCTTCGGGATGTTCGAGTTCAACATCTTCGGCAAGACCGCTTACGTCTATGCCGCGGTCGTGCTGTTCGGCTGGTTTCTGCTTGGCGTGGCGGCATCGTCCATTCGCCGTTCGGCCGCTCGCTCGACGGCATCCGCCAGAACCCGCGACGCATGCGCGCGATCGGCACGCCGGTGTGGTGGCGCCTCGTGGCGATCTACACGATCTCGGCCGCGATGGCCGGATCGGCCGGAGCACTGTCGGCGCATGCGACCCGCTTTGTCGGCCTGTCGGTTCTGAGCCTGTTGACCTCGGGCATCGTCACCGTGGCGCTGATCCTCGGCGGCACGCGACGCCTCTACGGCGCCTTTCTCGGCGCGACGATCTATTTCGTGGTGCAGGATTACAGCGCGAAGATCAGCCCGTTCTTCTGGGAATTCGTTGTCGGCGGCATGCTGATCGCGTACGGTGCTGCTGCTCGACGGCGGCCTGTTGGATCTCGGGCCCGCCGCCCTGCGGCTGCGCGATCGCTGGCGCGGCGCCGAGAAGGACCGCGGAATGACCGCGCCGCCCACCGCGCTGTCGGTTCGCGGCCTGTCGAAGAATTTCGGCGCGCTGGTCGTCGCGCAGGCGATCGATCTCGACCTCGCGCCGGGCGCCCGGGTGGCGTTGATCGGACCCAATGGCGCCGGCAAGACGACATTCGTCAATCTGTTGACCGGCTTTCTCGAACCCGATAGCGGGACGATCGCGCTGGCCGGACGAAACCCTCGTCGGACTGCGCCCCGAACAGCGGGTCAAGCGCGGACTGGTTCGCACCCATCAGATCAGCACATTGCTGTTCGACAACACGGCGCGCGACAATGTCGCGATCGCCGTCGCCGAGCGCGAGGGGTTCGCCTGGCGGATGTTGCGCTTCGGCAAAGAATGGCGCGCCTGCTGCGAGGAGGCTCAAGGGCGGCTCGAAGAGATGGAGATCGGCGCCGTCGCCGACCGCCGCGTCTCAGAGCTTCCTTATGGCGAGCAGCGGCTGATCGAGATCGCCATCGCGCTGTCGCTGCGGCCTCGGGTGTTGCTGCTCGACGAACCGGCGGCCGGCGTCCCGTCGCACGAAACCGAATTGATCCACCAGGCGCTCGACCGCCTGCCGGAGGGCATCGCGATCCTGATCATCGAGCACGACATGGACGTGGTGTTCCGCTTCGCGCAGGAGATCGTGGTGCTGGTGCAGGGCCGCATCCTCGTGCGCGGAACGCCAGCCGCGGTTTCGGCCGACCCTGGCGTGCGCGCCGTCTATCTCGGCAAAACCGCAGTATGAGCCTCGGCATCGAAGTGACCGATCTGGTTGCCGGCTGGGGGCCGACAATCGTGCTGGACGGAATCTCGTTCGCGGTCCCGCCGGGAGGCACGCTCGCCGTGCTCGGCCGCAACGGAGCGGGCAAGACGACGTTGTTCGCGACGCTCATCGGGCTGGCGAACCGTCATCGCGGCACGATCAGGCTTGGCGAGACGCCGATCGACGCCTTGCCGACGCACCGCCGCGCGCGCCTCGGGCTCGGCTATGTGCCGCAGGAACGAGAGATCTTCCCGTCACTGACGGTCGAGGAAAACCTGGCGGTCGCGGCCTTACCGGGAGGATGGGCGTCGGAGCGGGTCTTCGCGTTGTTTCCCGCGCTGGCCGAGCGCCGCCGCACGACCGGTAACCGGCTGTCGGGTGGGGAACAACAGATGTTGGCGATCGCGCGGACCCTGGTCGGCGGGCCGAAAGTGCTGCTGCTCGACGAGCCCCTCGAAGGTTTGGCGCCAATCGTCGTCGAAACGCTGTTTCTTGCGCTGGCGGCGATCCGCGACGAAACCGGGGTGACGATGCTGTTGGCCGAGCAGAAGGCCGAGCTGGCCTTGACCTTCGCCGGGGACGCCGCCGGGGACGCTATTGTGCTCGACCGTGGACGGATTGTCTTCCGCGGCAAGAGCGCCGATTTCCAGGCGGACAAAGCGTTGCAGCATCGCGTGCTGGCGGTCGGACGGCGATGATTGGGTGCAGGCATCGATCGCCGGCCGGGGCCCCTGGCGAAAATGGGGTTCCGGCGTGGCTGCGATCATGGTGCGAGAGGTTGACTCGTTCATGTCGATGGCCTCTACTCCGCCCTAATTGCAAACGATACTAACGATACTAACGATTGAAGCGAGAACGGCGGCGCTGGCCGATAGATCTTTGCCGGGTTCCGGTCGTTCAGGGCGTGATGGGTGGTAAATGGCGGTTGTCGCAGGCACGCTTACGAATGTCGTCACGCTGGACACCAGCGGTAGTTATTCCTCGCCGCTAACCAGCGCCGCGGCCGGGTACATCGCAACTCCGACCGGCGACGCCAATAACGACACAAACACGCAAAGCTTGAGCGTCAGCGACGGCGGCGCCGTCGCGGACCCATCCGGGATCGTTCTCGATGACCGCGGCACCCTCGCCACCAGCGCTGAGGAAGCGCTGCTCGCGAGGAATTATCACGCGCACGCGATCACGAACGCGTTGGGAACCGTAGGCAATTTCGGGACCACGGGGGCGAACCAATACGGCGTCGCCATCGGCCTCGGCGGCGGCGCCTTGACCAGCGGCAGCCCGAACTTTGCCGGCTCGGTGACGGGAAACGGGGAGGTCGCCGCCCCCGCGGCAGCGCTCGGTATCGGCGATGCCTCACCCTTCACGATCACCGATCTCAGTCGGTTGAGCGGTCTTGCCAACGGCGGCATGGCGAGGAGCGCGGTACCCTCCGGCGCGTTCAATCCGGATCTGATGATCTTCGGGTGGTACGGGTGGGGCGGCGGCGGCACGATCCTTCAGCCTCCGGGACCGGTGTTCAGCGGCTCCTACGCCGGCACGGTGGAGATCTCCAATCCCGCCACCCAGGCATCGACGACTTTTGCCGCGAGCGCGACGGTAACGGCAAGCTACGGCCCCGGCGTGCTCGGCGTCGGCGCAGTCCCCTGGATGGTGACCAATCTCGGAATGGTGTCGGCGACCGGGTGGGACGCCGCCGGGGTGGCGCTGACCGACGGCGGGACCGTTGTCAACCGCGGCGAGATCATCGGTTCCCGCTACGGGGTGGTGATCGGCGGCGGCGCCGATCGCGTGATCAACTTCGGCCCGCTCCCGGGCGGCGGCGTGGCCGTTCCGCTCGCGGGCGGCGGCACTGCTGGCAGCGGCGTGGTCGGTCTTCCGATCCGGTGGAATTATTACGGACCGGCACCCACCAATACGCCGGGCACGGTCATCAACTACGGGCTGATCGAGGCAAACGCGTACGGGATTGGCGTCAAGATCGATGGCGGCGCCCTGACCAACGGTAGCGCGAGCGACCCCACAGCACTGATCGTCGGCGGTTCTGGTTTTTCTTCGAACGGCGTCGCCGCGGTGACCAATTACGGCACGATCGCGGGTATCGGCACGTACGGTATTGGCGTCGACCTCGCCGGCGGCGGCAGCGTCGTCAACCATGCCGGTGGCCTGATCATCGGCGGCGCAACCGGTGTCGCGCTCTATGGCGGCACCAGCGTCGCCGCGCTCACCAATTACGGTATCATCGTGGGCGGCGTCGGCATTACCGACACCGGCACCTACGCCGCCGCCGACACGATCATCAACGCCGGTATCGTCGCGAGCAGTTCGGGCAGCAGTGGCACGGCGATTTCGCTCAGCGGCAATGATCTCCTGGTCCTGGAGGCGGGGTCCGCGGTGATCGGCGGCATCGCCGGCTTCCGTGAGGCCGACACCATCGACCTCGCCAACCGGGCGGCCACCAGCCTCGTCTACGCCAACGGCACGTTGACCGTTCTCGACAACGGCAGCGTGGTGACGAGCTTCGCGCTCTCCGGCCCCTTCGATCCCAATACGCTAGTGCTCGGCTCGGACGGCCACGGCGGCACCGACATCACGATCGCCCAGCCTGCGGGGCCGGTGTTCAACGGGTCGTACACACACACCGTGGTGATCGCCGACGCGGCCACCGAGACCGCCACCGATTTCACCGCGGGCGCCAGCGTTTGGGCCGGCTATGGCCCGGGCATCCTGGGTATCGGCGGCGTGCCCTGGGCGGTGACGAATTCCGGAAATGTGTCGGCTACCGGGGCGAACGCCGCCGGGGTCGAGCTGACCGGCGGCGGGGCTGTCGTGAACGCCGGGCAGATCGCCGGGTCCGCCTACGGGGTTCTGATCGGCGGCGCCGCCGGCAGCGTCGCCAATTACGGCGCGATCACAGCGGTCCCGGCGATCGGGAAATATCCCGCCTACGCCTATCCGGCGAGCGGCATCGGGGTCAGGTTGAGCGATGGCGGTGCCCTCAGCAATGGCGCGGGCGGGGCGACCACCGCACTGATTTCCGGCTACTACGATGCCGTCGACATCGCCGGCGCGCCCGGCATGGTGACCAATGCGGGGACGCTGATCGCGACCGGCCAGTTCGGTAGCGCAGGCGTTCGCCTCGAGGCCGGCGGCACGGTGGTGAATAGCGGGACCGCGGCGCTGATTTCCGGCTCCTCTTTTGGTGTCGAGGTCTCCGGCGGGCTCGGTGCAGTCACCAATTCGGGCGCGATCGCCGGCGTCTATACCGGCCTCTATCTGCAGGATGGCGGCGGCGTCACCAATGAGGCGGGCGGTGTGATCACCGGCGGCAATGCCGGTGTCCTCGTCAGCGGCGCCGCCGGCGGGATCGACAATTCGGGATCGATCTCTGCGTCGAGCGGCGTCGGGGTGGAGCTGAGCCAGGGCGGGACCGTGGTCAACCGGGGCCTCGTCACCGGCACCGACAACAGCACGGTAACCTATCAACAGACCAGCCCTGGGTCCGCCTACTACCTGTCATATATGGCTGGTAGATCTGGCGTCGGGGTCGAGCTCGACTCCGCCGGCAGCGTCGTCAATTTCGGAACGGTGTCGGGTGTCGGCGAAACGACGATACAATCCCAGAATTATTACGGCTCCATCACATCGGTCTCGTATGCGCCGTCCGGCATCGGGGTCTATCTGGCGGCAGGCGGCAGCGTCACCAACGCCGCGGGCGGGTTGATAGAAGGCAACGGGGTGGGGATCGACATCGCCGGCGGACCGGGCACCGTCGTCAATGGCGGCACGATCAGCGGCGGCGGCGGTACGGCGGTTGAATTTTCCGGTGGTTACAATCTCGTGGTCGTTGATCCGGGGGCGGTGTTCCAGGGAATCGTCGATGGCGGCACCGGCAACGACACGCTGGAGCTGGCCGCGGGCGCCGGCACGGGCACATTGTCGGGCCTGGGCACCCAATATCTCGGCTTTTCGGTCGTGACCGTCGATGCCGGGGCGCAATGGGTGTTGAGCGGCAGCAACACGATCGATGCCGGGGTCACGCTCGAGGATCTCGGTACCCTAACGATCGACGGCGCGCTGGCGAACACTGGTTCGCTGTGGGCGAATGGCGGCAATGTGACGGTCGAAGGCGCGGCCACCGGCGGCGGCAATGCCGAGATCAGCGGCGACGCGTCGCTCGAGTTCGCCGCCGGCTCGGATGCCGCGGTAACGTTTGATGCCGGGGCGTCGGGCACGCTGAAGCTCGACCAGTCGGCGGATTTTACCGGCACGATTGCCGGGTTCGGTGCGGGCGATGTGCTCGACCTCGGCGATATCGCCTTCGGCAGCGATGATACGCTCGGCTATACGGAGAACGCCGCCGGCACCGGCGGCACGCTGACGCTCGGCGACGGCACGCATACGGCTAGCCTCGCGCTTCTCGGCCAATACGCGGCGGCCGGGTTTGCGATAGGCGCTGACGCGAACGGCGGCACGCTCGTCACCTATACGCCACAAAGCGGCGGTGGCGCCGAGCAGGCGATGCTGACCATCCCGCACCATTAGGCCGCGCGCGGGCGTCTCAATGCGCCATCAGGACAGGCAGGGTCATGCTCTCGAGCACGGTTCGCGTGACGCCGCCGAGCAAGAGCTCGCGCACCCGCGAATGGCCGTACGCGCCCATCACCAAGAGATCGGCTTCAAGATCGCTGGCCCGTGACAAGAGCGCGTTGCCGGCCCCGATGCCGGCCGACACCGTCTGTTCGATCGTCGCCTTGACGCCGTGACGCGCGAGGTGGAGCGCAATGTCTGCGCCCGGCACCTCGCCATGCCCGGAGGGGCCGGCGGCCGGATCGACCGCGAGAATGGTGACCGCCTCGGCACCGGCCAATAGCGGCATCGCATCGTTGATCGCGCGCGTCGCTTCGCGACTCGAGTCCCAGCCCACCAGCACGCGCCGGCCGATCTCTGTCCAGCTCCCGGCATAGGGGATGACGAGGATCGGGCGGCCAACCGCGAGCGCGACCTCTTCGGGCAGCGGCCGGAACAGCGCCGCCTGGGTGTCGTCGGGGTCCGGCTGTCCAACGACGATCAGATCGACGTAGCGGCCGTGCAGCGCGGTGACGGCGGAGGGTAAACCCGAGGCGGCGCGCCATTCGGCCGACAGCCCGCGCCGGGTCGCGATCTCCTCGAAGAGGCGTCGCATGGCGTCGCCCTCGGTGTCTATCTTCTCCTGATATTCGCGATACAGCGGATCCAGCAACGAGCGATCGAAATAATCGAAATAGCCGTGGGGGTGGGGTGGGTCGACCGCGAACGTCGAATAAAACCCCACCAGATGGGCAGCGAAGCGCTCGGCCAAGGCGGCAGCGATTTCGACCCGCACGCGGGTCGGCCGGGTGGTATCGAGCGTGACCAGAATGTCCTTGAAACCCATCGCTTCCTCCTCGCGCCGGGGATGAGCGCGCCGATTGCGCAGCGATCATCGCCCGCCGACTGACGACTGCCTTGATCCAGGTCAACGGAACGAACTTGGCGTTCAGCGGCCGTGGAACAGCGGCGTTCGCTTCTCTCCCCAGGCCTTCAATGCCTCGGCATGGTCCTCGGAGGCGGCGCAGCGGGAGCGCGCCTCAGCCAGGGCGGCGCGGTCGAGCCGGCCACCGGCAATCTCGTTGATTGCGCGCTTGAGGCCGGCCAATGCGAGCGGCGCGTTGGCGGCGAGCGCATCGGCCAGGGCGTCGACACGCGCGTCGAGTTCAGCCGCCGGCACCGCCTCGTCGAGATAACCGATGCGCAGCAGCCCGTCCGTATCGATCGGCTGGGCGGTCATGAACAGCTTTTTCGCGGCGGCGACGCCGAGCCTGGTGACATAGCGCTCGATGCCGCTCGGGTAGTAGACGATGCCGAGCCGGGCCGCCGGCATCAGGAGCCGCATTGCGTCAACCCCGATGCGGAAATCGCAGGCGAGCGCGAGGTCGGTCGAGCCACCATAGACGCTGCCGTTGAGCGCGGCGATCGTCGGCACCCGCAGCGCTTCGAGCCGGTCGACGGTGCGCTCGAACGAGTCGCTGCCTTCTTCGTCGGCCCCGCGGTTCCTGGCGTGGCGCTCGACCAGGGCGCCGATGTGATAGCCCGAACTGAAGCTCTTGCCGGTCCCGGTCAGGACCAGCACGCGGACGCTCGGATCGTCGTCGATCCGGGTAAAGGTCTCGCGCAACACCGCGAGATCGTCGGGTTCGATCCGGTTGTGCTGGCGCGGGCGGTTGAGGCGGATCGTGGCGCGACCGTGCTCGATCGTGACGATCGGCTGGGTCGCCTCGGCGTCGATGCTGGTCAGGGTGGGCATGGTCTCTGTGTCCCTCGCTCAGACGCCGAGGGCTTGGTGACCTGGAAGCTCTGGCGCTCCTCCATGCGGGCGATCCACGTCCGCAACCTCGAGTGCTCGGCGAGCGGTGCGGCGCCTTCGGGGAGCCGGCTGAAATAATAAAGGAGCGGGATCACCATCAGATCGGCGAGGCTGATCCGCTCGCCGGCGAGAAACGGCTGCTCGCCCTGGAGGCGCGCGATTTCCGCAAGGCACAGGCGCACCCGCGGCAACGCCGCGGCGCACCGCCGCCTCGTCGACCGGCAATCCGAGGCGCGGCGCGAGCATGCGGTTGAACAGGATACCGGCGGCGAGCGACGGCCAGGCATAGGCGTCGACGATGCCGATGATCTGGTTCATCCGCGCGAATTGGTGCAGATCGGTCGGCTGCAGCGGCGCGACCGGGAACCCTTCGTCGATATAGCGCAGGATCGCCTGGGTCTCGTAGAGCGCGAAGCCGTCATGCTCGAAGGCCGGCACCTTGGCGAACGGGTGGCGCGCGAGATGCGGCTCCTCGCGGATGCGCGCCGAAGGGAACCTCGACCAGCTCGTGCGCGACGCCTTTTTCGGCAAGCGCAAGGCGGGCGCTCCACACATAGGTGCTGCCCGCCGGGCCATAGACGATCGGCCGCGCCATATCTCGGTTCCCTCATCCTTGCCGACAGAATAGCGCCGCGAGATTGCTTCGTCGCGGCGCTCCTCGCAATGGCAGACTTGGTCAGCGGGCGGATGGGCTCAGTTGGCGACGCGCCACTGACCGGTGGCATCCTGGCACGCGCGTGCCGAGCGCGCCGCTCGTCGCCTGGTACTCGCGGCAGGTCTGTCCGGTGGCGTTCTTGAAGGCCGGCCGGTTGGTATAGGTGATCGCGCGCCGCCTGGGCGTCGCCGAGGCGGGCGCGTAGCCGAGGGCCGGCGCGCCGGCGCCGGTGGCGGGATGAGTAGGCGGCCGGCGGTGGATAGTAGGCCGGCGGCGGGGCGTAGTAGGGTATAGGCGGCGGCGGGTAATAGCCGTAGATAGGATCCGGGTAGTAGCCGCGAGAACGGGACGCCGACCCGACGAAGACCCGCGCGCGGCCAGGCGCCGGCAGGGCGCGCCGAGGTCGGCACCGATCGCCGATCGGCGACCGGCGATGCCGGCGAAAAGCACGACGCGTCAGCCACTGGTCTGTGTCGAGCCTCAAGCTCATCGTCTGCCTCAACGCATTGAGGGCACGAGATCTCGGCTGGCGATCATACGGCACTAGCGGAACGAAACGCCATCTGTTCCGGCATCGCCGCGGACTGCAGCGACGCCTCGCCGGTCAAGCTGCTGCGCCGTGCGGGGCGGTTGCAGCCCATGGCCCGACGGGCTAAGACCCTGGCACGGTTTCAAGCCGAGGAGAAACGCCGTGGCGCGCGGAGACGACCAGCATCGCAACCCGCAATCCGACATCGAGATCGCGCAAGCGGCGACGATGCGGCCGATCGGCGAGGTCGCCGCGGACAAGCTCGGCATCCCCGACGAGGCGCTCTCGCCCTATGGCCGCTACAAGGCGAAGATCTCGCTCGACTACATCCGCTCGCTGAAGGACCGGCCGAACGGCAAGCTGATCCTCGTCACCGCGATCACGCCGACCCCGGCCGGCGAAGGCAAGACGACAACGACGGTCGGTCTCGGCGATGCGCTCAACCACATCGGCAAGAAGGCGATCCTGTGCCTGCGCGAGCCGAGCCTCGGCCCGTGCTTTGGCATGAAGGGCGGCGCCGCCGGCGGCGGCTACGCCCAGGTCGTGCCGATGGAGGACATCAACCTCCATTTCACCGGCGATTTACACGCGATCGGCACCGCCAACAACCTGCTCGCGGCGCTGATCGACAACCACATCTATTGGGGCCTCGAGCCGCGCATCGATCCGCGCCGGGTCGCCTGGCGGCGCGGGCTCGACATGAACGACCGGGCGTTGCGCTCGATCGTCTCCTCGCTCGGCGGGGTCGCCAACGGCTTTCCCCGCGAGGACGGGTTCGACATCACCGTCGCTTCCGAGGTGATGGCGATCTTCTGCCTGTCGACCGACCTGGCCGATCTGCGGCGGCGGCTCGCCAATATCGTCGTCGGCCAGACCCGCGAGCGCCAGCCGGTGCGGTCGTCCGACCTGAAGGCGGCCGGGGCGATGGCGGTACTGTTGAAGGATGCGCTCGCGCCCAACCTCGTGCAGACGCTGGAAAACAACCCGGCCTTCATCCATGGCGGCCCGTTCGCCAACATCGCGCATGGCTGCAATTCGGTGATGGCGACGACGACGGCGCTGAAGCTCGCCGATTACGTCGTCACCGAGGCCGGGTTCGGGGCCGATCTCGGCGCCGAGAAATTCTTCGACATCAAATGCCGCAAGACCGGGCTGAAGCCCGATGCGGCGGTCATCGTCGCGACGGTGCGGGCGCTGAAGATGCATGGCGGGGTGCCGCGCGACGGCTCAAGGAAGAGAATGTCGCCGCGCTCGAAAAGGGCTTCGCCAATCTCCAGCGCCATCTCGAAAATCTGCGCGGGTTCGGGGTGCCGGTGGTGGTCTCGGTCAACCGCTTCAGCGCCGACACCGCAGGCCGAGCACGCCCGGCTGAAGGAGCTGTGCGCCGGGATGGGCGTCGAGGCGGTCATCGCCGACCATTGGGCCCAGGGCGGCGAAGGCGCCGCCGAGCTCGCCGCACGCGGTCGTCAAGCTCGCCGAAAGCGGCAAGGCGGAGTTCCGCGTTCTCTATCCCGACGAGATGCCGCTGCGCGACAAGATCAAGACGATCGCCCAGAAGATCTACCGGGCCCGCGACATCGCCTGCGACGGCGCGATCGAGAGCCGCCTGGCTGAGTTGCAGAAGGGCGGGTTCGGCCATTTCCCGGTGTGCATCGCCAAGACGCAATACAGCTTTACCACCGACGCCAACGCCAAGGGCGCGCCCGACGACCACGTCCTCGCGGTGCGCGAGATCCGGCTGTCGGCCGGCGCCGAGTTCATCGTCGCGGTGTGCGGCGAGATCATGACGATGCCCGGCCTGCCGCGGGTGCCCGCCGCCAACAGCATCGATCTGACCGAGGACGGCCGCATCACCGGGCTGTTCTGAACCCGATGGACGCTGATGCGGTCAAGCTGTGGCGGCGCGGCGAGCGGGCCCGCCTCATTGCGCTGCGCCAGGGGCTGCCCGCCGATGAGCGGCGCCAGGCGGGCGAGCGCATCGCTATGCGGGCTGCGCACCCTCCTCGCCGAGCGGCCGGGGATCCTCGGGTGTCTATTGGCCGTTTCGCGCCGAGTTCGACCCGCGCCCGCTGATCGAGTGGGCCGTCGCGGCCGGGCGCGTGGTCGCGCTGCCGGTCGTCGTCGACAAAAAGGGGCCGCTCGAATACCGCGCCTGGCGGCCGGGCGAGCCGCTCGTTGACGGCGTGTGGAACATCCCGGTGCCGGAGCAGGGCGCACGATCGTCACACCGGCGATCGTGCTGGCCCCGCTCGTCGGGTTCGACCGCGCGTGCTATCGGCTCGGGTATGGCGGCGGCTATTTCGACCGCACCCTGGCCGCGCTGGCGCCGCGGCCGATGGCGATCGGGGTCGGCTTTGCGGTCCAGGAACTGGCGACGATCCATCCCCAGCCGTTCGACGTGCCGATGGATTGATCGTCACCGAAACCGGCACGCGCCGCCGGACCACTCCCGGCGTGCGATCCTGAGCGACTAGCCGGCGCGGGCGGCGGTGCGCGAGCCGCGCGGCCGGCCGCGGCGCGGGCGCGGCGCGTCGCCCGCCGGCGCTGCGGCGGCCTGGCGGCCGCCGCGGCCGAGGCCGAGTTCCTTGGCCAGGGTCGAGCGCTGCTGCGAATAGGTCGGCGCGGTCAGCGGATGATCGCTCGGCAGGCCCCAGCGCTTCAGATACTGTTCCCCGGTCGAGGCCGTGCCGCGTGCTCAGGTGACGGCGCAGCATCTTGCCCTTCCAGCCGCATTCGAGGCAGATGACCGCATCGCGCTGCACCGAGCGCCGCAACGGCACCGCCGGGGTCAGGGCGCCGTGCGGCTCGGCGGGCTTGCCAAGGTCGTTGATCGTGCGATGCACCGAATTGATCAGCTCGGGGATCTGCTCCGGCGCCACATTATGATGCGATACGTAGCTGGCGATGATCTTGGTGACCAGTGCGGGATATACCCCCTGATATTTTGCTTCTGCGGCCATTTTTGCCCCCCTTTTCAGACTTGGTAAGTCTAACACCAGGAATGGCCAAAAGTACAAGGCCGCGTTTGCGACGACTGCTGGGGGCCAAGCATTGAGCAAGGAAACACCCGACGAGACTTCACCGCAATCGCGACTCCCGTGCTGCCGTTCGCGCGGTGCCAGCCCCTCGCCCTCTTATCCTTCGCGCGGGTTCCTCTATCCGCCCGCAGCCAAGGCGAGAGGGGTGGGTTACGGGCCGGCGCGGGTGGGATCAACCAGACTGAAGTCCGCTCAGCCTACGCCGCCATTCGGTGTTGGCGGATGAGCGCCAGGATTTCGGCGGCGGCGGCGGGGATGTTGGTGCCGGGGCCGTAGATCGCGCTGACTCCGGCTTTTTTGAGGAAGTCATAGTCGCGGGGCGGGATAACGCCGCCGCAGACGGTGAGGATGTCGCCGGCGCCTTCCTTTTTGAGGGCCTCGATCAGGGCGGGCACGAGGGTCTTGTGGGCGGCGGCCTGGCTTGAGACGCCGACGATGTGCACGTCGTTCTCTATCGCTTGGCGGGCAGCCTCTTCCGGGGTCTGGAAGAGGGGGCCGATATCGACATCGAAGCCGATATCGGCGAAGGCGGTGGCGATCACGCGGGCGCCGCGGTCGTGACCGTCCTGCCCCAACTTCACAACCAGCATGCGGGGGCGGCGGCCCTCCTCGCGGGCGAAATTCTCGATCTCGCGCTGGATCCGGCGGAAGGCCTCGTCGCCGTGGTATTGCCCGCCATAGATGCCGGTGACCGATTGGGTGGCGGCGTGGTGGCGGGTAAAGACAATCTCGAGCGCGTCGGAAATTTCGCCCACCGTGGCGCGCGCCCGGGAAGCTTCGATCGAGAGGGCGAGGAGGTTGCCGGCGCCGGTTTTGGCGGCCTCGGTCAATGCGGCGAGCGCGCCGCGGACGCGCGTGGGATCGCGGCTCTGGCGCACCCGGCCGAGCCGGGCGATCTGGGCGGCGCGCACCGCGGCGTTGTCGACATCGAGGATGTCGATTTCGGCGGCATCCTCGGCGCGGTACTTGTTGACGCCGACGATGACTTCTTCGCCCCGGTCGATCGCCGCCTGGCGCCGCGCCGCGGATTCTTCGATGCGCAGTTTCGGCATGCCGCTCTCGACCGCGCGGGTCATGCCGCCCAGGGCCTCGACCTCGTCGATGAGCGCGCTCGCCGCCGTGGCGATCGAGTGGGTCAGCGCTTCGACAAAATAGCTGCCGCCCAACGGATCGATGACATGCGGGATGCCGGTCTCCTCGACGAGGATCAGCTGGGTGTTGCGGGCGACACGGGCGGAAGCCGGAGTCGGCAGGCCGAGCGCTTCGTCGAACGAATTGGTGTGGAGCGACTGGGTGCCGCCGAGGATCGCGGCCAGAGCCTCGATCGTCGTCCGGACGATGTTGTTGTGCGGGTCCTGCGCGGTCAGGCTGACGCCGGACGTCTGGCAATGCATGCGCAGGGCCAGGCTCGCCGGGTCCCGGGGCGCGAATTGTTGCATGAGCCGCGCCCAGAGCAGGCGGGCCGCGCGCAATTTCGCGATCTCCATAAAGAAACTGGTGCCGATCCCGAAGAAGAACGAGAGGCGGGGCGCGAATTCGTCGATTTTGAGGCCGCGCGACAATGCGGTGCGGACGTATTCGAGGCCGTCGGCGAGGGTGAACGCCAGCTCCTGGACGGAGGTCGCCCCGGCCTCCTCCATGTGATAGCCGGAGATCGAGATCGAGTTGAACTTGGGCATGTGGCGGGCGGTGTATTCGATGATGTCGGCGACGATGCGCATCGAGGGTCCGGGCGGGTAGATGTAGGTGTTGCGGACCATGAACTCCTTCAGAATGTCGTTCTGGATCGTGCCCTGGAGTTGGTCCGGCGCGACGCCCTGTTCTTCGGCGGCGACGATGAACCCGGCGAGGACCGGCAATACCGCGCCGTTCATCGTCATCGAGACGCTCATTTTGTCGAGCGGGATGCCGTCGAAGAGGATCTTCATGTCCTCAACACTGTCGATCGCGACGCCGGCCTTGCCGACATCGCCCGTGACCCGCGGGTGGTCGCTGTCGTAGCCGCGGTGGGTCGCCAGATCGAAGGCGATCGAGAGCCCCATCTGCCCGGCCTTGAGATTATCGCGGTAGAAGCGGTTGGATTCTTCGGCGGTCGAGAACCCCGAATACTGGCGGATCGTCCACGGCCGGTTGGCGTACATCGTCGCGCGAGGGCCGCGCAGGTAGGGAGGGAGGCCCGGCAACGCCCCGCGCCAGGGGAAGCCGGCCGCCTCGATCACCTCGAGATCGGCCACGGTGTAAAGCGGCTTCAGCGTCAGGCCCTCGGGGGTCGGCCAGTCGAGGGTGGAGAGGGGCTTGCCGCGCAGCTCAGCTTCGGCGAGCGTCCGCCACTCGCACAGGACCTTCGAGGGTTTGCCGCTTTTTGCCATGACGATCTCCCGGCCGCGGCGGCAATTATAGGGCCGCGGCGGGCGCGAGGTCCATTTCGGGCCGGCGCAGCCGGTGCCGCAAGACGATCGCAGCGGTGAGGAGCAATAATCCGGCGGCCTGGTGGGCGGCGGCGAGCGGGATCGGCACGACGAGGAGCAAGGTCGCGACGCCAAGGGAGAATTGCAGGAGCGCGGCGGCGAGGAGCGCATGGAGCGCGAGGCGGGCCGGACGTGGCAGCGCGGCGCGCCGTCCGGCCAGCCACAATAGAAGGACCGCGGCAACGGTCGTCTCGGCCAGCAGGCGATGGTCGAACTGCACGGCCGGTATGGTCTCGAACCAGTTGCGGATGAACGGCTGGAGCTGGGCGTAGCCGGCGGGGACAAAACTCCCGTCCATCAGCGGAAAGGTGTTGTAGACAAGCCCGGCATGGAGCCCGGCGACAAAGCCGCCGGCCAGCATCGTCAGCCCGATGAGCGCGATCAGCGCCTCGGCGGCGTGCCGCCAGCGACCCGGTGCACCCTCACCGTCCGATGCCCGCGATGCGGGCGAGCGGCTTTGCAGGAGCTCCAGCGCGACCCACAGCGTTGCGGCATAGATGAGGAGGGCGAGGGCGAGATGGGCGACGAGCCGGTACTGGCTGACCTCGACGCGTGCGGCGAGGCCGCTTGTCACCATGTACCAGCCGAGCGCGCCCTGCAGAAAGCCGAGCGCGAGGATGCCGGCAAGGGGTGCGATCAGCGGGCGCGGCAGACGCCGGCGCAGCGCGAAATAAAGAAACGGCAAGCCGTAGGCAACACCGATCAACCGGCCCCACAGGCGATGGACGTATTCCCAGAGGTAAATGGTCTTGAAGTCGTCGAGGCTCATCCCCCAATTCAAGAGCCGGTATTGCGGGATGTGCTGGTATTTGGCGAATTCGACGGCCCAGGCGGCGGGCGACATGGGCGGCAGGATGCCGGCGACCGGTTGCCATTCGGTGATCGAGAGGCCGGAGAGGGTGAGCCTCGTTATCCCGCCGATCACGACCATGACGAAGATCATAGCGGCGCAGAAGAGGAGCCACAGGGCGATCGGCCGCAGACTGCCGGGCGCGGCCGCGGCGGCGGAGGGAGGGGCGTCTGTGATCACCGTCGGCAGGGACACGCCGGTCCTCAGAGGGAGAGCGTCTGCCCGAGCAGATGACGCTTCGCCCATGGGATGACAAGACCGCGATTGTCGCGGGAGGGAGCTGTGGCGGAGCTGATGGCGCGGCGCTAAAAGACCCCGCAAGGTCTACCGGAGTGAGCCGCCATGGAAGCAGACGCCGCGTGCATCTTCTGCAGGATCGTCAAGGGTGAGGTGCCGTGCTTCAGGCTGTTCGAGGATGACGACACGCTCGCCTTCATGGACATCAACCCGGTCCATGACGGGCATTGTCTCGTCATCCCCAAGGCGCATTACCCGAACGTGTTCGAGATTGCGCCCGAGGCGATGGCGGCGGCGTCGCACACCGCGATGCGGCTGGCGCGGGTGGTCAACGAAGTGTTGAAGCCCGACGGGCTCAACCTCATCCAGTCTAACGGGAAGGGGGCGGCGCAGTCGGTCCCCCACTTCCACCTGCACGTGCTGCCGCGCCGGCTCGGTGACGGGCTCCTCGTAAACTGGGAGCTGAAGCCCGGCGACATGGCGCATATCGCCGAAATAGCGGAGCGCATCCGCGCCCTCCTCTAGCGGCCTCAGCCTTCGACCGGGGCGGCGTCGTCGATCACCAGCTGGACGGCGTCGCCGCCGCGGTAGTCATCGCGCCGCAGATGGCCAGCGACATGGACCCTGCGGCCGCGCGCGGCGGCGAGAAAGGCGCCGAGCGGGGTTTCAGCGACGCGAAAGGCGATAGCCTGCAAGCGCGCCGGCCCGCCCTCGCCGAACCCGGCCGGGTCGGCGAGGGTGCAGCGCAGATGCCCGCCATTTCCCGCGGGGCCGACCGGCTCGACATGGGCGAGGAGGAGCCCGGGAAAGGCAAAGCGAGGCTCGGGGTTGGCGGCGCCGAACGGGGCCAGCGCATCGAGGTGGCCGATGAGACCGGCCACCGCCCCGGCCGCCGAGAGCGCGCCGTCGATCGCCAATTCGGGCCGCACGCGCTCGCCGCCCCACCCATCACCGAGACGTTCGGCGAGGAAGTCGCGCAGCGCGTCGAGATGGTCCTCGGCGACCGTGAAGCCCGCAGCCATCGCGTGCCCGCCGCCATTGATGAGGAGCCCCGCCTGGCGTGCCGCGATGACGGCCGGGCCGAGCGCGACGCCCGGCACCGAGCGGCCGGAGCCGCGACCGATACCCTCAGCAAGCGCGACGACGCAGGCCGGACGCTCATAGCGCTCCTTGAGGCGGGCGGCGACGATGCCGATGACCCCCGGGTGCCAGCCCTCGGCGGCGGCGAACACCAGCGCCGGCGACTGCGGCCCGGCTTCGACCGCCTCGATCGCCGCCTCGAGGGTTTGCGCCTCGATCTCGCGGCGCTCGCGGTTGTAGCCGTCGAGCCGGGTGGCGAGCGCTGCGGCGAGCGTGGGATCGTCGGTGGCGAGGAGCCGCGCGCCGAGATCGGCGGCGCCGACCCGTCCGCCGGCATTGACCCGCGGCCCCAAGACAAAGCCGAGATGGTAGGCGTCGAGGGGCGAAGTCACGCGGCCGACCGCGGCCAGCGCCCGCAGCCCCGGGTTCGCGCCGTTGCGCGCCACCTTGACCCCTTGCGCGACGAGAGCCCGGTTGATCCCGGTCAGCGGCACGACATCGCACACCGTGCCGAGCGCAACGAGGTCGAGCCATCGGAGGAGGTCGGGCTCGACCCGCGCGGCGTACCAGCCGCTGGCGCGCAAGGCCCGGTTGAGCGCGACGACGAGGAGAAAGGCGACGCCGACCGCGGCAAGCGCGCCGTGCGGGCTCGTCTCGTCGAGCCGGTTGGGGTTGATGACGGCGAGGGCGCGCGGCAACAGGGGTTCGCTGACGTGGTGATCGACGACGATCACATCGAGCCCGGCATTGGCCGCTGCGGCCAGCGCATCGTGCGCGGTCGCGCCGCAATCCACCGTCACGACGACCCCCGCCCCCTCGGCCTTGAGGCGCAAGAGGGCCGGGGTGTTCGGGCCATAACCCTCGCGCAGCCGATCCGGGACATAGACCGTAGCGTCACCCCCGACGCTTGCGAAAAACCGCAGCAGCAAGGCCGCCGAGGTCGCACCGTCGACATCGTAATCGCCGAAGACGACGATCTTCTCGCGCTCGCGGACCGCGCGCGCCAGCCGCTCGACGGCCGGCGCCATGTCACGCAAATGCGCCGGATCGGGGAGACAATCGCGCAGGCGCGGGGCGAGAAAGCCGGCCGCCGCGTCGAGCCCGATGCCGCGCTGCGCCAAGAGCCGGGCGACAATCTCGGGGAGCGCGAGGCGCGCGGCGATCTCTGCAGCCTCGCCCTGATCGGCGCCGCGCACCCGCCAGCGCCGGCCACCAACCGACCGCTCGACCCCGAGGAAGGCGGAGGTTTCCAGAGTGTCCACGGCGGCATCCTCACCCCCGGCCGAGCGAGGGTCCAGGGCAATCCTCAGAACCGTTCCTGTGCTGGATTCCGATCTCCGCCGGGATGACAACGGTGCAAGGGAGCCCAAGAATCGGGCCGGCTCCGTCGTTCCCGGGAAAGCAGGAACCCAGAGCGTTCACCGCTCGAATTAAATCGTCATTCCCGCGCAAGCGGGAATGACGATTTAATGCTGGTACAGGCGTTCGACGTCGGCGCGCCGGCACAGCTCGGTGCCGGTTCCCAACAGTGCCGCCGCCCCCGCCGCCATGCCGAAGCGGACGGCTTCATGCAACGGCAGTCCGCGGCAAAGACCGAGGACGATGCCTGCCAGCATGCTGTCGCCGGCGCCGACCGTGCTTCGCGTCTCGACCGGGATCGCGGTGAAGCGCTCGCTCTTGTCGGCCGTGGCCAGCAATGCGCCTTCCGGGCCAAGCGAGAGGACAACGATCTCACAGCGGCCTTGGTCGACGATTTGCCGTGCTGCCCGCTCCTGATCGCCCTCGGACCGGATTTCCCGCCCGCTCAAATCCCCGAGCTCGCGCAGGCTCGGCTTCAACATATAGATGCCGCCGCCGGAATTCTTGAGCGCCGGGCCCGAGGTATCGAGGACGAGGCGCTTGCCGCATCGCTTTGAGAGCCCGGCCACTCGCGCATAGAAATCGTCGGAAACGCCGAGCGGCAGACTGCCGCTCGCGACGATGTAGGAAGCTGTCGGCGCCAGGTGCGAAAGCGCATCGAGACAGCGCTCCTGGTCGCGCTCGGGAAGCTCGGGTCCCGGGAGGATGAACCGGTATTGGTTGCCGCTCTGGCGCTCTTCGACGGCGAGGCTTTCGCGGGTGAACCCGGCGATCTCGATGGGGTGTTGAGTGACCCCCTCCTCGTCCAGCAAATGCCGGATCATCTCGCCCGCCGGCCCGCCGACGGGGAAGATCGCGACCGCGTCGCCACCCAGCGCATGAACCGCCCGCGCCACATTGATCCCGCCCCCTCCCGGATCATAGCGCGGCGCTGCACAGCGGAGCTTATGGGCCGGCGCTATCCGATCCGTCGAGGTGGCCACGTCGAGCGCGGGGTTCATGGTCAGCGTGACGATAGAACCGCATCCCGCGTCGGCGCTCATCGGAGGATCCATTGCAGCAGCGCCTCGCTCGCGGGCTTTTACTACCGGGTGCGGGAAAATTCCGACCCGCGCGGATGAGCCGATGGTCCCGTCGAGCGCGGCGGCTCAGCGGCCGAGCGCGGCGAAGGCCGGCTTTCGGGTGAAGTCGTGCGTCGCTTCGACATAACGCACCGTGCCGGTCTTCGAGCGCATCACCACCGAATGGGTGAAAGCGCCGCCGGGGACCCGGCGCACGCCCTTCAGCATCGTGCCATTGGTGACGCCGGTGGCAGCGAACATCACATCACCCTGCGCCAGGTCGAGAAGACCATATTTGCGGTTGAGATCGGTGATGCCGAGACGGGCCGCGCGGCCGCGCTCGTCGTCGTTGCGGAACAACAGCCTCCCCTGCATCTGCCCGCCGATGCAGCGCAGCGCCGCGGCGGCCAAGACGCCCTCGGGCGCGCCGCCCGAACCCATATAGATGTCGATCCCGGTCTCGGGGTCGGAAGTGGCCATGACGCCGCTGACGTCGCCATCGCCGATCAGCATGATCCGGGCGCCAGCCTCGCGCACCTTGGTAATCAGCTCGGCGTGACGCGGCCGGTCGAGGATGCAGACGACAAGGTCGGCGATGTCCGCCTTCTTGGCGCGCGCCAGGTTCTTCAGGTTGGTCCCCGGCGTCTCGTCGAGGTCGACGATGTCACCCGGCAGGCTGCCACCGACCGCGATCTTGTCCATGTAGACGTCGGGCGCATTCAAAAATCCGCCGTGATCGGCCATCGCCAATACCGCGAGCGCGTTGGCCCCGCCCTTGGCGGTGATCGTCGTGCCCTCCAGGGGATCGAGGGCGATGTCGATCTTGGGACCGTGTCCGGTGCCGACCTTTTCGCCGATATAGAGCATCGGCGCCTCGTCGCGCTCGCCTTCGCCGATCACCACGGTACCCTCGATCGTCAGGCTGTTCAGGGCCTGGCGCATCGCGTCGACCGCGGCCTGGTCGGCGGCCTTCTCGTCGCCGCGCCCCATCAGCCGGGAGGCGGACAGCGCCGCCGCTTCGGTCACGCGCACCGCTTCGAGCGCGAGATTGCGATCCATCTTGGAGTTCGATGTTTCGGCCACGCTGTCCTCCCTCGCTGGCGACGTCGGTTTTCATTCCGCGCAGTTAAACCCACGCAGGCACGCAGGTCACGGAGATATAGGCCACAATGAGACAGTGAGACAGCGAGAGCGGTTCGTTGACCCGTTGCCTCGTTCTTGGTCTTCGCGTTCCCCGTGCCTCCGTAGCGACCCTCAAAAATCTTCGATGCGGATCATGCGCGGCGGCTCGCGCACGGTGGCAAGTTTCGCAATCCGGTCGAGCGCGCGGCGCATCGCCGCTTCGAGCGTCACATGCGTCGTCAGCACCACCGGCACGGCTTCGCCCGGCGCGCGGCCGCGCTGGATCATCGATTCCATCGAGACCTGCTCGTCGCGCAATGCCGCGGCGACGTCGGCGATGACGCCGGGCTGATCGACGACCATCAGCCTGATGTAATAGGCGCCCTCGTGGCGCTCCATCGGCGCGCCGGGGAGCGCGGTGAGGGCGGCGGCCGGCACCCCGAACGGCGCGACGTGGCGCCCGGCGGCGATGTCGATGAGATCGGCGGCGACCGAGGAAGCGGTCGGAAAGGCCCCGGCGCCGCGCCCTTCCAGCACCACCCGACCGACGAAATCACCTTCGGCGACGACCGCGTTGAACACGCCCTCGACCGCGGCGATCGGCGTTGCGCGCGGCACCATGCAGGGGTGGACGCGCTGTTCGAGGCCGTTTTCGGTCAAGCGCGCGATGCCGAGGAGCTTGATGCGATAGCCCAGTTCCTCGGCAAAATCGATGTCGAGGCGGGATATGTGGCGGATGCCCTCGGTGTAGACGCCGGCTAGATCGACCGGGCGGCCAAACCCGACGCTGGCGAGGATCGCCAGCTTGTGCGCGGCGTCGACGCCGTCGATGTCGAAGCTCGGATCGGCTTCGGCGTAGCCGAGCATTTGCGCTTCGGCCAGCACCTCAGCAAACTCGCGCCCGCTCTCGCGCATCGTCGTCAGGATGTAGTTCGAGGTGCCGTTGAGGATGCCGTAAACCCGGGCCAGCCGGTTGCCGGCGAGGCTTTCGCGCAGGGTCTTGATCACCGGAATGCCGCCGGCGACCGCGGCCTCGAAGGCGAGCGCGACCCCGGCCGCCTCGGCCTTGGCCGCAAGCGCGGTGCCGTGGTGGGCCATCAGCGCCTTGTTGGCGGTGACGACATGCTTCTTGTGGGCGAGCGCGGTTTCGATGATGGCGAGCGCGATCCCGTCGCTGCCGCCGATCAGCTCGACGACGACGTCGATTTCCGGGTCGGCGGCAAGCGCGACCGGATCGTCGTACCAGCGCACCCTCGACAAATCGACGCCGCGATCCTTGTGGCGATCGCGCGCCGATACCGCGGCGACGACAATCGGGCGTCCGGCGCGCACTCTCACCAGCTCGGCCTGGCGCTCTAACAGCGTCAGCGTTCCGGCGCCCACCGTGCCGAGCCCGGCGATGGCGATCTTGAGGGCTGGTGTCACAGGTCAGCTTTCATGCGGGGTGGGTTTCATGTGGGGCCGGCTCGGAGCCGCGGTCATGGGGTGAATTGGATCTCGACCCGGCCCGCCTCGCGCGCCCGCGCGGCGGGCGCCGCCTCGGTCTGGATCTTGTCGGCGGGGACGCCGGAACCGATCAGCGCCTTGGCAACCGCTTGCGCGCGGTCGAGCGCGGCGTGGTAGGCGTCGAGCGGGTCGCCGCCGCCGACGGGCGCCGCGGCATAGGCGAGGACCCGCACGCTGCCGCCCGCTTTCTTGTAGAGCGCCGCGACGCGCGCGATCTGCACCTGGTCGGGGGCGGCCGGTTCGACGGCGTTGCCGGGGAGTTCGAGGGTCGCGACGACGGTCGGGGTGGGCGCGGGAGCAGGCGGCGGCGCAACTTTGACCGGTGCCGGCGGCGGCGTCATGTCGGGGATTGGCGGGGCCGGTTGCGGCGCGACGTCGGCGAGCGCGGCCGGCGGCGGCTCGGCCACCGCGACCGCGCGCGGGACCGCCGGCATGACCGGCGGCGGCGGCGGCGCCGCTTCAGGCTCGGGAAGCGAGGGTATCTGCGGCGTTTGCAGGGTTGATTCGAGCGGCCCGGGCGCGGGCGGCTCGCCCGCCGGGCGGCGGCCCGATTGGTCCGAATTCAGGGCTGTGTGAGAGGGCGCGGATGCGGCGGGGGAAGGGTTTGATGGTTGGTCGGTCTGCGGCTCGGCTCGGGCTGCCGGAGCGGGGGCGAAGTTTCCCCCGGCGAGCCTGGCGCTGCGGTCGCCTCGGCGGCCGGGCGCGGCGCCGGAGCTCCCGCCTGCGAGGCGGTCGCCCGGCGATCGGCGATCAGGCTTTGCGTCAGCTTCTGGCGATCGGCGGCATTCGTCGTCGGCGTTGGCAAGGGCGGGAAGCTGCCGAGGTTCGGATAGGGCTCGGCCTCGCCCTCGGCGAGATTGTGGGTGAACGGAGCGGTCTGCGGATCGGGATCGTTCTGGCTGATGCCGGCCAGCGAGCGATAAGTCTCGACCGGGCCGCTGCATCCGCCAAGCGTGCTTAGCAGCAGAAGGCCGGCGACCGCCCCGGTTTGCCGAACACGCTGCCGGTCGGGCCGGCCATCAGGCCAAAACCGGGCTGTGCGCAATGCCATACCCCAGATCCTGCCCCAGATCCGCCCTAATTCCCGCTGGCCTCGCCGCCCGCCGCTGGAGGCAGCGGCACAATTGGCTCGGTGTGTATTAGATCCGCGCCCGCGCGTCACTACATTTGATCCGCGCGCGAGGGGTGAGGACAGCGAGATGAGTAAGAGCGAGAGTGGCGCCCGCCCCGGCGGCGGGAAGCCCGGGACGGCCTCCGGTCCGGAGACGTCGGCCGAGGCGGCCGAGCGGTCGCGCCAGATGGCGGAACACCTGGCCGAGATCGCCCTACGGAGCCAGCGCCTCGTCGCCGATTTCCTGGCGCGCCAGGGCAAAGATGCGGGCGGGCAGGCAAGCGGCGCGGGGACGAGCGGCATGGCCGACCCGATGGCGATCGGCAGCGCTTTTTTCGAGATGACCCGGCGTATGATGGCCGACCCGGCGCGGCTGATCGAGGCGCAGACCGCGCTGTGGAACGACTATTTGCGGCTGTGGAAGGAGCACCGCGCGGCGCCTCGCCGGCGGGGAAGCCGAGCCGGTGATCAACGCCTCGCCCGAAGACCGCCGCTTCCGCGACCAGGCATGGAGCGACAACGCGCTCTTCGATTTCATCAAGCAGAGCTACCTGTTGACCGCCCGCTGGATGCATGGCGCGGTCGGGCAAGTCGAGGGGCTCGACGCGCACACCGCGCGCAAGGTCGATTTCTATACGCGGCAATTCGTCGATGCGATGGCGCCGTCGAATTTCGTGCTGACCAACCCCGAAGTCCTGCGCGCGACGCTCGAGAGCGGCGGTGAGAACCTCGCGAACGGCCTGAAAAACCTGCTCGACGATCTGGAGCGCGGCAAGGGGCGCCTCCAGATCAGCATGACCGACCCGAGCGCCTTCAGGATCGGCGAGAACGTCGCCGCGAGCCCGGGCAAGGTGGTCTACCAGAACCCGCTGATGCAATTGATCCAGTACGCGCCGACGACCGAGAGGGTCAAACGGCGCCCGCTCCTGATCATCCCGCCGTGGATCAACAAGTTCTACATTCTCGACCTGCGCCCGCAGAATTCGTTCATCCGCTGGGCGGTGGGCCAGGGCCACACGGTGTTTGTGATCTCCTGGGTCAACCCCGACGCGAGGCTCGCCGAGAAGACCTTCGAAGACTACATGCGCGAGGGGCCGCTCGCCGCGCTCGACGCGATCGAAGCGGCGACCGGCGAGCGCGCCGCCAATGTCATCGGCTATTGCCTCGGCGGGACGCTGTTGGCCGCGACCCTCGCCTATATGGCGGCGAAGCGCGACGGCCGGGTCAAGAGCGCCACCTATTTCGTGACGATGGTCGATTTCGCCGAGGCCGGCGAACTCAGCGTCTTCATCGACGAGGAACAGCTAAAGGCGCTCGAACAGCGTATGGAGAAGAAGGGCTATCTCGAAGCCCGCGACATGCATCAAACCTTCAACATGCTGCGCGCCAACGATTTGATCTGGTCGTTTGTCGTCAACAATTACCTGCTTGGGCAAGGCGCCGGTGCCGTTCGACCTCCTCTATTGGAACGCGGATTCGACGCGGATGCCGGCGGCGATGCACAGCTTTTACCTGCGTAAAATGTACCAGGAGAACCTGCTGGTCGAAGCCGGGCGGCATCACCCTCGGCGGGGTGCCGATCGATCTGCGCCGGGTCAAGACGCCGGCCTTCATGTTGTCAACCCGCGAAGATCACATCGCGCCATGGCGATCGACCTATCGGGCGACGCAGATCTTTTCCGGCCCGGTGAAGTTCGTGCTGTCGGCGTCGGGCCATATCGCCGGCGTCGTCAACCCGCCGGGCAGCAAATACGGGCATTTCGAGAACGACGATAACCCGCCGACCGCCGAGGAATGGCTGGCTGGCGCAACGGAGCGTCCGGGCTCGTGGTGGCCGGTGTGGGACCAGTGGATCGCGCGCCATGCCGGGGGCGAAGTACCGGCGCGCCACCCCGGCGACGGCAAACTCGCGCCGATCGAGGACGCACCCGGCTCCTACGTCAAGGTGCGCGCGGAGGATTGATATTCCTCCGCCAGCTCGCGGTAGTGCGTCGTCACCCAGCGCATGTAATCCTGTTCCTCGGGTTTGAGGAGGCGGGCGAAGCGGGCCGGGGTGCCGGACCACAGTTCGCCCGATTTGACCCGCTTGCGCGGCGTCACGACGGCGCCGGCGGCGACCATCGCGCCCATTTCGACGACGGCGCGGTCCATGACGCAGGCCTTCATCCCGACGAGGGCGCTCGGTTCGATCCGGCAGGCGTGTAAGAGGGCCATGTGGCCGATCGCGGCCTCCTCGCCAATAACGCATTCGACGTGCTCGCCCAATTCGAACGTGACATGGACGATCGTCCCGTCCTGGACGTTGGCGCCGGCGCCGATGCGAATCGGCGCATCATCGCCGCGGATGACGCAGTTGAACCAGATGTTGGCAAAGGGACCGATCTCAACGTCGCCGATGACGATCGCGCCGGGCGCGATGAACGCGCTCGGGTCGATCCGCGGCAGGATGTTGCGATACGGCAGGATCACCGGCCCCATGGTTGCCCCTCCCTTGTCCCAAGCCGGCCCGCGTACCCTGATCGCGGACGTCGGCCAGGCGATTTGTCGCCGATCTCACGCGTTCGCCGCAAGGCACCCCGCACAATGCGCCGGTTCTCGGCCCTCGGCGCAACTGTTTAAGATCGCTCGGTCGAGCGCCCGGGCGGCAGCGTGCCGCAGCGGGTTGCCGAAACCTTCGGGGGAGACACGGATGCTCGCGTGGTTTCGCGACCTGACGCAACGCGAACGCAGCACGATGTGGGCCTGCTTTGGCGGGTGGTCGCTCGATGCGTTCGACGTCCAGATGTACAGCTTTGTCATCCCGACGATCATCGGGGTCTGGGGGCTGTCGCGCGGCGAAGCCGGGCTCATCGGCACGGTGACCCTCTTGATCTCCTCGCTCGGCGGCTGGTTTTCCGGGACGCTCGCCGACCGCTTCGGCCGGGTGAAGATGCTGCAGATCACGATCCTGTGGTATTCGGTCTTCACGTTTCTGTGCGCCTTCGCCCAGAATTTCGAGCAGCTGTTCATCCTGCGCGCGCTGCACGGCTTCGGCTTTGGCGGCGAATGGGCGGCGGGCGCGGTGTTGATGGGCGAAGTCATCCGCGACAAGTACCGCGGCCGCGGCGTCGGCCTGGTGCAGACCGGCTGGGCGATCGGCTGGGGCGCCTCGGCCCTGGTTTACACCGCGATCTACTGGCTCCTGCCGGAGGCGCTCGCCTGGCGCGTGCTGTTCGGGGTCGGCCTCTTCCCGGCGGTCTTCGTGTTCTGGATCCGCCGCCATATCGAGGAGCCGGACATCTTCCAGACCCGGCGCCGCGACCACCCGCCGGTCGGCTGGTCGCACCTGTTCTCGGCCTTCCGCGGCCCGCATCTCTGGGTGACGGTCAAGATGTCGCTGATGGTCGCCGGCGCCCAGGGCGGCGGCTATGCGATCGGCATCTGGATGCCGACCTATCTGCGCACGGTGCGGCATTTCTCGGCGACCGCGACCGGCGGCTTTCTCCTGGTGCAGATCCTCGGCGCCCTGTTCGGGTTTCTGCTCGGCTCCTATCTCAGCGACGCGATCGGCCGCAAGTGGACCTTTCTGTGGTCGGCGATTCTCTCGTTCGTCTTCATCCTCTTCTACATGTTCGTGCCGATGGGCGACACCGCGCTGTTGTTCGCCGGGCTCCCGCTGTTCATCGGTGCTGTTGATGAAATTCCCGCCGATGGGACCGTTCATGACCGAACTGTTCCCCACCGAACTGCGCGGCAACGCCCAGGGCTTTTGCTACAATTCCGGCCGCGCGATCGGGTCGTTCTTCCCGACGATGGTCGGCTATGTCAGCCAGGTGCTGCCGCTCGGCGCGACGATCGCGATCTTCAGCGCGGTCGCCTCGGGCCTGATGATCGTGATGCTGATGCTGCTGCCGGAAACCCGCGGGCGCGAGCTGGCGAGCCTGGAAACCGCCGCGGTCGGGCCGGGGTAGCAGCATCCGGCGGCCTTCGCCCGGTGCAATGCAGGGCTGTTCGCGCAAATCAGCGATTTCCGCCGGGCGCGGTTCTGCGCTATCGTGCGCGGAACGACCATAGCAGTGCGCTGCGCCGGAGGAGACGGAACGATGAGTGGAAATTTTGCGCCTCTCGACTGCCTCAAGGGTGTTCGGGTTGTCGATCTGACCCAGTTCGAGGCCGGGCCGACCTGCACGGAGGCACTGGCCTGGCTCGGCGCCGAAGTCGTCAAGATCGAGAACCCGAAATCGGGCGACCCCGGGCGGCGCATCGCCAGCACCGATGCCAAGGCGCATGATTCCTTTTATTTCAAGATTTTGAACGCCAATAAGAAGTCGGCGACGGTCGACCTCAAGACCGAGAAGGGCATCCAGCTCGTCAAGGACATGGTGAAAAAAGCCGACGTCTTTGCCGAGAATTTGGCGCCCGGCACGATCGAGCGCCTGGGGCTCGGCTATGACGTGTTAAAGGCGATCAACCCCGGCATCATCTATTGCCAGGTCAAGGGCTTCGGCGAAGGCAGCCCGTACGAGAAATCATTGGCCTTCGACATGATCGCGCAGGCCGCCGGCGGCACGATGAGCGTCACCGGCGAACCCGGCCGCCAGCCGTGCAAGCCGGGCGCCACAATCGGCGACACCGGCACCGGGATGCTGATGGCGATCAGCGTTTTGGGTGCGCTCTACGAAAAGAAAGCGACCGGCAAGGGCCGCCGCCTGCAATTGGCGATGCAGGACGCCTGCATGCATTACATCCGCACTTCGTTCGCCGTCATGAACCAGCAGGGCAACAAGAAGGCGGCGCCACGGATGGGCGCCCAGTCGACCTCGGGCGCGCCGGCGCCATGCGGCATCTATCCGACGAAGCCGGGCGGTTACAACGACTACGTCTATGTCTTCTGCAGCCGCGCCAACCCCGAGCATTGGACGCGCCTCTTGAAAGTCATCGGCCGCGAGGAATTGATCAGCGACCCGCGCTTCGCCACCAACGAGGAGCGCAACAAGAACGAAGACTTCATCAACCAGATCATCGCCGAGTGGACCCGGGAGCACACCAAGGAAGAGGCGATGCAGATCATCGGCGCCGCGGGCGTCCCGGCCGGCGCGATCCACGACACCCTCGAATTGCAGAACGACAAGAGCTTCCAGGAGCGCGGCATCATGCAGACGATGCACCACCCGGACGGCGACTGGGTCTGCGAAGCCTGGCCGGTGCGCTTCGACGGCAGGCCGCCGGAATTGAAGCCGTCGCCCAAGCTCGGCCAGCACACCGAGGAGGTGTTCGTCAGCTGGCTCAACCTCAGCCCCAGCGAGATCGACAAGCTGCGCGCCGAAAAGGTCCTCGGCAGCTAGACTGGACGGGGAAACCCTCTCCCGCACCGCGGGAGAGGGAGGGGCCCGTCGCGCGGCGATGGGAGGGTGAGGGTGCCCGCGCTCCGCGCCGACGGCCCCCTCACCCCAGCCCTTTCCCCCGATGGGGGCTTTCCCCGATTAAGGCCGACCCGGCGAGATTTCCGGGTATCTGGGGGCGTCTTTGGCAAGCTAACATCTGGCCGGAATCTCGGTGTTTTGGCTAATGATCGTCAATGGTCATGACCAGAACCGAAAATTCCGGCTCATCCATAGAGCCGGACTCGGTAAAGCTGTCCTCGAATTCATCCGCTGATGTTGGGAGCGGAGGCGACGTAGCGTTAGCCGGACCAGAGAAGCGCCGCAAGAACATCCCGGTCATCGCCAGATAGTCCCCCTGCCGCTTCTGCGATAGCAGATTGATGTTCCCGTTTGTCGCCGCCGCCGCCGCACGTATCTTCAAGATCGTCGAACACAGCGGATGAATATCGAAGGGGATAGCAGCGTCAAGATAGCCTGACCAATGTTGTTGCGGGCTACTGACTCGCATAATGCTGACAACCCAATTGTCGAAATGAAAGTTAGTCTGTTCAGCTGTGTTGAAAGCATCCGCGTTCCGCTTTCGGTATACCTCCGTCATTTGGCGAGTGAACTGATCCTCGACTATTCCATTCTGCTGGCTGTGTGCGATGTCCCGTTGCTGCGAGAGCGAATTGTAAGTCGATGTTGCCACGTTAATGATCGAACAGAATTGATCCTCTGATGCCGGGAGCGGAACAGTCGGTGGCTGAAAGCTCGTGTGATTCCCGAAAAACAGGTAAATCCCGATCATGCATACGATGAATCCCAAACCGGCGCCGATGTTCTTGAAATTCGGCGTCGGTCTGAAACCCGGCTGTTTCGGCTCTATCGGTGGGTGCCCACAGTGCGGACACGCCGCCGCCTGATCGGAAATCTCACTCCCGCATGCGGGACATTTTATGAGCGGCATTGCGGATAATGAGGCGGCATCGTGTTTCTGTCTCTTATCATGCTGGAAAATTATCGGGATACAACCACATAACCGTTCAAAGTGGTGCCCCTATGTTGCTCGGAGAGCTTCAGTGGAACAAGACGATACGCTCGCGCGGGAGCTTCTAATCAAGCTATCAGAAATCGAGGCCTCGCTTCAGGAAGGCGACAGCCGCCTCGTCCAACCGCGCATCGAAGGGCTGCACGTCGAGAATCCATTGGCCGTGCCGGGATATGGCCACGAGGAAATCGACTTCCACCTCAGATTGCTTTTGCGGCGCGGCCTGATCCATACGTACGTGAAGGACGGCCCGCTGATTGGTATCTATTTCAGCGGTCTAACTGACGCGGGACGCCGGGCGTTAGGGAAAATTGATGCCGGTTAGCGGCAACGCGGTTCGTACGGCGGGTGAGCGAAGCGTAACCCGCCACCGCGCCCACGACTCGACGGCGGGTTGCGCTTCTCTCCGCCCACCCTATTTGGGCTGCAGCTACAGGAGGGCTACCGACGTGCTCGATTACGATATTTCAAATTCGGATTGCCGTGAAATTGCATACGTCTTGCAAGGATATAGAGACCTCCTCGCAATGGCGTGGGATGGAAACTTACCTTGTGGACTGCTGCCAAAGGCAGTAATCGCGCGAATCTATAGACTCCAAAGATTGGGCTTATTGGATAATAACTTAATTCTAATAGAGAAGCTTCGAAACGTTTTTGAGGAGGTAATGTCGAACCGACAAGTTGTAGACTTGGATTACAACGCATTCCTGGTTGTTGCCTCCCGTTATCGCGATTGGTTGCCCTATCCTAATCTGCTGGGGAACGGATGGTATCCGGCCGCTTATGATTTGCGCTCTGCGGAAGGCACGGGCCGCAGGTCAGTCATGTGATTTGCGTACGTCGGTGACGGAAGCCGGCGTATATCTGCGGCTGACGTCCGTCGGTGCGCTAAACTTGAATCGGGTGGCGTTGCCGCCGGTCGGCGAAAGAGGAGGAGGAAACGATGGCAGAAGTGACCGGTAACGAAATTCTCGCGCGGTGCCTGAAGGCGCAGGGCGTCAAGGACGCGTTCTTCATCATGGGCGGGCCGATGCTCGATGCCGAGATGTGCTGCATCAAGGAGGGCATCCGCCTGATCGACACCCGCCACGAGCAGGGCGCCGCCTATATGGCGCAGGCCTATTCGCGGGTAACCCAAGGGCCGGGCGTGTGCATGGCGGCGTCTGGGCCCGCGACCTTGAACCTCGGCACCGGCCTTGCCAATGCCCTCATCGATTGCTGCCCGGTCGTCGCCTTGGGCGGCTCTTCCCCGATCAGCCAGTTCGGCCGCCAAGTCTTCCAGGAGATCGACCAGGTCAAGGCGCTTGAAGGCTGGGTCAAATACGCCGACCGCGTGCACAATGTGAAGCGCCTGCCCGCAGCAGGTCAATTTCGCCTTCCAGAAGGCGCTGAACGGCAAGCCCGGCCCGGTCTACCTCGATTTCCCGGGCGATGTGCTCTACGCCAAAGTTCCCGAGGACCAGGTCGATTGGAGCTATATGGGGCGCCCGGTCCTGCGCCCGCGCCCCTATGCCGAGCCGGCCGCGATCAATGCCCTGGTCGATGCGATCCGGGCGGCGAAGCGGCCGATCATCTGCTCGGGCGGCGGGGTGTTGTGGTCGCATGCCTGGAACGAGATGCGGGCCTTTGTCGAAAAGGCCGGGATCCCGTTCTACACGACACCGCAAGGCCGCGGCGTCGTCCCCGACGATCACCCGCTTTCGTACCTGTCGATGCGCTCGACGGCGTTTCGCGACGCCGACCTCATCATCGTCCTCGGCACCAGGATGAACTACGTCATCGCCCACGCCGCGCCGCCGCGCTTCAACAAGGACGCCAAGATCGCGCGGATCGAGATCGACGCCGAGGAGCTCGGCATGTCGGCGCGCAATGTCGACATCCCGGTGGTCGGCGACTGCAAATCGGTGTTGCAGCAATTGATCGATGCGGTCGACGGCAGCACGCCTGCGCGCTTCGCCGACTGGCGCAAGACGCTCGCCGATGGCGAAGCTGCCAAGCGCACCGGCATCGGCGCCAACTACCCGACCGACGGCGACATCCACCCCTTGAGATTGTGTGAGGAAATCAAGAACTTCCAGAAGCGTGACGCGATCCTCTGCGTCGACGGGCAGGAGATCCTCAATTTCGGGCGCCAGTCGATCCCGACCTTCGAGCCGGGCCATCGCCTCAATTCGGGGCCGTTCGGGACGATGGGCGTCGGGCTGCCGTTTGCGGTCGGCGCTAAGGCGGCCAAGCCCGACAAACAGGTCATTTGTCTGCACGGCGATGGTTCGTTCGGCCAGAACGCGATGGAGCTCGACACCGCGGTGCGGCACAAATTGCCGCTCCTCGTCGTCATCAGTTTGAACGGCGGCTGGACCGCCGACCCCGACCACAACAAGCCCGGCCGCGACCTCGGCTACACGCGCTACGACATCATGGCGCAGGGCCTCGGCGCACACGGCGAATATGTCGAAAAGCCCGAAGACATCCGCCCGGCCCTCGATCGCGCCCAAAAAAAGGTCGACGAGGGCATGGTGGCGCTGGTCAACGTCAAGACCGACTACCGCGCCCGCGCCACCACCGTGCGCTTCTCCAACTACGAAACCTGAGCGGCAGCCGGCTCTCCCTCACCCGTGCCGGACTAAGTCCGGGGCGGGTGAGAGGGAGCGCCGAAAAGAAAAGGGCGGCCGTGGCTGCCCTTTTTCTTTTCCGATGCGCAGACGCGTCGGTGGCGTAAGCACCTAAAAAAAGTGATTGTCGGATGCACCTGGTCGGCCTTTACCGGCCCCCGCCGCATCCGCTAACATCACAGAAGCTAACAAAAGTAACGATTTTACGGGCGGAGCATCGGTCCTTTCAACGGCGCGAGCCAAGCGCCGACGGACCTTCGTGATTCGAGAGGGAGGTGGGTCGTGGCAGGGACGGTCTATAGCGGCACCTATCCGAATGGCATCATCCTCAACAACCTGGCGACGCAGGAGACGGTTACCGTCACCGGGACCATAACCAATACCAACACCGATGCCATCTACGGCACCACCGCCTTCCCCTGGACGGTAAACAACCAGGGCACCATCGCCAACAGCGGAACCAGCGGGGACGGGATTCACCTGGTGCAGGGCGGCGCCATCAACAATGACGGCACCGCCGCGGTGATCTCGGGATACGACCTGGGCCTCCTGATCGACGGCGCCCCCGGATTGGCGACCAATTTGGGCTTGATCGCCGCTACCGGCACCAGCGGGCGAGGCATCCAGTTCATTGACGGCGGCAAGATCTTCAACGGCAGTTTCACCGACACCGCGGCGACGATCTCGGGCGATCGCAACGCGGTGATAGTCTCCGGCGGCGCTGGCAAGGTGTTAAATTTTGGCACGATCATCAGTAGCGGCACCCATGCCACCATCGTGCTCGACGACGGCGGCAGCATCACCAATGGCGCGAGCGGCTCCACGGCGGCGCTGATCACCGGTGCCGGGAACGACGTTTATGTCAAATACGGCGGCGGAAGCGTCACCAATTTTGGCAATATATACGGAGCGCGAGGAATTTTCCTGCGCGACGGCGGAACCGTCGTCAACGGCGCCCCCGGCTCGACCGCGGCGACCATCACCGGCACGGCAAGGAATGCCGTAAACCTTTCGGGGGCGACCGGCACGCTGAGCAATTTTGGAACCATCAACGCGACTGGAACCAGCGCCGCCGTGGTGCTCACCGACGGCGGACGGATCAGTAACGGCAGCACGGCGGTCACAACATCGCTGATCAACGGCACCGGGACGGGGGTCTCCATAGAGCACGGAGGAAAGCTGACCAATTTCGGCACGATCGTCTCCACTAATACCGCGGCTGGCACCGCCGCCGTGCTCGAGAACGGCGGGAGCATCGCCAATTTCGGCACGATCGAGAACGCCTTCACCAACAACTCGGCCGTGTATATTCACGGCGGCGGCGCCGTCACCAATGGCAACAACGGTGGGATCGTCGGCCTGATCTCGGGCGCGGGCACCGCAATATCCTTCCGGGAAGGCGCCGCCGGAGCGGTGGCCAATTCCGGCACGATCGAGAGCGCGACACAAAGTGCCATTTACCTGGGTGGCGGTGGCAATGTCACGAATTCGGCCGGTGGCCTCATTACCGGTCACTTTAATAGTATCATTGCACGCAGTGCCGCGGCGACGATCGGCAATGCCGGAACGCTGGTCGGCAGCTTCGCGTCGGCAATTTACCTGGCGGCAGGCGGCAGCATCACCAACCAAGCCGGCGGCCAGATAAGCGGCTCCGGCAGCGTCCTGACCTTGAAAGGTCATGCCGCAACGGTCGTCAACGCTGGATCGATACAGGGTACTTCGGGCAACGGCATATATCTCAGCACCGGTGGCCGCATCACCAACCAGACAGGGGGAGCTATCCTGGGCGCCGGAAACGGAGTGATGTTTCGTGTCGCTGCCGGCACTGTCAACAATTTCGGGGCGATCGAGAACACGACAACCTCGGCCGACGGCATCTATCTCGGTTTTGGCGGCAATGTCACGAACAGCGGCAGCGCTGCTCTGATTTCCGGCGGCGTCAATGGCATATTTGTCATCAGCGGGCCGGCCACGATCAGCAATTCGGGGACGATTGCCGCGGTCGGAACCGTCGGAGGCCTTAACGCCGGTATCAACCTGGGCGCTGGAGGAACCGTCGCTAACCTGAGCGGCGGCGTGATCACCGGCGTGCAGAACGGCATCATCAGTTTCGGCGAACCTGTCGCGGTTTCCAATGCCGGCAATATCGGCAGCGCCGGCACCTATGGGATGTATCTGCGCGGCGGCGGAACGGTCACCAATCAGGTCGGTGGTACGATCTTCGGGGGCTTGAACGGCATCCGTTTATTCGGTCCCAACGCCGCCACGGTGGTCAACCACGGTATTATCAGCGGAACGGTCGGCCTCGATGACGGTACCCTCTTCCAATCGCAGCTGACGGTGACCAATTACGGCACCATTGCGAGCACCCTTGGCACCCTCGGCACAGCGATTGTTCTTGGTAGCTCGACGAAACCGAATGTGCTGGTCATCGAGGCCGGCTCGACCATCAACGGCGCGGTCAACGGCAGCGGCGACGGCGTCGTTGACTTCATTCCCGCCGGCACCGCGTCGATCGCCAATATGTACGGCTTTGCCACTGTCGAACTGGGAAACGGCGTCAGCCATAGCTTGACCTTGGCGGATGCGAACTTCAACAAGGTCAGTTTCAACCACATCACTGTGATCGGTGGTAATAGCGGCAATACCGTCAATGCCTCTTCGGTCACCGTCGGCAACCTGATTATGGTCGGGGGCGCCGGGGCCGACCATTTCACCGGAGGCGCCAAAAGCGACACCTTTAAATTCTCGACAACGACGCTGACCGGCGCGGATACCGTCGGCGGCGGCGGTGGGTCCGACAACGAACTGCTGATGACCACACCCGGCACCGTGACAGCGAGCGGGGTCACCGGCGTCGAGATCTATAAACTGGCCAACGGCGGTGCCAACAAGCTGAGCCTGGCGAACAGCAATTTCAACGGAGTCAGCGGCGGCTTCATCAGGGTCTACGGCGGCAACGACGGCAACACGGTCAACGGTTCGGGCGTGACACATGCGGTCGACCAGCTCGTCATCTATGGTGGCAAGGGGGTCGATCATCTCACCGGAGGCGCCGGCAACGACATCTTTGTCTTCACCCCGGCCACGCTCACCGCCACAGACACGATCGCCGGCCGCGGCGGCACCAACGAATTGCTGATGACCGCCGCCGGCACGATCAAAGCCGCCGGGGTCACGGGGGTGCAGGACTTCGTTCTGGCGAGCGGTAAGGTCAACACCCTGGCGTTGACCAGCGCCAACTTCACGGGTGTCGGCGGACATGTCATCACCGTATTCGACGGCAATTCCGGAAATACCATCAACGCATCCACCCTGCCCTCGACCGATGCTATCATCGTCCATGCCGGGACCGGCGCGGATGCGCTGACCGGCGGCGCCGGCAACGATGTCTTCTTTGCCGGCGGCGACACCACGATGACCGGCGGCGCCGGCGCCAACCAGTTCACCTTCGCGGATATCGGCAGCAACACGATCACCGATTTTGGAAAAAGCAGCAGCAACGAGCTGGTGTTCAGCAATTCGGGGTTCAACCTCGGCCTCAGCGGGGCGACGTCGACACCCCAGGCGCTCTCCTCCAGCCTGATCGGCGACCTCAGCACCGGCGCCTTCACCACGACGACGCAGCGCTTTGCCTATAACCAGAGCACCGGTCAGTTGCTGTTCGGCGCCGATGGCAGTGGCGGCGCCTCGAACGTTGTCGCCACGCTGAGCGGAGACCCCGCGCTGACCGCCTCGCGCCTGTTCTTCGTCACTTGAGGCCGCGACGATCGCGCGCCGCCCGCTGCGGTCTGGCGACCCGGCCGAGGGCACAGCCTATGGCGGAGGGTGCGCGCTAGGCAAAGGCGCGGCGGATCCGGCCCCAATCCTCGATCGCGTGCTCCTGGCCGGGGACGATCTGGATGGCGATCTCGCTATAGCCGGCGGCGGCGAGCGCGGCGATGCGCCGCTTCAGCTCGGGCTCGGTCGCGGCCAATCCGGTCAGGCGGATTAGATCGGCGGTGATGAACGGCCGCTCCTCGGGCTTGACGAACATCAGATGGCCGCGGTGGTTTTCGAGGTAGTGCGCGCCTTGCGGCCGGAAGCTGCGGGCCAATTCGACATAGTCCGCCACCGTGTCGGCCACTTCAGGCGGGATCGCCGCGACCGCAGGCCAGCCCATCAGCGCCGCGTCGGCGGCGCGGTGCAAGAGCATCGCGGCGCGCGGGCCGGCCTGCGCGATCGCGCGCGGCGAGTCGGCGGGCTCGTGCTCGTCAAGGACGACGCCGCCGGTGAGGACGATCGCCTCGAGCGTGCCCGCTGCCCGGCCGGCCGCAACCCACAGCGCCCGCATCTCCTCGAGCGCGGCGACGCGCCAGGGCGACATCGGCGGCCGTGGCGATCCAGCCCGCGCCGAGCCCCGCCGTCAGCTTGCGCGCCCGCGGGCCCGAGGCGGCAATGTAGAGCCCGATCGGGTCCGTGGTGTTGACGAGGCCGAGCTCGGGGTTGAGGAGGCGAATGAGGCGCCGCTTGCCCTCCAGTTCGGCTTCGACCGTCTCCTCGCGCAACAGCGCCATGACGGTGCTGGATATAGGCTTCCATATCGGCGAGCTTGACCGCGCCGCAGCCCCATCGCGCGGCGCCCGGTAAAGCCGGTGCCGACGCCGAAATCGATCCGCCCCGGCGCCAGCTTGTTGAGCGAGGCAAAGGCGTTGGCGGCGACCGGCGCGATCCGGTTCGACGGGATCAGGACGCCGGTGCCGAGGCGGATCCGGGTCGTCTTCATCGCCGCCGCGGCCATCGCGACAAACGGGTCGGCCGATCAGCATCTGGGTGTCGTAGAACCAGGCGCGGGCAAACCCCAATTCCTCGGCGCGGCGCACCACCCGCCACGAAATCGGCGTCGGTCGGAATGGCGATCGCAAAGCGCATGGCGGCCTCTCCATAAAAAATTAACGATTTACCGCAGAGTACACAGGATTCGCGGAGGGCGCTGAGGGGTTACGGTGCCCTCTGCGTCCTTCGCGCAACCTCAGCGACCTCCGCGGTAAAGCGTTTACTTTTCTATCGCTTCGAGAACTGGAAGCTGCGGCGGGCCTTGGCCTTGCCGTATTTCTTGCGCTCGACGACGCGGCTGTCGCGGGTGACGAACCCGCCATGCTTCAACATCGGGCGCAGCCCCGGCTCGTAGTAAATCAGCGCCCGGCTGATGCCGTGCCGCACCGCCCCGGCCTGGCCCGACAGCCCGCCGCCCTTGACCGTGCACCACACGTCGAACTGGCCGAGCCGGTCGGTGACGACAAAGGGCTGGTTGAGCAGCATGCGCAGGACCGGCCGCGCGAAATAGACCGGGCTGTCGCGCCCGTTGACCTCGATCTTGCCGTTGCCCGGCTTGATCCACACGCGGGCGACCGCGTTCTTGCGCTTGCCGGTGGCATAGGAGCGGCCGAGTTCGTCGCGTTTCGGCTGGACGTCGGTCGGGAACTGCGGCCATGGCCGCGGGGATCGCCGGGGTCGGCGCCGGCCGCGCCACCGCCATCGCCTGACGCAGGCTCGCCAAGCCCTGAAACGTCTGCGGACCGCCGCCGCGCTGCGCCGCCGGGCGCTCCGGCGGTTGCTCGGCCGGCGTTTTGCCTTGTTCGTCCTTTGGCGGGTTGTCGTCGGACATCCTCACGCCCTCACATTCTTGCGGTTCATCGCGGCGACATCGAGTGCGGCGGGCTGCTGGGCTGCATGCGGGTGCTCGGGCCCCTTATAGACCCGCAGATTGCGCATGACGCGGCGCCCGAGCGGCCCCGCGGGACCATGCGCTCGACCGCCTTCTCGATCACCCGCTCGGGGTGCCTGCCGGCGAGGATGGCGCCCTTGCTGCGCCCCTTGATCCCGCCGGGATAGCCGGTATGCCAATAGAAGATGTCGGCGGCCCGCTTGTTGCCGGTCAACTGGACCTTCTCGGCGTTGACCACGACGACGTGGTCGCCGCAATCCATGTGCGGCGTGTAGGATGGCTTGTGCTTGCCGCGCAGCCGGATCGCAATCAGCGAGGCAAGGCGCCCGAGCACCAGCCCGTCGGCGTCGATCAATAGCCATTTCTTGTCGATGTCGGAGGGTTTGGCGGAAAACGTTTTCATGCGGCGGGCCCCTTGCGAGCCGCCTGATCTAGGTGATTACGGCACCGAGATCAAGCAAAAACCCGTTTTGCAACAGTGCTGTTACCTAGAGGTATTATAATACCTCCGCACTCCGCGTTCCCGGCGAAAGCCGGGACCCGCTCCCGCCATGGATACCGGCTTTCGCCGGTAATGCGATATAAGGATGCATCGGACGAGGCCGAGGGGGCGGTGGAGGCGGCGATGGATGCGGCGGAAAATGAACCGGTCCTCTTGGCGGCGCAGGCCGAGGGGGTGTTGCGGCTCGTCCTCAACCGGCCGGCGGCGCGCAATGCGCTGTCCGTTGGGCTGATGAGCGCGTTGCAGGAAGCGCTCGAGCGCGCCGCCTTGGACGCGGAATGCCGGGTGGTCGTGATCGCCGGCGCCGGGCCCGCCTTTTGCGCCGGCCACGATCTGCGCGAGATGCGCGCCGACAACAGCCGCGCGGCCTATGAGCGGGTCTTTGCCCAGTGCAGCGCGCTCATGCTGCAGATCGTCCATCTGCCAAAACCGGTCATTGCCGAAGTGCACGGCATCGCCACCGCGGCGGGGTGTCAGCTCGTCGCCACCTGCGATCTGGCGGTCGCCGCGGCGGACGCGCGGTTTGCGACGCCGGGGGTCAATCTCGGCCTCTTCTGCTCGACCCCGATGGTGGCCTTGACCCGCGCGGTCGGGCGGAAGGCGGCGATGGAGATGCTGTTGACCGGCGACCTCGTCGACGCCGCGACAGCGAAGGCCTTGGGCCTTGTCAACCGGGTCGTGCCGCCCTCCGAGCTCGGCGCGGCGACGGTGGCGCTGGCGCGCCAGATCGCGTCGAAATCAGCCCTCACACTAGCGATCGGCAAGGAGGCGTTCTACGCCCAGGCCGAGCTCGGCCTTGGCCAAGCCTACGCTTACGCCGCCGAGGTGATGACCCGGAACATGCTCGCCCGCGACGCCGCGGAAGGGATCGACGCCTTCCTGGAGAAGCGCTCACCGGTGTGGCAGGACGCCTGAGGCGGCAGCGCAGGGGCCGGCCGCCGCCGCGAAGCGCTCTCGCCCTGCGGATCAGGCTGATGGTATATCGCCGTCCGATTGCACCCGGCGCGGTCCGCGCCGCCCTGGTGACGGCCTCAGAGCGGAGGGATATTCGATGCGTCACACGACGATCTTTGCCGCAATTTTCGCGGCGATCCTGGTGATAATTGCCGCGGCGCCGGCCTTCGCCGGATACGGTGCGGTCGCCTTTGACGAGAAGGCCGCGAAATACGGCTTTGCCTGGAACGAGGCCACCCAGAAGAGCGCCAACGATGCGGCGTTGCAGGCGTGCAACTCAGCCGATTGCAAGGTGGTAATCCCAGTACCGCCGCGCCGCTGCGCGGCGTTTGCCACCGCTGAAACCGGTACTGCCTGGGGCGGTAACGTCAATGCCTCGCGCGACGCGGCCAAGCTACGCGCGCTCGAAAACTGCCAGAAGCGCACCCCGGGCAAATGCATCCTGCGCGGCAGCGACTGCAACCGCTAGAGCAGCCGAACGGCGGACGACCTCGCTAGCTCACGGGAAGGGATAGCACGATGCGACGCACCACGGCGATCCTGGCGGGTCTGACCGCACTTATCCTGGCGTTTGCGGCGCCGGCCGAAGCCGGATACGGCGCCATCGCCTACGACCAGAACAGCGGCAAGGAGGGAGGGAGCTTCGACCAGCCGAACCCGGCCCGCGCCAATCAACTGGCGCTGCAAGCCTGCGCCAGCCCCGACTGCCGGGTGCATCCGGTCGAACCGAAGGGGTGCGGCGCGCTGGCGACCAGTGACAAGGACAAGGCCTGGGGCGGCGCCGACCGGGAAACCCTCGACGCGGCCAAGCGCGACGCACTCGCCCACTGCCAGACCCATACCGCCACCGGCACCTGCGCGGTGCGGGTTTCCGGGTGCAACAGATAAGGCGGCAAGGGGTGCAGGTCACACCGCGCCGCGATCCCGGCGCAGGCCGGGATCCACGATTGCCCCGGCATTTGCGGTTGAACCATGGGTCCCGGCCTGCGCCGGGATCATCGTTTTATTGTTTCAGCGCCACTTTCACGTCCCGATCGCGAGCGGGCCTGAGAGCTTCTTCAAGAGGGCGATCACCGAAAGCGGGGTGAGGCGCCCGGTTTTCGGGTTGTCCTCGCTCGGCACGTTTTCGATCTGCAAGGTCAGGCGCGCGGCGTCGGCCTCGACCTCGATCCGGTGGATGTTGCGGGTGACGGCGGGGTCGGCCCAGATCTCGATCGTCGTCCGGTCGGGGCCGATGCCGGCGAGCGCGAGCGCGGCGGCGACATTGACATTCGCGGGGAAGCCCCGCGCCGCCTCACGCGCGCTTCCGGTGAAGACGCAGAGCGCGCGGTCGAGGCTGGCGAGGGAAATCCCGTGCGCGACGAGATAGGGGGCGCCGTCGAGCCCAGCCGGCGGCTTTCGCGTAATCATGTGGACGCGCGAAATTGCGCCTTGCGCGGCGGCCTGCACCGCGTCGAGGCCCAGAAGCGCGCCGGTCGGCACCAGGATGCGGCCACCCGCACGGCGCGCGAGAGCGACGAGGTCCCAGTTGTCGAGGAGCGCGCCGCACGAGAGGACGATGAGGGTGCGGCCGGCCGCCAGCGCCGGCTCGGCGATCTCGCGCAACACGGCGGCCGGGGCGCATTCGACGACGATGTCGGCCGCCTCCGCGAGGCGCGCCAGCGGCAACACCGGCACGTTGTGGGCGAAGCCGGCCATCGCCCGCTCGGCGCGCGCCACATCGCGGGCGGAAACCGCCGCGAGCGCGAGCCCGTCGATCCCGCCCGGGGATGTCCCGGCGAGCCTCTCGGCGACGACCCGGCCGATCGCGCCGAACCCGGCGATCGCGACGCGCTGGACCATGCTCCGCCCGGCCGCGTCCCCGACCTAGCGGGGCTCGCCCTCGACGATAAAGAGGCGGCTGTTCGCCGAGCGCTGCCGCAGCGGGATGAGGCCGTTATAGGGGGGCGTACTGTACCAGCGCTCGGCGTCGGCCAGGCTGTCGAACTCGATGACGACGATGTTCCCGGCCGGCGCCGGGCCTTCCTTGGCGTGCGCCTTGCCGCGGGTCAAGAGGCGGGCGTTGTAGGCCGCCAGCGTCGGCCCGGCCTTGGCGGCGTAGTCACCAAAGGTGGCCGGGTCGGTAACCTCGACCTCGGCGATCACGTAGGCGGGTGTTTTCGGCATGGTGTCCTCCCTGGGTGCCGCGCAGACGGCCGGCGCGTTTCCCGAGATTAGCGGGCGAGCGCCAGGGGCGAAAGCGCGCCGCCCCTCGCGTCAATACGATTTCGGCAGCCCCAGCACGCGCTCGCCGATATGCGACAGGATCAGCTGCGACATGACCGGCGCGATGCGGGCGATTTGCGCCTCGCGGAAATAGCGCTCGACGTGGAATTCCTTGGCGTAGCCCATGCCGCCATGCGTCAGCATCGCGGTCTCGCAGGCGCGCGCCCCCGCTTCGCCGGCAAAATACTTGGCGGCATTGGCGTAGGCGCCGACGGTTCCCGATTCCTCGTGGGCATCGTAGGCGGCCGCCGCGCGCAGCACCAATAATTCCGCCGCTTCCAATTCGACCCAGCGCTCGGCCAGCGGGTGCTGGATGCCCTGGTTCTGGCCGATCGGGCGGCCGAAGACGATGCGCTCGCCGGCATATTTGGCGGCCCGCGCCAGGGCGACGCGCCCCAACCCCACCGCCTCGGCGCCAATCAGGATGCGCTCGGGGTTCATGCCGTGGAGGATGTACTGGAAGCCCCTGCCCTCTTCGCCAATGCGGTCTTCGAGCGGCACCTTCAGCCCGTCGATGAACAGCATGTTCGAATTGACCGCGTGGCGCCCCATCTTGGGGATTTCGCGAACTTCGACCGCGCTCCGGTCGAGGTCGGTGTAGAAGAGCGTCATGCCGGCCGAGGGCCGCGCCGCCTCCTCGAACGGGGTTGTCCGGGTCAGGATCAGCATCTTCTCGGTGACTTGCGCGGTCGAGGTCCAGATCTTGCGCCCGGTGATCGTGTAGCCGTTGCCGTCGCGCACCGCGCGGGTCTTGAGTCGGGTCGTATCGAGCCCGGCATCGGGCTCGGTGACGGCGAAACAGGCTTTTTCCTTGCCGGCGATGAGGGGCGGCAGAAAACGCTGTTTCTGTTCGTCGGTGCCGAAGACGACGACCGGGTGGAGCCCGAAGATGTTCATATGTACGGCCGAAGCACCGGAAAACCCGGCGCCCGACTGCGCCACCGCCTGCATGACGACCGCCGCCTCGGTGATGCCGAGACCGGCGCCGCCGTATTCCTCCGGCATCGCCACGCCAAGCCAGCCACCTTCCGCCATCGCCTGGTGGAATTCATGCGGGAAGCCGCCGTCGGTATCCTTTTTCAGCCAGTAATCGTCGCCAAAGCGCTCGCACAGTCGCGCCACCGCATCGCGGATCTCCAGCTGTTCCGGGGTAAGGGCGAAGGTCATTCCCGCTCCTCAAGCGCCCGCAGCCGCTCGTTAAAACGTTGATGCTGGCGCACCATCGCGCGCATCTCGTTCAGCATGTCGGTATCCCGCTCGTCGCGGTGCGCCCCATCGCGGTCGAGCCGCGGGACGATCGCGGTCAAGACCCCCGTCTGATGGACCAGCGAACGCACCTCGTCGCGCAATCCGATTATCTGTCGCGACAGGAATTCGAGGGTGATCGGCTGATCCGACATCGGCAAACCTTCCTCGTGTCGTTCGGAGAGAGACGCCGGCCGCTGACGACGTTCATCGCAGTCGTTTATATATGTGGCGGCGAAGATTTGCGGCCAGCGAAACCGCATTAGCCGGATTATATTCTAAGCTCGGTCACACCGCGGAGCACGCTCTTGCCGCTCGACATCGCCTACACCGTCTGCCCGCACGATTGTCCCAGCGCCTGTGCGCTGGCAGTCGAGGTTATCGACGGGGCGCGGCTCGGCCGGGTGCGCGGGGCCGACGGACAGTCCTACACGCAAGGCGTCGTCTGCGCCAAGGTCGCGCGCTATGCCGAGCGCCAGCACCATGCCGAGCGTCTCTCGGTGCCGTTGCGCCGGGTGGGCGAGAAAGGCGCCGGGCAGGAGGCGTTCCGCCCGGTCTCGTGGGATGATGCGCTCGACGCGGTCGCCGAAGGGCTGACCCGGGCGGCCCAGCACCACGGCGCCGAGGCGGTGTGGCCCTATTATTACGCCGGGACGATGGGACGGGTGCAGCGCGACGGCATCAACCGGCTGCGCCACGCACTGGGGTATTCGCGCGAACTGCTGACGATCTGCAATTTCCTGACCGATGCCGGCTGGCTCGCCGGGGTAGGCGCGAGGCGCGGGGTCGACGCCCGCGAGATTGCGAAGTCCGACCTCATAGTCGTCTGGGGCGGGAACCCGGTGTCGACCCAGATCAACGTGATGACCCACATCGCGCAAGCCAGGAAAGAGCGCGGTGCCAAGCTCGTCGTCGTCGACCCCTATCGCACCGGCACTGCCGATGTTGCCGACATCCATCTGGCGCCCTTACCCGGCACCGACGGCGCGCTCGCCTGCGCGGTCATGCATGTGCTGTTCAAGGAAGGTTTCGCCGACCGCGCCTATCTCGCGCGCTACGCCGACGATCCCGCCGGGCTCGAAGCGCATCTGGCGACGCGCGACCCCCTATGGGCATCGCGCGTCACCGGCCTTGGCGAAGCCGAGATCATCGAGTTCGCACGGCTCTACGGGCGCACGCGGCGCAGCTATATCCGTGTCGGCTATGGGTTTTCGCGCTCGCGCAACGGAGCGGCGCAGATGTTCGCGGTGACCTGTCTGCCGACCATTACCGGCGCCTGGCAATATGAAGGCGGCGGCGCGCATTATTCGAACCACGGCGCCCTGCCGCTAAACCTGACGATGATCGAGGGGCTCGATGTCGTCAACCATCGGACCCGCATTCTCGACCAGTCGCGGATCGGCCCGGTCCTCACCGGCGACACGCGCGACCTCGGCGACGGCCCGCCGGTCAGCGCGCTCTTCATCCAGAACACCAATCCGATGGTGGTGGCGCCTGAATCGGGACTGGTGCACGAGGGCTTTCGGAGGGACGATCTGTTTGTCTGCGTCCACGAGCAGTTCCTGACCGAGACCGCCCAGATGGCCGATATCGTGCTGCCGGCGACGACCTTTATCGAGCACGACGACATCTATACCGCTGGCGGCCACCATTTTCTGCAGATCGGACGGGCGGTGTTGCCGCCGCACGGCGAATGCCGCTCGAACCACGACGTGATCTGCGGCTTGGCCGAGCGCCTCGGCGCCCGCCATCCGGGCTTTGGCATGAGCGCGTTCGAACTGATCGAGGAAATGCTGCGCGCGAGCGGATTGCCCGGCCCCGACGCCTTCGCGGAAGGGGTCTGGCTCGATTGCTGGCCGGGGTTCGAGACCGGGCATTTCCTCGACGGCTTTGGCCACCCTGACAAGAAGTTCCACTTCCGCGCCAACTGGACCGCGCTCGGCGCCGAGCACCGGCGCCTGCCGGCCTTCCCCGACCATGTGCGGGTCATCGACGACGGCGATCCCGAGCGCCCGTTCCGCCTCGTGCCGGCGCCGTCGCGCTCGTTTCTCAATACCAGCTTCAACAACCTCGCGTCCGGCATCGCCCGCGAGGGGCGGCCGACCGCGCTCGTCCATCCCGATGCGCTGGAGGCGCTCGGCATCGCCGACGGCGCGCGCATCCGTATCGGCAATGCGAAGGGCAGCGTCGTCGTCCGCGCCCGTGGCTTCGACGGGATGCAGCCTCGCGTCGTCGTCGTCGAGGGGCTGTGGCCAAACCACGCCTTCGAGGAAGGCATCGGCATCAATTTGCTGACCAGCGCCGACCCGGGCCTCCCTGGCGGCGGCGCGGTGTTCCACGACACTTCGGTGTGGCTGAGGCGGGCATGACCGACGACAAGAAACACCTGCCGGCCGCGAAGCCGGGCGAGGCTTCCGCCGAGGTCGACGCCTTTCTGCGCGATCTCCAGCGCGCCCCGAAACCGCCGCCAACGGGCGCTCGCGGCCGGCTCATCTTTGCGCTCGACGCGACGGCGAGCCGCGAGCCCACCTGGGACCGCGCCTGCCGCATCCAGGGCGAGATGTTCGAGGCGACGGCGGCATTGGGCGGGCTCGACGTCAAGCTGGTCTATTACCGCGGCTTCAACGAATGCCAGGCGAGCCGCTGGATGTCGAACGCCGCCGATCTGCACCGGGTGATGCGTGCTGTCTCCTGCCTCGGCGGCGAGACGCAGATCGAGCGGGTGCTCGCCCATGCCATCGGCGAGACCAAGCGGCAGCGGGTCGGCGCCCTCGTCTTTGTCGGCGACGCGATGGAAGAAAGTGTCGATCGGCTGTGCCAGCTCGCCGGCGAACTGGGTCTCAACGGCGTGCCGATCTTCCTCTTTCATGAAGGCAATAACCCGATCGTCGCGCGAGCCTTCCAGCAAATGGCGAGGCTGTCGCGCGGCGCCTATCTGCGCTTCGATCTCGCGAGCGCCAGCCGCCTCAAGGACCTGTTGGCCGCGGTCGCGGTCTATGCCGCCGGCGGCTATCGCGCGCTCACCGCCTATGGCGAGAAGAAGGGCGGCGAAGTCTTGCGGCTGACCGCGCAATTAGAGCGCTGATGCTCCCCCTTCTCGGCGGCTTTGCGATCCTCGTCGGGCTTCTGCTGCTCGGCTATCTGTTCGTCAATGCCGACCCGGCGCGGCTCGCGCGGATCGTCAAATGGACCGCCATCATCGTCGCGGTCCTGGTGGTGATCGCGCTGTTTTGGTCGGAACGCTTCGCAATGCTGCTGACGCCGCTGGCGATGCTGATGCCGATGTGGCGCCGGGTGCGCTCGATGATGAGCGGCATCAGCGGCCCCTCGGGCGCGCGCGACTCCATCGTCGAAACCCGCTTCATCCGCATGACCCTCGACCACGATACCGGGGCGATGAGCGGCACCGTGCTGGAAGGCCGCTTTGCCGGCATGCGGCTCGAAGAGTTGCGGCCGCCCGACCTGTTGGCCCTGTTGCGCGAGTGCCGGGCCGAAGATGAGGACGCCGCGCGGCTCCTCGAAGCCTATCTCGACCGGGTGCGCTCCAATTGGCACGACGAGATGGCGGGCGACGACGCGCGGACCGCGCCGCCGCCGAACGCACCCGACGTCACGGTCGAGGAGGCCTACGCCATTCTCGGCCTCGCGCCAGGCGCCGACGCGGCGGCGATCAAGGCGGCGCACCATCGCCTGATGAAACAGCTCCACCCCGATCACGGCGGCACCGATTACCTCGCCAGCAAGATCAATCGCGCGCGCGACGTGCTGCTCAAACGCTAGGCGCTGCGCCCGCGGCCCGGATTGTGTCGTCTGCGCTCCTCGCAATGACGATGACCTTTCGGATTGAGTAAATCGGCGGTCTGTGGCGTTTGCAGGCGGTAGGTTGCGCGGTCGGTTGCATTGCCGGTCCGGAAAGGGCTATGGCAATAGTTCTCGCCGCGACGCGGGAGCCCGCGATCGAGGAGTTCCATGCCGAACCCCGTGCGCAAGGCGGTTTTTCCGGTGGCCGGTCTCGGCACCCGCACGCTCCCGGCAACCAAGGCGATGCCGAAGGAGATGCTGACGGTCGTCGATAAGCCGCTGATCCAGTACGCGGTCGAGGAGGCGAAGGCGGCCGGCATCGAACAGTTCTATTTCGTCACCGGGCGCGCCAAGAGCGCGATCGAGGACCATTTCGACCTTTCCTTCGAGCTCGAGGCGACGTTGCGAGAGCGCGGCCGCAGCGAGCTTCTCGACGAGCTGCACGCCTGGCTGCCCGCCCCCGGCACCATCGCCTTCACCCGCCAGCAGCTGCCGCTCGGGCTCGGCCATGCGGTGTGGTGCGCGCGTCATCTGGTCGGTGATGAACCGTTCGCTGTGCTCCTGGTCGACGATCTGATGGTCGGTGAGCCGCCCTGCCTCAAGGAGATGATCGACGCCTATCAGACGACCGGCGGCAATCTCGTCGCCGTCATCGAGGTCCCCCGCGAAGACACCAGGCGCTACGGCGTTCTCGATGTCGTCGCCGATGAGGGAACCCTGGTGCGGGCGAAGGGGGTCGTCGAAAAGCCCGACCCAGCGGTCGCGCCGTCGACGCTGACGATCATCGGACGCTATATCATCCAGCCCGAGATCTTCGGCCATCTTGAGCGGGCAAAGCCCGGCGCGGGCAACGAGATCCAGCTGACCGACGGGCTCGACCGGCTGATCGCCGACGGCCAGCCGTTCCACGGAATGCGCGTCGCCGCGCGGCGTTTCGATTGCGGCGACAAGCTCGGCTATCTCGAAGCGAATGTCGCGCTCGGACTGGCGCATCCCGCGCTCGGCGCCCAGTTCCGCCGCATCCTCGCAACCTATCTGTGATCGGTCCTTGCCATGCCGCATCGTTTCGACCCAACGATCCTGCGCGAATACGACATCCGCGGCATCGTCGGCACGACCCTGTTTCCGGCCGATGCCCGCGCGCTCGGCCGGGTGTTCGCCGAGATCCTGGCCGAAGCCGGCGGGCGGCGGGCCGCGGTCGGCTATGACGGCCGGCTGACCTCGCCCGAATTCGAGGCGGCGCTTGTCGAGGGGCTTGCCGAGGGTGGCGCGGATGTCGTGCGCATCGGCCGCGGGCCGACCCCGATGCTCTATTACGCCGCCGCCACTCTCAAGGTCGATGGCGGGATCATGGTCACCGGCTCGCACAACCCGCCCGACCACAACGGCTTCAAGATCGTGCTCGGCGGCAAGCCCTTTTTCGGTGAGGCGGTCCAGCGGGTCGGGCAGATGGCGCTCGCCCTCGGCCCCGCTCGCGCGGTGCGCGGCCGGGTCGAAGAGCACAGCGTCTTTGCCGATTACGTCACGCGGCTGGCAAAGGATTACGACGGCACCCGCGCGCTTTCGGTCGCCTGGGATTGCGGCAACGGGGCGACGGGCGACGTTGTCTCCGCTCTCGTACAGCGTCTGCCGGGACGTCACATTTTGATCAACGAGAAGATCGACGGCACCTTCCCGGCGCACCACCCCGACCCGACGGTGGCCGAGAACCTGGCGCAGCTGCAGGAGGTGGTGAAGGCCGAACGCTGCGATCTCGGCATCGCCTTCGACGGCGACGGCGACCGCATTGGCGTTGTCGATGCGAAGGCCCGGATCCTGTGGGGTGACCAGCTGCTGATCGTGCTGGCGCGCGATGTCCTCCTCCGCCATCCCGGCGCGCCGATCATCGGCGATGTCAAGGCCAGCCAGGTGCTGTTCGACGAGATCGCGGCCGCCGGCGGGAAGCCGGTGATGACCGCCACCGGCCATTCGCTGATCAAGGCGCGGCTGGCCGAAACCGGCGCGCCGCTCGCCGGCGAGATGAGCGGCCACATCTTTTTCGCCGATCGCTATTACGGCTTCGACGACGCCACCTATGTGGCGGTGCGGCTGCTCGGCGTTCTCGCGCGCACCGGGGAGAGCCTCGATCGGATGCTCGACAAGCTGCCGCCAGTGTTCAACACGCCCGAATTACGGGTGCCGTGCGCGGATACCCGCAAATTCGCGGTGGTGGAGGAGGTGCGCGACCGCTTGCGCCGGCGCGACGCCGAAGTGGTCGACATCGACGGCGTCCGCGTGCGCAACGCCGACGGCTGGTGGCTGTTGCGCGCCTCAAACACCCAGGCGGTCGTCGTCGTGCGCGCCGAATCGACGAGCGAAGCCGGGCTCGACCGGCTGAAGGGCCAGCTTGCCGCCGAACTGGGGGCGAGCGGGCTGGCGCTGCCGGCGTAGCGAGGCCTAGCGGCTGGCGAGCTTCACGGCGCCGGCGTGCACCACCGCACAGGCGAGCCCTTTCTTGTGCAATTCGGCGCAGGCGGCCTGCGCGCCCTTTTCGGTGAAATGCAGGACGCGGGCGCGATAGAGCCGGCTCGAATCGTGCTTGGCCGGCGCGACGACCTGGTGCGGCTTGCTGCGCGCGATCGCGAGGCCCGCGACATGGCGCGTCGCCTCTTCGGCCGCCGCTTCGTCATGGAAGGCACCGAGCTGGATCGCCCAGTCGGCGGCGCCAGTCGGCTCATGCGCCAAGGGTGCTGCTTCGGCCCTGGAGACTGGGGAGAGATGCCGCAGCGCGGCCCGGGCGACACGGGCAGCGAAGCCGGATCGCGGAGCCTCGGCGGGCGACTCGGCGGGCGCCGGCGGCGTCGCTGCGGCAACCGCCGCTACCGGCGCTGCCGCGGGACGGGCGGCACTCGCTGCAGCGGAGGGCGGCGACACGGGGAGCGACACGGGCGAAGCCGCGGTGGCGAGCAGCGGCGCGTAGCGAGTTTGCACCGGCCCTCCGGCGGCGAGAACCGCGAAGCCCTGGTCGAGGAGCGAGGCCATCTCCTGGTCGCGGCTGCGCCACGAGCGCCCGCCCATGATGACGCCGATCTGGCGGTGCCCGTTGCGCACCGCGGAAGCGGCGAGGTTGAACCCGGAGGCATTGACAAAGCCGGTCTTGATGCCGTCAGCCCCCTGATACCAGTCAAGCAGGTGGTTGTGGCCCCTCACGATTTCGCCGCGAAAATCGAATTCGCGAGTAGAAAAGTAGCGGTATTCGCGGGGAAACTGATGATAGAGGGCGAGCGCCAGCCGGGCGACATCGCGCGCGGTGGTGCGCTGATCCGGATCGGGCAGCCCGGAGGCGTTGCGGTACCAGGTATGCTGCATGCCGAGCTGGCGCGCCTTCAAATTCATGTATTGGACAAAGTTGGGTTCGCTCCCGGCCAGCCCTTCGGCGAGTACCGTGGCGGCGTCATTGGCCGATTTGGTGACGATCGCGAGGACCATATCGCGCACCGTCACCGTATCGCCCGGAGTGAGGCCAAGCTTGCTGGGCGCCCGGCTCGCCGCCCACTCGGAAATCCGCAACGGCTGATCGAGCCGGATCCGGCCTTGGTTGAGCTCCTCGAACGTCAGATAGAGCGTCATCATCTTGGTAAGCGAGGCCGGATAGGTCAAAACATCGGCGTTATGCTCGCTCAGGACCTGTCCGGTGTCGGCATCGAGCAGGAGCCACTCGAAGACCGGCCCGGACTCGGCGGCCGAACTGACTGTGCCGTTCCCGTGATGGGCCGCTGCCGGCAACGATCCGAGCAACCCCATCGCGACGATAACGCATACCCCGATCCTGCCGAGGAACCGCACACACGGCGCCACGGCACGGGAACCCCCCGGCTGCTTTGACATCACCACCCGCACGCTAAAAACCAGTACCCCATCCCCCGGCGAATGCGCAGCAGCCTAGCCGCCCCGTATTCATCGCGGGCAGCGTAAAAAAAACTTGCAGAGGAGTTAAAGCGCTACCTCGGCCGCGCCACAACGGAGCCGATGAACCGACCCGTTATCACCGGCCAAGCCGACTTTTTTTGTGGCGCGATGCGCCCCCGGAATTGGCGGACGCGCGCCACCGCGATCGACCCATCCGGAAGATCGCCGCGCCGGTTCTGCCACTCCCGTCAGCCGAGGCAGGGCCTCGGAGTTTCGTTTGTGCGACGCACAAAATACGGTTGATTCGGCCCTTGGCGGCCGTTATCTTTCGATTGTGCGCTGCACTATTCGGCGGCGCCATGACGAGGACGAGCGATGAGGGATGTGAAGCCAAAGCCCACCGTGCGCGACTTGGAGTCGCGCAAAATCTCCCCGGGCGAAACGGGGCCGACGGCGAACGCGCCGGCAATCGCGCCAGCGACCGCACCGGCGGCGGAATTTGTTTCCGCGGAGCCCGCCGCCGTTGCGGAATCGGCGCTGCAAATCGTGGCGACAACGGCCGAGCGAAAAGCCGATTCGGCTGACGACCCCTGGGCCGCCTTCGGCGATGCGCAGGCCGCGCTCGCCCGCGGCGTTGAGGAGATCGCCGCCGAGGTGACCCTGATGACCCGGTCGGGGATCGCCGCGGCAGCGGATGCCGCGGTCGCGCTCTTCCGCGTGACGACATTCGCCGAGGTGGTCGAAATCAATGCCGCGCTCGCCCGGCGCGGGACCGATGCGGTGATCGAAGGCTCGGCCAAGATGTCGGAAATCGGCGTCAAAACGATCGGCGAGGCGACGCGGCCGATCCTTTCGCGGTTGGGCGCGCCCTGGAGCGGCCTCCCGGCGGTCGGCTGATCGGCGGGAGGCCCGCAACCAAAGCCCGGGAGCGGCCTCCGAAAGCACCATGTTTTCGGGCCCCCGAGCGCCCGTTGCCCCTTGCACGGCCCCGAGCGGCATGCCAGATGTATGATGTCGTCAACTCAGCGAGGAGGGTGTGTAGCCAGCATGACACCACCCGGCAGTTCCCAGTTGCCGACCGCTTGGCATCGGCAACCCACGGAAAAGTCCAAGAGATAGCCCGGCCGTGTGCCCGGGTGCGAAGGTCATCTTCGCAAACCGACCCCCGCCTGATGCCCCCGGCTGAACGCCACGGCGCGCGGGGGTCTTTGCTGCCATCCCCAGCATCACGCCAATGATTGCCACCGAACTCGACAATTCCGGCCCGACTTCGCGAGTTTATTTCTCCCAGCGGCTCCGGCTCCATTACGTCGATTGGGGCAACCCGGCGGCGCCGCCCTTGCTACTCCTGCATGGCGGGCGCGATCACTGCCGCAACTGGGACTGGGTCGCCCTGGCGCTGCGCCGGGATTGGCATGTGCTGGCGCCCGATTTGCGCGGCCACGGCGACAGTCAATGGTCGCCCGACGGCAATTACTCGACCGCGGCCTATGTCTATGACCTGGCGCAACTGATCCATCAGCAGGAGCTGGCGCCGGTAACGATCGTCGCCCATTCGCTCGGCGGCAATATCGCGATCCGCCATGCCGGAGTTTATCCGGAAAAGGTGCGCAAGCTGGTGGCGATCGAAGGGCTGGGGCCCTCGCCCCGGCAAATGGCCGCGCGCTCCGCGCTCCCGATCGCCGAGCGCATGCGCAAATGGGTCGAGGAAGAGCGCGCGCTGTCGGGGCGATTGCCGCGCCGCTATGCCTCGATCGAGGAGGCGCTCAAGCGCATGCAGGAGGCCAACAGCCATCTTTCCCCCGAGCAGGCCCGCCACCTGACCCAGTACGGGGTCAACCAGAACGAAGACGGCACCTATAGCTGGAAGTTCGACAATTACGTGCGCGCCGATTCGCCCTACGGCATGACGCAACAGGAGATCGAGCAGCTGTGGGAGCGGATCAGCTGCCCGACGCTCCTGGTTTACGGCAAGGAGAGCTGGGCCGCCAACCCGGAGGAGGATGGCCGGTTGCGCCATTTCCGGAATGCCCGGGTGGTGTCGGTCGAAGGCGCCGGTCATTGGGTTCACCATGACCGGCTCGATGTGTTCCTCGGCTTGCTGCGCGGCTTCCTCTGACGCTCGTACTGTGCTGTTTCGCGGGCGACACCACCTTAGACCGCACTCCACCCGGCGTGGCCTCCTCGTCCTGCTCGGGCCGGGGCTGATCACCGGCGCCTCGGACGACGACCCCAGCGGCATTGCCACCTATTCGCAGGCCGGCGCCCAGTTCGGCTTCGCGTTGGGCTGGGTCATGCTGTTCAGCTATCCGCTGATGGCGGCGATCCAGGAGATCAGCGCGCGCATCGGCCGGGTAACCGGCAAGGGTATCGCCGCCAACATCCGCGAGCACTACCCGCTCTCATTGCTGCGCGCCATCGTCGGGCTGTTGTTGGTCGCCAACATCATCAATCTCGGCGCCGATCTGGGCGCGATGGGCGACGCTTTGCGGCTGCTCGTCGGCGGTTCGACCGGGGTCTACGTCGTGGTTTTCGCGGTGCTGTGTACGGCGCTCGAAATCTTCCTGCGCTACAAGCGCTACGTCAAAATCCTCAAATGGCTGACCCTGTCCTTGTTCGCCTATGTCGCGACGGTGCTCATTGTCGCGGTGCCGTGGGGCGAGGTTCTCTATCGCACGCTGGTGCCGAGCCTCATTTGGCAGCAGGACTATGTCGTCGTCATCGTCGCCGTCTTGGGCACGACGATCAGCCCCTATTTGTTCTTCTGGCAGGCTTCCGAGGAGGCCGAGGACGAGCGCGTCAACCCGGAGGAGCATCCGCTGACCGAGGTGCCCGATGAAGCCCCCGGTCAAATCCGGCGCATCGAGATCGACACCTATCTCGGCATGGGGCTATCGAACCTGATCGCACTCTGCATCATCATCACCACCGCCGCGACGCTGCACCTGCACGGCATCACCGACATCCAGACATCGGAACAGGCGGCGCTGGCATTGCGCCCGATTGCCGGCGAGTTCGCCTTTGCCGTCTTCGCCTGCGGCATCGTCGGCACTGGTCTCTTGGCGATCCCGGTGCTCGCCGGTTCGGCCGCCTACGGCCTGGCCGAGGCGATGGAATGGCCGACTGGCCTTGCCCGCCTGCCGCGCGACGCCAAGGCCTTTTACGGCACGATCGTGGTTGGCACGTTGATCGGGGTCGCGATCAATTTCGTCCATATCGACCCGATCAAGGCGCTGTTCTGGAGCGCGGTGGTCAACGGTGTCGTCGCGGTGCCGCTGATGATCGTGATGATGCTGATGACAATGCGGCAGGAGGTGATGGGCGCGTTCACCCTGCCGCGCCCGCTGTGGGCGGTCGGCTGGCTGTCGACCGCGGCGATGGCGCTCGCCGTCGCGGTGATGTTCGCGACCTGGTAGGGGTAGGCCCCGGGCGGGTTCGGTTATCGAGCGCTGGTAAAAATCGGGAAGATCACGCGGTCGCCCGACCGGATCGCGAGCCGGGCTGCGGTGCCGCCATTCAATTCGATGACGGCGCGCACCGGCGCGGCTGCGGCAATCGTCGCGAGCGAGCCCGGCACCGCGCGCTCGTGGATGTTGACGATCCGGCCCACCGCATCGACGAACAGCATGTCGAGGGGTATCAACGTGTTCTTCATCCACATCGTCGCCCGCGACGGGGTGACGAAATCGAACAGCATGCCGGCATCGGGCGCGAGAGACTGGCGAAACATCAGCCCCTGCTCCATCTGCGCCGGGGTGGTCGCGAGTTCGACGGTGAATTTATGAGGCCCCGCCGCGGTGACGATGGTCAAGGGGGCGGTCGGGAATTGCGCCAGCTGGGCGCGCAGCGGATTGGCCGCGACCACCAGAAAGAGCGGGAGGATGAGAAGACGGCGGCGGGTGAGCATGGCGTTCGTGATGACCATCCGATCTGAACGGACTTCACTGTAGCATGGGAGGACGAAGCTTCGGAGGCACGACCGATGGCGCGCAACATGCCGCACCCCGCGACCCTCGCCGCGCAGGGGCTTGGTTGGACCGATCCCGCGACCGGCGCCGTTATCCTGCCGCTCCACACCGCGACCACTTTCGAGCGCGACCCCGACAACCAGTACCGCCGCGGCCGCTCCTATGGCCGGGCCGACAATCCCGGCTACGACCAGCCGCAGGCGCTCTTGACCGCGCTCGAAGGCGGCGCCGCCTCGCTCCTCTTCGCGTCCGGCATGGCGGCGGCGACCGCGGTGTTCTTCAGCCTGCCACTCGGCGCCCATGTGGTGGCGCCGCGAATCATGTATTGGGCCTTGCGGCGCTGGCTCGCCGCGGCCGATGCCAAGGGCGCGCTTCAGGTCGATTTCGTCGACGCGACCGCGCTTGACCAGTTGCGCCGGGCGGTTATGCCCGGCCGCACCCGCCTCCTGTGGATCGAGACGCCGGCCAACCCGTTGTGGTCGATCGCCGATATCGCCGGCGCCGCCGAGATCGCCCACAAGGCCGGTGCGCTTGTCGCCGTCGACAGCACCGCCGCGACCCCGGTCCTCACCCGCCCCTTGGAGCATGGCGCCGATATCGTCATGCATTCGGCGACGAAATACCTGAATGGCCACAGCGATGTGATCGCCGGCTCCTTGACCACGGCACGGGAGGACGAGTTCTGGCAACGCCTCGTTGCGGCGCGCAGCGGCGGCGGCGCCATTCTCGGCAGTCTCGAAACCTATCTCCTGATGCGCGGAATGCGCACGCTCCACGTCAGGGTCGAGCGCGCCTGCCGCTCGGCACAGGCCATCGCCGAGCGCTTCGCGGGACACGAAAAGGTGAAGGCCGTCCTCTACCCGGGCCTCTCGACCCAGCCCGGCCATAGGGTCGCGGCGCGCCAGATGGTGGGCGGGTTCGGCGGCATGCTGAGCATTCGCGTGAAGGGCGGAGCGGCGGCGGCGATCGCCACGGCCGCCCGCGTCGAATTGTGGAAGCGCGCGACCTCCTTGGGCGGGGTCGAGAGCCTTATCGAGCACCGCGCCTCGATCGAAGGCGCCGGCAGCCCGGTCCCGCCGGATCTCCTACGCCTTTCGGTCGGGATCGAGCACCCCGACGATCTCATTGCCGATCTCGAAGCCGCGCTCGGCGGGTGAAGCCACCGACGCGCAGTTACATCATGCCGAGTTCGAGCTTGGCTTCTTCGGTCATCCGGTCCTTGTCCCAGGGCGGCGTCCAGACCAGCTTGACCCGGACCTCGCTGACCCCCGGCACCGTGGCGATCGCGGCCTCGACTTCGCCCGGCATGCTTTGCGCGACCGGGCAAGCCGGCGTCGTCAGCGTCATCTCGACAAAGACGATGCCACCCTTCCTGACAATGAGCTCGTAAATCAGCCCGAGATCGACCAGATTGACCGGGATCTCGGGGTCCTGCACGGTTTTGAGGGCTTCGAGCACCGGCTCCATCAGCACCGGATCGTCCTCGCCGTCGGGGCGCTCAACCCCTTCGGTCGCAGCCGGCGCCGGGGTATCGAAATCGAAATAGTCGCGGTTGCTGTCGTCCTCGCCCGATGGTGCCATCCTGCTACTCCGTCTTGACCGTATCGCCGGCGAGGCCCGATTTGAGCGCCGCCTCGAAGGCGTGCCACGGCAGGGTCGCGCATTTGATGCGGACCGGATAGGCCCGGACGCCGGTCAGCGGCTCCAGGCGCTCAGCATCCTCCTGCAGCGACTCGGGCAGCTCCCCAGGCGTACCGCCGGTGACGCTGGCATGGAACTGCGCAAAGAGCTGGCGCGCCTCGTCGAGCGTCTTGCCTTTCAAGACTTCGGTCATCAAGGAGGCGGCCGCCGTCGAGATCGCGCAGCCGCGCCCCTCGAAGCTGACGTCGGCGATGCGCTCGCCCTCGATCGCGAGATAGACCGTCACCCGGTCTCCGCATAAAGGGTTGTGGCCGCGCGCCAGATGCGTCGGGTGTTCAAGCGCGCGCTGGTTGCGCGGGTGGCGGCCGTGATCGAGGATGATGTCCTGATAGAGTTCGCGTAATTCGTCACTCATCGCAGAAACATCTCCCGGCAGGCTTCGACCGCCGCGGCCAGGCGGTCGATGTCTGCTTCGTCATTATAGACCCCGAACGAGGCGCGCACGGTACCCATCAGGCCCAGCTTGTCCATCAGCGGCTGGGCGCAGTGATGGCCGACGCGGACCGCAACGCCGTGCTGGTCGAGGACGGTGCCGACGTCGTGCGGGTGGACGCCCTCGAGGTTGAAGGAAAGGATGCTGAGCCGGCGCTGCCCACCGGGAACGAGCTGCACGCCCGGAATCCGCGACAGGCGGTCGACGCCATACCCGGTCAGCGCCGCCTCGTGCTCGCGGATGTTGTCGCGCCCCAACCCCTCGATAAAGCCGATCGCCTGGGCGAGGCCGACCGCGCCGGCGATATCGGGGGTGCCGGCCTCGAAGCGGTGCGGCGGTTCCTGAAACTCGGTCTTCTCGTAGGTGACGTTGGCGATCATGCCGCCGCCGGTCTGCCAGGGTGGCATCGAGAGGAGCGCATCGTAACGCCCGTAGAGCACGCCGGTGCCGGTCGGCCCGTAGGCCTTGTGCCCGGAGAACACATAGAAATCGCAGCCCAGCGCCTGGACGTCGACCGGCAGCCGCGGCACTGCCTGGCAGCCGTCGATCAGCACCAGCGCGCCCCTTGCATGGGCCAGTTCGACGATCCGCGCGACCGGCAATAGCGCGCCGGTGACGTTGGAAATATGGGTCACCGCGACAAGCCGGGTGCGCGGCCCGAGCAGCGCCTCGAATTGCGCGAGGTCGAATTCGCCGGTGGCGTCGGTCGGCGCCACGATGAGGCGGGAGCCGACGCGCTCGCAGAGCATCTGCCAAGGCACGAGGTTGGAATGGTGCTCAACGTCGCTGATCACTATTTCGTCGCCGGGCTTCACATGAGCCGGGCCCCAGCTTTGCGCGACCAGGTTGATCGCCTCGGTGGCGCCGCGCACAAAGACGATCTCGCGCTCGTCCGTCGCGTTGAGGAAGGCGCGCACGCCTTCGCGGGCCTCCTCGAACCGGTCGGTCGAGCGCGCGCTCAATTGGTAGACGCCGCGATGCACGTTGGCATAGTCGCTGCGGTAGAATTCGGCGATGCCGTCGATGACCCGGCGCGGCTTCTGGGCGCTGGCGCCGGAATCGAGGAATACGAGGCCGGGATTGCGCTCGAAGATCGGAAACTCGCGGCGCAATTCGCGCGGATCGAACCCGGCCATCCGTACTCCTCCAGCCATCCTAATCGTCAAGATTGCCGAGCCGCCCGGCGAGGTGGCGCAGCAGATGCACGCGGGTGGCGAAGTCATCGACGGTTTCCACCACCTCGCGCAGAAACCCATCGATCAGCATGTGTCGGGCTTCCTCGGCCGGGATGCCGCGGGCCTGCAAATAAAACAGCGCCGCCTCGTCGAGATCGCCGACGCTGGCGCCGTGGCTGCACTTGACGTCGTCAGCATAGATTTCAAGTTCGGGTTTGGTGTCGATGACCGCGCGGGCGCCAATGAGGAGGTTGCGGCTCAGTTGGTGCGCATCGGTCTTCTGGGCATCTTCGCGCACGATGATGCGGCCCTGAAAGGCGCCGTGCCCGCGCCCCGCCGCGACGCCCTTGATGAGCTCGCGCGTCTGTCCGCCGGGGGCCGCGTGATCGATTGTGGTGACGATGTTTGCTTCGTCCTGGCCAGTGACGACATAGGCGCCGTCGAGCCGGCAGCGCGCGTTCTCCCCAGCCATCACGACGCTGGCCTCGTGCCGCACCCGTCGGCCGCCGAGGAGGAGCGCAAAGCCGGTAAAACGCGCGTCGCGGCCGAGCGTCGCGTCGAGCTGCGCCAGGTGCACGGCCTCGCCCGATTCTTCGACGATCGCGGTGCGGGCCAATTCGGCGCCCTCGGCGAGCCGGATCGCGACGAACATCGTTGCGCCAATAGCGGCCCTCGCCGGCATAGACCTCGAGGAGGCTGGCGCTGCTGCCTTCGCCCAGCCTGATCAGGCTGCGGGTGTGATAGGAGCCCGCGGCGGCGCCCGAGCACAGGTGAACGATCTCGATCGGCGGGTCGAGCGCCACCCCGGGCGCGATGTCGAGGACATAGCCGTCGGCGAAGAAGCGCCGCGTTGAGCGCGGCGAACGGGTGCGCGGCATCGCCCGGGACCGAGCCCACGACCTGATCGAGAAGCTCCGGCCGCTCGGCCAGCGCCGCGGAGATCGCCCCGAACCACACCCCCTCTGGCATATCGAGCGAGGACAAGTCTTGGGCGAAATGACCATCGACAAAAACCAGGCGCGCTCCCTTTCCGGGCAGCAATAGGCCGGTCAGATGCTCGCCCATCGCCCGCAGCACTCGGGCCGACGGCGCGGCGGCGGGGAGGAGCGGGTCGCGCGTCGAGCGGCTGCAAATCGAGATAGCGCCAGTTCTCGCTCTTGCGGCTGGGAAAGCCGGCTTCGGCAAAGCGGGCCATGCCGCTCCGGCGGCTGCCGGCGAGCGCCGCGCCGTCGGCAGCGCCGCGGTCGAAGGCGTCGAGATAGGGCCGGGCCTCGGGCTTCACCGGGTAATCGACGATCGCGTTCATCAGGCTACGTCGCCCACGGCCTCGTCGAACGTGCCGTAGCCGCGCGCCTCCAGTTCGGCGGCGAGGCCCTTGTCGCCCGATTGCACGATGCGGCCATCCTGCAGCACGTGCACGCGGTCCGGTTCGACATGGTCGAGGAGGCGCTGGTAATGGGTGATCATGACGATCGCCCGGTCCGGCGCGCGCAGCCCGTTGACCCCGCGCGCCACGGTGCGCAGCGCGTCGATGTCGAGCCCGCTGTCGGTCTCGTCGAGGATCGCGAGCTTCGGTTCGAGCATCGCCATCTGGAAGATTTCGTTGCGCTTTTTCTCGCCGCCAGAAAACCCGACATTGACCGCGCGCTGCAGGAGATCGTCGCCGATGTCGAGGAGCTTCAATTTGGCGCGCACGATGCGCAGGAACTGGCCGGCGTCGAGCTCGGGTTCGCCCCGGTGACGGCGCTGGGCGTTGACCGCGGCGCGCAGGAAATAGGTGTTGTTGACCCCGGGGATCTCGACCGGGTACTGGAAGGCGAGGAAGACCCCCTCGCGCGCCCGCTCGTCCGCCGGCATCGCGAGGAGGTCGCGCCCCTGATAGCGAACGCTGCCGTCGGTCACGATATAGCCCTCGCGCCCGGCGAGGACCGCGGCAAGCGTCGACTTGCCGCCGCCGTTCGGCCCCATGATCGCGTGCACCTCGCCCGCCGCGACCGCGAGGTCGATCCCTTTCAGGATCTCGCGGCCATCGGCAAGTCGGGCGTGCAGATTATGGATTTCGAGCATCATTTATGCCGCACCGATCTTCCGCTTACCTGCACTTACGGGGCACTAAGACTTTCTCCAAGACTGGATCAGCCCATAGTGGCAATGGGACCCGAGCATCATGGATAATAAGCCAATATCGGGGATCGTCTGCGGTTAAGAATTTTCCGGCATCGTCAGTGAGCCAATAACCTACATCATCTGTCAAATACTGGTGTTCGCAGTCGATTTTTATTCCTATCTGTATTTCCGGAGCCACGGCTAGTCTCATCCCCAAAAACAAAAACAACAGGGAAACCATGTAAACGGGGCTAAGCCTGTGACGTTGGTCGTGGATGGCCGGGACACGCCCGGCCATGACAAATGGACTGGACATTGTGAGCCTCACCCGACGCTGCCTTCGAGGCTGACGGCGAGGAGCTTTTGCGCTTCGACGGCAAACTCCATCGGCAGCTCTTTGAGGACATCCTTGCAGAAGCCGTTGACGATGAGGGAGAGCGCGTCCTCGTCGGCGAGGCCGCGCTGGCGGCAGTAGAACAGCTGGTCGTCCGAAATCTTCGAGGTCGTCGCCTCGTGCTCGATCCGCGCCGAGGGGTTGCGCACCTCGATATAGGGCACGGTGTGGGCGCCGCAGCGGTCGCCGATGAGAAGCGAATTGCATTGCGTGTAGTTGCGCGCGCCTTGCGCCCGCGGCTGTACCCGGACGAGGCCCCGGTAAGTGTTCTGGCCGCGCCCGGCCGAGATCCCCTTGGAGATGATCGTCGAACTGGTGTTGCGGCCGATATGGATCATCTTGGTCCCGGTATCGGCCTGCTGGCGGTTGTTGGTGATCGCCACCGAATAGAATTCGCCGACTGAATTATCGCCTTCGAGGATGCAACTCGGGTATTTCCAGGTGATCGCCGAGCCGGTTTCCACTTGGGTCCACGAGATTTTCGAGCGGGCGCCCTTACAGTGGCCGCGCTTGGTCACGAAATTATAGATCCCGCCCTTACCCTCGGCGTCGCCCGGATACCAGTTCTGCACGGTCGAGTATTTGATCTGCGCATCCTCATGCGCGATCAGTTCGACGACCGCGGCATGCAGCTGGTTTTCGTCGCGCTGCGGCGCCGTGCAACCTTCGAGATAGCTGACGTAGGCGCCTTTGTCGGCAATCAGGAGGGTGCGCTCGAACTGGCCGGTCTTGGCGGCGTTGATGCGGAAATAGGTACTGAGCTCCATCGGGCAGCGCACCCCCGGCGGGATGTAGGCAAACGACCCGTCGCTGAACACCGCCGAATTCAAGGCCGCGAAGAAATTGTCGTTCGACGGCACGACGCTGCCGAGATAGCGGCGCACCAGCTCGGGATGTTCCCTCACCGCCTCGCCGAACGAGCAGAAGATGATCCCCAGTTCGCCGAGTTCCTTCTTGAAGGTGGTCGCCACCGACACGCTGTCAAACACGGCGTCGACCGCAACCCCGGCGAGCGCGGCCTGTTCCTTCAATGGGATGCCGAGCTTTGCGTACATCGCCAGGAGCTCGGGATCGACCTCGTCCAACGAGGTCGGGCCGGCCTGCTGTTTGGGTGCCGAATAGTAGGTCGAGGCCTGGTAATCGATCGGCGCGATCTTGACCTTGGCCCAATCGGGCTCGGTCATCGTGCGCCAGGCGCGGAACGCGGCGAGCCGCCATTCGAGGAACCACTCGGGCTCACCCTTCTTCGCCGAGATGAAGCGCACCGTGTCTTCGTTGAGGCCGGGCGGCGCACTGTCGGCTTCGATATCGGTGACAAAGCCGTATTTGTAGCCCTCCTGCGAGAGCGAGCGGATGGTTTCCTGGGTATCGAGGGGAGCGGTCATCAGGGCGACTCATTCATTAAACTGCGGGCCGGCGCGGCAAACCCGGCAGCGGGGGCAAACGTCATCGGCCCGATCATCTCGTCAAGCGAGATCGCCGACAGCGCCGCCCCGACAGCGCGGTTGATCGCGGCCCAATGCGGCCGGGTCGGGCAATAATTGGTGCGCTCGCATTCCGCAGCATGAACCGAGCATTGGGTCAGCCCGATATCGCCGTCGATCGCGGCAACAACCTCGGCCACCGAGATCGCGGCCGGAAGTCGGGCCAGGCGATAGCCGCCGGCGGCCCCCCGAGTTGCGCTGACGAGACCGGCATGCGCCAAAGCCTTCAACAGCTTGGCGACGGTCGCCGGGGGCAGCCGGGTGGCCGTGGCAATCGCGGCCGCGGTCGCCTGCCGGTCAGGATAGGCGGCGAGATGCGAGGCGACGATGACGCCGTAATCGGCGAGCTTTGACAGGATAATCATCGGCCGGGCAGGCCTCATGGCAATCATTGCAGGCCAAGCTGTCCAATTCGGACCGGATTGGTACGCAATAGATCGTCGCTGCCGCCGTCCTGGTCAAGGTGAAATCGGCCGGCGCGCCGGCCGACCCGCGCGCTGTGGCATTCCGCCGCAAATATTTCGCGGCGCAGGTAGCTGAGGGCTGGCCCGCCGGCCGATTAGCCTTCCGGGTCGAGGGCGCGTTGGATCGCGTTGAACACCTGGCTTGGCCGAAACGGCTTGGCGAGAAAACCGAGCGGTTTCGCGGCCCGGGCGCGCTCGATCGTCGCAGCGTCGACCAGCCCGGAGAGGAAGATCGAGGGCACGTCGAATTCTTGGCGCAGCCGGCAGGCCAGCTCGATCCCGTCGATCGGCCCGGTCAGCCGGATATCGACGAGCGCCAAGGCGGGGTGGTTTTCCGCCACCAGGGATAAGGCCTCGCGGCCCGAGGCCGCGATGCCGGCGACGCCAAACCCCGATTCGCCGAGAACTTCCTTGATATAGCTGGCAATCAGCGCCTCGTCCTCGACGATGAGGATGCTGATCTTCTTGCTTCTGTCGAGTGGCGCAACCACTTCAAACTCATCGCTTGCCACCCGCTCGCCCCCAACTGCCGATCACCGAAAGGTGCTGTTCGTAAACAGGAGGCGGATACGTTAGTTCCAAGTCAACTATGGCGGGCGCTCGGTGAGACCCGCTGGCGCGGCGCCCCGACCACGGGCGGACAGTTTGGCGCAGCTCGATGAAGCTCCTCATTATCGAAGACGATCGCGCGACCGCCGCCTATCTCGTCAAGGGGCTGAGCGAAAGCGGCTATACGATCGATCATTCGCACGACGGCAGGGACGGTCTGTTCCTTGCCACCTCCGGCAGCTACGACGCGATCATCCTCGACCGCATGCTGCCGGGGATGGACGGGCTGGCGCTATTGGGGGCGCTGCGCGGCGCCGCGATTCGCACGCCGGCGCTGATCCTCTCGGCGCTCGGCAGCGTCGACGATCGGGTCAAGGGGTTGCGTTCGGGGGGTGACGATTATCTTGTCAAGCCGTTCGCGTTCAGCGAACTCTTGGCCCGCATCGAAGTATTGTTGCGGCGTGGCGGCGATGCGCCGAGCCTGACAAGGCTGCGGGTTGCCGATCTCGAACTCGATTTATTGACCCGGACGGTGAAGCGCGGCGACAAGACGATCGAGCTGTTGCCGCGGGAGTTCCAGCTGCTCGAGTACCTGATGCGCAATGCCGGCCATGTCGTGACCCGGACGATGCTGCTCGAAAACGTGTGGGATTACCATTTCGACCCGCAGACCAATGTGATCGATGTGCATGTCAGCCGACTGCGCCAGAAAATCGACAAAAACTTCGATCATCCGCTGCTGCACACCGTACGCGGCGCGGGGTATTGCCTGCGCGCCGCGGAGTGAGCGGCAGAATGCGGATCGCGGCTTACCGTCGAGGGCGGAGCACCATGCGTCCTTCGAGACGCCCGCTATCGCGGGCTCCTCGTCAGGATGACGTGAGTTGACTACGACATTCAGAAAGATCGTCATCCTGAGGGAGCGCCGATCGGGCGCGTCTCGAAGGACGCGGCGTCGGCTGCGGGCGGACCGCTCGCTGCGCCAGCTTTCGGCATGAGGTCCGCCCTTAATGGCCGATAGCTTTGTGGAACTCGGAACACCGGCCGAGCTTGCGGTCGGCGCGACGGCGGCCAAGCCGGCTATGCCGGCGAGCGCGCCCGCCCCGGCCGGCGGACGGCGGGCGTGGGCGATCGTCCGACCGCTACGGCGCCTCATTCGGACCCACGCATTTCGTCTGGCCGGGCTCTATTTTCTGGTCTTTGCGGTCTCGGTTATCGGCGTCTTGTTTTTCGTCTATTGGACGAGCGCCGACTTTGTCGAGCGGCAGACCGAGGCGACCCTCGATGCCGAAATCACCGGCCTCGCCGAGCAATACGCCCAGCGCGGTCTGAGCGGCCTCATCCAGATCGTCGCGGCGCGCAGCGCCGGTGATCGTGGCGACGGCATGCTCTATCTGGTGACCAACAGCGAGGGCAGGCCGCTCGCCGGCAATATCAGCGGCTGGCCAAGCGGCGTCCCGGTCCGCTCGGGACCCCTGTCGTTTCAGATCGACGTGGCGGTCAAGGGCCAGAGCGAGACCCACCCGGCGCGCGGCGTCTTGTTTACGATCCCCGAGGGCTATCGCCTCCTGGTTGGGCGCGATATCAGCGACGGCGCTGCGTTTCGCAACCGCATCAAGGCGACGCTCTTATGGTCGGGCCTCGTCGCCCTCGGTATCGGGCTCGCCGGCGGGACCGTCATGAGCCGCAACATGCTGCGCCGGGTCGAGCAGGTGAACCGTACCGCCGAGCGGGTGATCGCCGGCAATTTGTCGGACCGGGTGCCGCGGCGCGGGACCAACGACGAATTCGACCAGCTGGCCGCCAATCTCAATGGCATGCTCGATCAGATCGAGCGGCTGATGAGCGCGATGCGCGAGGTCACCGACAATGTCGCGCATGATCTGAAGACGCCCTTGGCGCGGCTGCGGGCGCGGCTCGAGCTGGCCCTCCTTGGTCCTGACGATCGCCTCGCGCGAACCGACGCGATCCGCGCCGCGATCGACGAAGCCGACCGGCTGCTCGCCACCTTCAACGCGCTCCTCAGCATCGCCGAGGCGGAGGCCGGCGCCGCCGAGCGGACCGACGCGCCGTTGGACCTCGGCGAGATCGCGCGGGCGGTGGTCGAGCTCTACGAGCCGCTGGCCGAAGAGAAGGGCTTTGCGCTGCGCCTCGACAGCGCGCCGGGGACGATGATCCGCGGCGATCGGCACCTGTTGTCGCAAGCGGTTGCCAACCTCCTCGACAACGCCCTCAAATATGGCGTCCCAAACCATGGCAGGGGCGAAGTTGCGATCAGCCTCGCCGAGCGGGGCGAGCCGCATCACCGCCAGCCAGGTAGCCGGGCCAGGTCTGCAAGCGCGGCCCGCCAGGGATCACGGCGGTGTCCCGGCAGGTGGCCAGCACGAGCAGGCACGAGGCGGGCAGTTCGGCCGCGAGTTCCCGCAGCAGGAACAGCGAGGCATCGGTCAGCCCAGTGCAGATCCTCCAGCACGATGAGCAGGCCGGCCGCATGCGCCGCGGCGATAAGGGCATCGGTGGTGGCGGCCGCGGCGCGGAACCTGACCGCAGTAAGGTCATCGGCCCGGGCCCGGCCCGGATCCTCGGCCAGCCTGTCTGGTTCGCTGGCGCCCCCGACGGCGTCCAGTATCCGCCGCCATGGCCACAACGGCGGCGCACCCCGCTCTTCGACGGCCCGGCCCCACAGCACCCGCTGTCCGGCCCGCCGCGCGCCGTCACCCAGTTCTTCCGCCAGCCGCGTCTTGCCGATCCCTGGCGGTCCGGTCAGCACGACAAGGCGGCCATGGCCGGCCAGCGCCTCGGCCAGCCACCGCCGCAGCGTGGCCAGCTCCCGGTCACGCCCGGCCAGGATGCCCAGCCCGGACGCCACATCAGTCATGCGGCCATGTTCCCCGCGCCGGGCGCCCGCCGTCCACGAGCTAAGTCAGCCGTCCACGAGCTAAGTCAGGTGGCGAACCGAGTACTAGCACGCATGTGCCCGGCCAGGTCCCAGCCCGACAGTGGTGGGGTTCGACCCCGCCGAAAGGAACGTGGAATGTACGCGCATCTAGAAAAGGCCCGTGGCCGCCGCGGTCACTCCGAGGACGGCCCAGATCCCCGGATGGCTGGTCAGCCTGGCCTGCTCGGCTCCCTCACTTTCCGGCAGCTGGCCTCGCCGCCGGGGTGTGCCTCACGCTGTGGGAGACCGAGGTCGGCGCCACCGCCTATCTCGGCCGGCGTGCCGGGCTGGTCGCGCTGCCCGGGGAGGTTTACCACGTCACGGCCGCCGAGGACGGGCCGGCGTCGGCGCAGGCACCGGTCTGGGCCCGGTCCATGTACTTCGACGGCCCGCGCGCACCGGAACAGGCGCCGCCGCGGACCGGGCCTGGCAGCGGGATTCGCCGGCGATCAGCGGCCTCAGCGGCCTGGTCGGCGCCTACGTGCTCCACGGCCGCGACTTCGGAGCCTTGATCATCACCCTCGCGACATCGGTGGAGACCCTGGACGCCGCCGAGCGCGCCGCGATGAGCACCGAACTGCTGCCGGGAGAGGATCCCGCCCTGCTGCCTGGCCCTGACCGCATCGAGATCCACCACGTCACCGGCTATCAACGGCCCGCCGCCACGGCGGCCAGCATGAAAGGACGCTGACATGACCCGCCCGGCCATGACCGGAGAAGTGGCCAGCCCCGTGCTGCCCGGCGACTGGGTCGCCGATCCGGCCGCCTGCACGCGATGCAGACCGGCTGGACGGTAGGCGGAACCCTCACCGTCAAGGACACCCAGTGTCCGGTGCGGCTCGACGTCGCCAGCTTCACCATCCCGGCCTGGATGGCCAGGTGGCTCAGGTCGACCTGCGCGCGACCGGCCACCTGGA
>CAVTGB010000023.1:0-20868 GCA_963734125.1 uncultured Alphaproteobacteria bacterium
GCGATCAGCGTGCGAGAGCGGGACGGGCGCGCCGCGATCGACGTCGCCGATCGGGGACCGGGCATCCCCGAAGCCGATCGCGAGAGCGTCTTCGACCGCTTCGTCCGCCTCGAGCCCAGCCGCAGCACGCCGGGGAACGGGCTCGGCCTCAGCCTGGTGCGCGCAGTGGCGCGCCGGCATGCGGCAACGGTAACTCTCGGTGACAGTCAACGTTCGGGGCAGCCACCTGGGCTCACCGTGCGCATCGAATTCGCGGCATGGTCACCGGCGGTCTAGCAGTCGTCGCGGCGGCGATCGCGGGCGGCACGGTCGTCGCTCCGCCGGTCGTCGATCCGTTTGGCGGTTTCCACCATCATGTCGCGAAGTCCCTGCGGATCGTAGCCGGCGCTGCGCAAGACCGGCGCCATGACCTCGTCATCGAGCAGATCTTCGAGGCTCGGCTCATAGCTGCAGCATTCTGTGCGTCCGGCCATGATCCCCTCCATCCCTACGATATTCTATGCAGCTTCGGCGCGAACCATGTCCGCATTGTGACGAGCACTGGGATTTTTCACGACAATTCGGCCTACGAACCGACGCAATTCTCATTTAGGGGGAGCGGACGACCACATTGTTTGCGGCCGCGCCCGTGATGCTGCGTCGGCGCAAAGCGAATGGTCGGCGAGGCGCCGCGTGATCGCCGCAATCATCGGCCGCATCGTCGATCGCGCCCGCATTCACGCCGTGCCAATCGCGCTCGCCGGATTGGTCGTGGCGCTCGGCGGCGCCTACTACGCCAGGGCCCACCTCGCGATCGACACCGATCTCCAAGAGATGCTGCCGACCGGATTGGCGTGGCGCCAGAACGAGATCGCCCTCAACAAGGCGTTTCCGCAAAACGACGATCTGTTGGTCATCGTCATCGATGGGAAGACCGGCGACGAGGCCAATTCCGCGGCGACCGCGCTCGCCGCCCGGCTGCGTGCCGAGCCCGAGCTGTTTCGCTATGTACAGCAGCCGGACGGCGGACCGTTTTTCGACAAAAACGGCCTTTTGTACCTGCCGCAAGCCGAACTCGCAGCGCTGTCGGAGCAGTTGATCGCGGCGCAGCCGCTGATCGGCAGCCTCGCCCATGATCCCAGCCTGCGCGGGCTGTTCGATGCGTTGGCCATGTTTGTCGCCGGCGCCGGGCAGGATCAAGCGGCGATCGACCGCCTCGCCCCGACGCTGACGGCGATTGGCGATGCGGTCAAAGCCGTGCTGGAGGGCCATGCCGAGCCGCTCAACTGGCAGCGCCTGATGACCGGTCGGACCGCCGAGCCGCGGGAGCGCCGCCGCTTTGTGCTGACCCGCCCGGTCTTGGACTTCGACGCGCTCGAGCCCGCGGCCCGGGCGCGCGCCGAGATCCGCCGGCTGACCGGCGACTTGGCGCTCGACCCGGCGCACGGGGTGGGGGTGCGCCTCACCGGTTCGGTGGCGCTCGACGATGAAGAGTTCGCGACGCTGCGCGAGAGCGCTCTCAAATCGACGATCCTCTCCATTGTGCTGGTGTGCGCGATCCTCTTCGCCGCGGTGCGCTCGGTGAAGCTCGTTGCCGTCATCCTGGCGACGCTCGCCGCGGGTCTCGCGCTGACCGCCGGGTTCGCGGCGCTGGCGATCGGGTCGCTCAACCTGATTTCGGTGGCGTTCGGCGTCCTTTTCATCGGTCTGGCGGTCGATTTCAGCATTCAGTTCAGCGTCCGCTACCGCGACGAGCGGCACCGCCGCGGCACCTTTCCGGAGGCGCTGCGCGGCGCCGGGGAATCGATCGGCCCGGCGCTCGTCCTCGCCGCCGGTGCGACGGCGATCGGTTTCCTGTCGTTTGTGCCGACAGAGTATACCGGGATCCGCGAGCTCGGATGGATCGCCGGCTGCGGCATGCTGATAGCGATCACGCTTAATCTCGTCCTCTTGCCGGCCGGGTTGACGCTGCTGCGGCCGCCGGGTGAACCGGCGCCGGTCGGCTTTCGCCGCGCCGTCGCGCTCGACCGGTTCCTCTCGCGCCGCCGCTTCTGGGTGATCGGTGCGGCGGCAGTCCTGGCGGCCGCGGGGCTCGCGCTCCTGCCGCGGATCAGTTTCGATTTCGACCCCCTCAATCTGAAGAACCCGAAGAGCGAGTTGGTCGCGACGGCGCGCGACCTGATGAAGGACCCGATGACGACTCCCTATACCGCCGAGATCCTCGCGCCGTCCGAGGGCGCGGCCGAGCGGATCACCGACCGGCTTCAGAAGCTGCCGCAGGTCGCGCAAAGCGTCACCGCGGCGAGCTTCATCCCCGACGATCAGCAGAAGAAGCTCGCGATCATCGGCGACCTCGCGTTGTTGCTCGGGCCGACGCTGACCCCGGGCTCGATGCTGCCGCCGCCGAGCGATGCCGATGTGGTGCGCTCGATCGCCGCCTGCCGCGACGCGTTGCAACACCATAGCGGCCCGCACAGTCCGGCGGCACGCCTTGCCGGGGCACTCGATGAGGCGGCAGCGCGCGGGCCGGCAATCGTGCCGGCGTTGCGCCAAGTCCTCGTCACCGGCCTCGAGCACCGGTTCGCCGCACTGGCCGAGCAGATCCAGGCCAAGCCGGTGACGCTCGCCAGCCTGCCGGCGGAATTGCGCGACAGCTGGATTGCCGCCGATGGCCGCGCCCGGGTCGAGGTCTTTCCCAAGGGCGACGCCCGCGATCCTGCGGTGCTCGAGCGGTTTGTCGCCGCCGTGCGCACCCTCGCCCCCGATGCGACGGGGACGCCGGTGACGATCCGCGAGGCCGGCCGCCTCATCAGCTCGGCGTTTGTCGAAGCGGGGATCATCGCCATCGCCGCGATCACCCTCCTTCTCGCGCTGGTGCTGCGGCGGATGCGCGACATCATGCTGGTGATTGCTCCCCTCCTCCTCGCCGCGATCCTCACCCTCGCAGTGACCGTGGTTCTCGGCATGAAGCTCAATTACGCCAACATCATCGCGTTACCGCTGCTGTTGGGGATCGGGGTCGCCTTCGACATCTATTTCGTGATGAACTGGCGCGCCGGAGTAAGCGATCACCTGCAGTCGAGCACCGCGCGCGCGGTCATCTTCAGTGCCCTGACGACGATGTCGGCGTTTGGTTCTCTCGCGCTGTCGGACGATCCCGGCACGGCGGGAATGGGCGAGCTTCTGGCGATCTCGCTGTTGTGCACACTGTTCTGCACGCTCTTCATCCTGCCGGCCCTGCTCGGCCCGGCCCGGCCGGTTACCGAGCCGGCCCGAGATCCCGGTAGCCGATAAGGCCGATCCCGAGTTCGGCGATGCATTGACGCACCCGGGGGCTGATCAGCGCGGCGAGCTCCTCGGCGTGGCGGTAGCCCGGCATCGCGGCGGCAAGCGCGGGCGTTGTCCGCACCGCCGGGTGGAAATACAGTTCGCTGACCCCGGGCGGCAGATGCGGCAAGAGGCCGAGGAGCCGCTTTTCGACCAGCGCACCGCTCCAGGCGATGCCGAACACCTGGTCGTTCGTCGTAAGGCCGGCCCGCCGCAGCCGGCGCCGCAGCGCCGCGACGACTGGCCGGTAGGGCGGCGCCCGATAGCGTTCGCCCGGAAAGGCGCGGCGCAGCACGCCCTCCGGCTCGGCGGGGAGGCGCATCGCGCGCATCCCATAGTCGCGGCCAATCTCGACGACGAGGCGGGCGACCGTCGGGTGCAGGTGCAGGTGCCGGTGCGTGTTGACATGGTCGAGGACGAGGCCGGTCGCGTGGAACGCCTCGAATTGCGCACGGATCTCGGCGGCGAGCAGGCGGCGCATTCCGGGCACGAAGAAATAGCGCAGCGCGGCGCGGATCTGGTTGTCGGCGAACCGCCCGTCCGCGCTAACCAAGCCCCTGAGGTTGCCGGGCGGCAACACCGGGGTGCCGTCGATCAGCACAAGATGCAGCCCGACCTTGAGCCCCGGCAGCCGATGCGCGCGGGCCACCGCGTCGGCGGCGGCGGGCGCCCCCACCATCAGACTGGCGCAGGTGAGGATGCCGTCGCGATAGGCCGCCTCCACCGCCTCGTTGATCGCGACGTCGCGGCCGAAATCGTCAGCCGTGACGATGAGGCTCCGCTCGCGGTTGTCATCCCGGCGCAAGCCGGGATCCATGTCTCGGCTGACGCGGCCCCCCGGAGGATGCATCATCGCCCGGGGCCAGAGAGTTGAAGCACGATGGGGTCCCGGCTTCCGCCGGGACGACATTGTGGTGGTCAGCTCGCCATCTCCCGCTGGCGCAGGAACTGGAAGAACTCGACGCCCTCGCGCAGCCGGCGCCGCATCATTTGCGGGCTCCGGATCATCTCGGCGACGAGCGACGCGATCTTCTTGCGGCGGAAGTAGAAGCGTTTGTAGAAGGTTTCGAGCGAGTCGAAGATTTCGGTGTGCGACAGGTGCGGATAATGCAACGGCGCGATCTGCACCCCATGATCGTCGATCAATTCGGCATGGGCGATGTCAAGCCAGCCTTCACTGACCGCCTGTCGGTAGAGCTCGGTGCCGGGATAGGGCGCGGCCAATGAGACCTGGATCGTGTGCGGGTTGATCTCGGCGGCAAAGCGAATGGTTTCCTCGATCGTCTCCTTGGTCTCGCCCGGGAGCCCGAGGATGAAGGTGCCGTGGATCGTGACGCCGAGCTCGTGGCAATCCTTGGTAAAGCGGCGCGCGATGTCGATCCGCATGCCCTTCTTGATGTTGTTGAGAATCTGCTGGTTGCCGGTCTCGTAGCCGACCAGGAGGAGGCGCAACCCGTTGTCGCGCAAGACTTCCAATGTCGCGCGCGGCACGTTGGCCTTGGCGTTGCACGACCAGGTGACGCCGAGCTTGCCGAGTTCCTTCGCGATCGCCTCGGCGCGCGGCCGGTCGTCGGTGAAGGTGTCGTCGTCGAAGAAGAACTCCTGGACCTGCGGGAAATAGCTCCGCGCGAGGCGGATTTCCTCGATCACGTGGGCGACGCTGCGGACCCGGTAGCGGTGCCCGCCGACGGTCTGCGGCCACAGGCAAAAGGTGCATTTAGAGCGGCAGCCGCGCCCCGTGTAGAGCGACATATACGGGTGCTTCAGATAGCCGATGAAGTAATCCTCGACATGCAAATCGCGCTTGTAGACCTCGGTGACGAACGGGAGCTTGTCCATATCCTCGAGGACGGCGCGCGCCCGGTTGTGGACGATTTCCCCGGCGCCGTCGCGATAGCTCAGCCCGTCGATGTCGGCGAACGTGCGGCCGTCGGCCACCTCCTTGATCGTGAAATCAAATTCTTCGCGGGCGACGAAATCGATGGCGCGCGAGGCGGCGAGGCTGGCGTCGGGCTCGACCGCGACCTTGGCGCCAACGAGGCCGATCTTGAGCCGGGGATTGGTATCTTTCAGGGCTTGGGCAACCTTGACATCGGCGGCGAAGGAGGGGGTCGACGTATGCAGCACCGCCAATTCGTAGTCATGAGCGATCGGCAGCACCTCCGCGAGTGGCAGCCGTGCCGGCGGGGCGTCGATCAGTCGGCTGCCGGGAACGAGCGCGGCCGGCTGGGCCAGCCAGGTCGGATACCAGAACGAGCGGATCTCGCGGCGCGCCTGATAACGCGACCCCGCCCCGCCATCGAACCCATCGAATGACGGCGGATGCAGGAACAGGGTCTTCATCATGCCGGCTAATCTCCCTCGACGCTGATCTCGCCGTTCGGCTCGACCCGGAACAGCTGGTCGCGCCACAACACGCTGCGCCCGCAGAAGCTATAGAGAAACACCGCAAAGGACAAAGCATCCCGTAACGGCAGCAGCCACAGCCCGGCGCGCGGCAGATCGAGACGGCGGGCGATCAGAATGGCCGATATCCAGCGCAGCAGCACCGAAATGAGAACACATTCCCACGCCGCCGACCCCGATCCCCAGAGCATGGCGGCGAGCGCGGTTGTCATCACCGTATGGGTGATCACCGAACCGGCGAAACCGGCCGGCGCCAGCATCCGCGAGGTGCGCGCCCAGCGCAATTCGTGGCGCCACAGACTGGCGAAGGAGGGCTCGGTCACGCGGTTTTCGACGATATAGGGCGAGAGCACCGCCTTGAGGCCGAGCTTGCGCACCGCGGCGCCGAGCCGGTGGTCGTCGGCGAGCTCGTTGCGCAGGCGGGCGAAACCGCCGAGCCGGTCCAGCACCTCGCGGCGCAGCGCGATCGTCGCGCCGAAGCAGCCATCGCCGACGTCGAGCACATCGCCGACAAGCGCGCCCGGCAGGAAGCCGAAATTGATATGCAGCGCCGCCAATCGCGACCACAGGCCGCCGGTCGGAACGCCCTTATAGGCGCAGGTCACGATCCCGGTCGCGGGGTCGGCCAAGGGCGCGGTCACGATGGCGAGATAATCGGGCGTCACGCGCATGTCGCTATCGGCCAGCACAATCAGCTGGTGGCGCGCCGCCGGCAGCATGTTTTCAAGGTTCGCCACCTTGAGATTGCTGCCGGCGGCGCGCGGATCGACGACGAGCTCGATATCCTCGAGCGGCTGCTCGCCAATCAGCGCGCGGGCGATCGGCAAGGCGCCGTCGGCGCGATCGCTGACGCCGAGCACGAGCTGGAAGGCGGGGTAATCCTGGTCGGCAAACGAGCGCAGGTTCTCGGCGAGCCCGGGCTCGACGCCGTGCAGCGGCTTGAGGATGGAAACCGGCGGTGCACTGGCGGATGCAGGGCCAAGGGGCGCGGCGCCGGGAGGCGCGACGATCGGTCGCCGGGCAAAACGCAACGCCGCGACCGTCGCGCAGACCACGTAGGTCCAGGCCAGGAAAAATATCAAGACCAGCCCGAGATCGGTCATCGCACACCCACTCGACCGAAGGGCGAAGGCCGAATCGCGCCGCGATTTGCGGTTGCGTTCGCCGCCGGGATTACCGACGATGACCCCGAAGCCGCGCGCATCCCCCGGTTCCGATCAGCAAAGCTTCCGGACCACCACGTGAAAATCGTCCCCTCCCCCCGCGGAGCGATCCGCTGCGCTGCCGCGGTCTTATTGACCGCCCTCGCCGGTTGTGCAACCCCGCCGAGCGACCCCGCCGAGCGCGCCGTCTTCGAGCAGACCAACGATCCCCTCGAACCGCTGAATCGCCAGACCCTCGAGGTCAACCTGTTCGTCGACCGCATCCTGCTCAAGCCGGTGGCGCAGGTCTACAGCGCCATTGTGCCCGAAGTGGGGCGCGAGGCAGTGCACCGCGCCCTCGGCAACATGAAGGAGCCGGTCGTCGTCATCAACAACCTGCTGCAAGGAGAGCTCGAACGCGCCGAAATCTCGGTCGGCCGATTCGGCGTAAACTCAACGATCGGTCTGGGCGGTTTATTCGACGTTGCCAACAAATGGGGGCTGGAAAAGCAATCGGGAGATTTCGGACAAACGCTGTTCGCCTGGGGCCTGCCCGAGGGTCCGTATCTGATCGCTCCGCTCCTCGGCCCCTCGAACCCGCGCGATCTGATCGGCATGGGCGCCGATGCCTATTTCGATCCATTCGACTATCTGGCGACCGTGAAGGATCTGGACGAGATCCAGATTGCCCGGTTCATCCTCGACGGCGTCGATCAACGCGCCCGCAACCTCGATATCCTCGATGATTTGCAGAAGAACTCGCTCGATTTCTATGCCGAGCTGCGCAGCCTTTCCGAGCAGCACCGCGCCGCTGAATTGCGGCACGGGGCAGCGCCCGAGCCTGCCCCCAACTTCTACCAGGATCCCAACGCCGCACCTGCGGCACCCCCCGCCAGTCCTCCGTTGCCGCAATCGAGCGGGCTGCCCTCCGCTGGCGGCGATGCCAGCGCGCCGCCGCCTCCCTCACCCAGCCCGTAGCGCGGCGGCGCGCCGTTCGATCATCCGCACGAGCCCGTCCGCCCCGTCGTGCTGCAAGACGGCGCCGAATTCCGCACGCCGGGTCGCCAACTCGCTGACGGTGCCGCTCAGATAGACGTCGATGACCTTCCAGGAACCGGCCCGGTCCTGGCGCATCAGATAGTTCAGTCCCACCTTCTCGCCGTTCGACTTGACCAACCACGTCGTCACCAGCTGGCCGTTCGGATTGGCCGCCGGGGTGGGATCGACCTCGAAACGCTCGCCGCCATAATCGTCGAAGCGGTTGGCATAGGTCGAAATCGAGTAGCGCGCGAACGCGGCGTTGAGGCGCTGCTGCTGATCGGGGGCGATCCCGGTCCAGCCCGGCCCGACCGCGATCCGGGTCATCAGCCCGAGGTCGAAGGCCTCTTCGATCGCCGGGGCGAGGCGGCTGTAGCGCTGGTCGAAGGAGAGGTGCTTCGCCTCTTTCATGACCGCCAAGAGCGTCGCGTAGAACCGTTCGATCGTCCCCGGCGCGGTACCCGGATCGGCGGCCGATGCGGCGCGCGGCCGGGCCAAGATCGCCAGCGGCAACCCCAGGAAAAGACGTCGAGAAAATGGCATGAACGGCCCGTCGAATGACCTCGTGCGAGCGTTAGTGATAGCAAACCAGCCGATCCCGCGCAGTGCAAATTCGCCGCGGCGTCGGTCGCTGCGGTCGCCGCCGCCCGTCGCGGCATTGCGCGCGAGGCGCGAATCGTGGCAGGGATAGGCGCGGCGGGATGGCCGTATCCGCATCGGGCTGCGGCAGCCGCGCCCGGCGGCGACACCGAGGCGATGAGGCAAGATAATGCGAGTGGTGCTGGCCCAACCCCGAGGATTTTGCGCCGGCGTCGAGCGGGCGATCGAGATCGTCGAGCGCGCGCTCGAAAAATACGGCCCGCCGATCTACGTCCGTCATGAGATCGTGCACAACCGCCATGTCGTCGAGCGGCTGCGCGCGAAGGGCGCCCAGTTTGTCGACGAGATCGACGAGGTGCCGCCGGGATCGGTGACGATCTTCAGCGCCCATGGCGTCGCCAGCGAGATCGAGCGGCGGGCGGGCGAGCGCGGGCTGCCGGTTATCGACGCCACCTGTCCGCTCGTCTCCAAGGTCCACATCGAGGGCCAGCGCTATGCCAACCAGGGACGCGAGATCATCCTCATCGGGCATGCCGGCCACCCCGAAATCCAGGGCACGATGGGACGGATCACCGGCCGGGTCCACCTGATCTCGCGGCCCGTGGAGGTCGCCAAGCTGAAGGTTGCCGATCCCGACAAGCTCGCCTTCATCACCCAGACGACGCTGAGCGTCGACGATACCCGCGCCGTCATCGAGGCGCTGAAGGCGCGGTTTCCCTCGATCGTCGGACCCGACACCAAGGATATCTGCTACGCTACCCAGAACCGCCAGCGGGCGGCCAGGGAACTGGCCAAGATCGTCGATGTTGTTCTGGTCGTCGGCGCGCCGAACAGCTCGAACTCGAACCGGCTGCGCGAGATCGCCGCCGAATGCGGGGTGCCGAGCTATCTGATCGAGGACGCCCGCGCGCTCGATCCCGCCTGGTTGAAAGGCGCCTCCTCGGTCGGGATCACGGCGGGCGCCTCGGCGCCGGACGCGCTCGTCGAGCAATTGATCGCGCGGCTGCGGGAGATGACCGAGATCGAGGAAGAGGAACTCCCGGGCGTCACCGAGAATGTCCGCTTCCGCATGCCCTCGCAACTCGCCGACAGTCCCACGCGCGGCTGACCGCGGCTGTAGATCACCTCGTTTGATAAGGATTCGCCTTGGCCATCCCGCTGCACCAGAAGATCCGCGTCGGCGCCTATATTGTCGGGCGCCACCTGCGCGGCGTCGCGCGCTACCCGCTCGTCTTGATGCTGGAACCGCTGTTTCGCTGCAACCTTGCCTGCGCCGGCTGCGGCAAGATCGACTATCCGGATGCGATCCTGAACCAGCGGCTCAGCGTCGATCAATGCCTGGAGGCGGTCGATGAATGCGGCGCCCCGATCGTCGTCGTCGCCGGTGGGGAGCCGCTGTTGCATCACGAGATCGACGAGATCGTCACCGGGATCATCGCCCGCAAGAAGTTCGTCTATCTGTGTACCAACGCGCTTCTCATTGAGAAAAAGATCGATCTGTTCAAGCCGAACCCGTTCTTCGCCTGGACGATCCACCTCGATGGCGACCAGGAGGACCACGACCGCTCGGTGTGCCAAGCCGGTGTCTACGATCGCGCGGTCGAGGCGCTGCGGCTCGCCAAGTCGCGCGGGTTTCGGGTCAATATCAATGCGACCCTCTTTGACAACGCCGAACCCGAGCGGATCGGGAATTTCTTCGACGCGGTCACCGAAATGGGCGTCGACGGGATCACGGTGTCGCCGGGCTATGCCTATGAGCGGGCGCCCGACCAGGCGCATTTTCTCAATCGCCGGCGCACCAAGGAATTGTTTCGCGAGATCTTCAAGCGCGACCCCAAGGGCCGGGGTGGGCGCCGCTGGTCATTCAACCAGTCGGGGCTCTTCCTCGATTTTCTGGCGGGCAATCAAACCTATCATTGCACCCCGTGGGGCAACCCGACGCGCAACTATTTCGGCTGGCAGCGCCCCTGCTATCTGCTCGGCGAAGGCTATGCCAAGACCTTCAAGGAGCTGATGGAGGAGACCGATTGGGACGCCTACGGCACGGGAAACTACGAAAAATGCGCCGATTGCATGGTGCATAGTGGGTACGAAGCGACCGCGGTCGTCGATTCGGTGCACCACCCGCTGAAGGCGGCGATCGCGAGCTTACGCGGCGTGCGCACGACAGGCGAGATGGCGCCGGAAATCCCGCTCGACGGCCAACGCCCGGCCGAATACGTCTTTTCCCGCCATGTCGAAGAGGCGGTGGCCCGCCTGGAGGTGGCCGGGGGCGGGCTAGGCGGCGGCAAACGCCTCGCGGAGCGCGCGCGCCGGGCCGGTTAGCGCGCTCAAGGCGCGGCGGGTTTCGCGGGCGAGGCCGAAGAGCGCAGCAATCTGCTGGGGCCGGCGCAAGACCTCGCCTAAGACCCGGATGAGGGCGGGCGTACCGTCGTGCGCGAGCGGCACCAGCGCCGCCGAGGGCAGTTGCCGGGTCGCCGGGTCGGCGATCGTGCGCAGGACCACAAAGGGTATACCGGCAGCGTCGGCGGCCCGCGCAACGATCGCGCTTTCCAGGTCGACCGCGAGTGCGCCGGTGTCGCGCCACGCCCGCGCCTTGCCGCTTTCGGTCGAAAGAATATTGCTGGCGCCATAGACCGGACCCTCGGCGGCGCCGATCCGGCGCGCCAGGTCGCTGACCTGGTGGTGGAAATCGTCGCTCGGGCGCCAGCGGCAGTCGTCGCCGATGACCTCGGCTGACAGGACGACGTCGCCCGCCCGCAAATGCGGCGCGAGGCCCCCGGCGATGCCAAAGCTGATCAGGCACTTGGCATGGCGCACCGCGGTTTCGACGAGCGCGGTCGTGCGCCGCGTGTCACCCGCGCCGACGATGACTTCGAAGCCGGCCGCACGGGCGATCTGCGCCTCGGCGGCGAGCCCGGAGGTGCAGAGCACCGGCGTCAACGTGCGCATGCGCAGCCCCCCGCTGCGGAACCCGGCAATCTGCCGCCCCCACTCGCTCGCATGCCTACGCGAGCGGCCGCCGCTATGCCAGCGAAAAAGACGCACGCCGCCGCCACGCGCCCGGTGTAGGCTCGCCGCGCCCCCGAATTCGGGCGGTGCTTGGGATTTGGAGGAACGATATGCCTGATAGCGGGGACCAGATGGAGGGCGCAGGGGCCGGCCGGCAGGGCGGGATCGTCTTTACCGATTGCGCGTTGACCAGAAGCGTCAGCGCCGGCGCCAGCGCCTCCTCCGGAGGCGGTTCGGGCGCGCGCGCCCATGCGCATGCGCATGCGCGCTGGGAGGTCGTGATCGCCGGCAAGCGGGTCAAGACGGTCGACGTCCACGCCCACTGCGTCGTGCCCGACGCGGCGAAAGTCATCAATCACCCGCTCGAAGCGCCGGGCCTCCTGTGGTCGAATGTCGGCCAGCGGCTAGCCGAGATGGACCGTGCCGGGGTCGATGTCGAAGCGCTCAGCATCAACCCGTTCTGGTACCGCGCCGAGCGCGATGCGGCGGCCGAGCTGATCCGCCTCAATAACGAAGCGTTGGCGCAGTTCTGCGCCGGCCATCCCGACCGCTTTGTCGCTTTTGCAACGGCGGCGATCCAGCATCCCGACCTCGCCGCGCAACAGGTCGAGCATGCGGTGAAAAACCTCGGCTTCCGCGGCGTCGGCGTCGCCGGCAGCGTCGCTGGCGAAGAATTGGCCAATCCCAAATTCCACCCGTTCTGGGCCAAGTGCGAAGAGCTGGGGGTGCTGGTCTTCATGCACCCGCTCGGCACCCGCGAATTGGAGCCCAGCGGCAGGCTCGCCGGTTCGGGCCTCCTCACCAACACGATCGGCAACCCGCTAGAGACCACGATCGCGCTGTCGCATCTGATTTTCGAGGGGACGCTCGACCGCTTCCCGGGCTTGAAGATCTGCGCGGCGCATGGCGGCGGTTTCCTGCCCAGCTACGCCAACCGCTCGGACGCCGTCATCAAGACCTTCCCCGACCGGGTCGGTCCGCTGCCGAAAAAGCCGCCGACCGCCTACATCCGCGACGGGCAGCTCTATTTCGATTCGATCATGTTCACCGGCGAGGGGATGCGCCACCTGATCGCCGAAGCCGGCATCGACCACGTCGTCCTCGGCACCGATTATCCGTTCCCGTGGAACACCGACCCCGTCGACCACATCCTGGCGATCCCCGGATTGAGCGACGCCGACAAGACCAAGATCCTCGGCGCCACCGCCGCCAAGCTCCTCGGGATCAGCGAATAGTGAACCGAGGTCCCGGCGCAGGCGGGGAGCCATTCATCATCGCGACGGTTGATCGACGGGGTCCCGGCCTGCGCCGGGATCCCGGTTATTTCTGCTGAGTGCGCAGCGCGCGCCAGATCCGCTCGGGGGTCGCGGGGCCGGTGAAATCCCCAGTGCCCGCGGCGGCGAGCGCGTCGCGGATCGCGTTGCCGACCGCTGGGAAGCCGGCGACCGCGCCGGCTTCGCCGCAGCCTTTGACGCCCAACGGGTTGGTCGTACAGCGCGTCGGGTTGAAGGCGAGTTGGAAGGCCGGCAGATCGTCGGCGCGCGGCAGGGCGTAGTCCATCAAGGAGCCGGCGAGGAGCTGACCCGAGGCGGGATCATAATGGGCCTGCTCCAAAAGCGCCTGACCGGCGCCTTGGGCGATCGCGCCATGCACCTGGCCGGACGCCACCATCGGGTTGACGATGACGCCGTAATCGTCGACCGCGCCGTAGCGCACGAGGCGCACCTGCCCCGTTTCGCGGTCGATCTCGATTTCGGCGACATGGGTCCCGTTGGGAAACGTCATCCATTCGCGGGTCCAGGCGTAATAGGTGTCGAGCGGCGCCCCGGCATCGCGCGCGATCCGCGCCACCTCGAGGAGCCCCACCCGCCGGTCGGTGCCGGTCACCACGAAATCGCCGCCCTCAAAGCGGATGTCGGCTGCGGCCGCTTCGAGCGCCTCGGCGGCGACGTGCTTGCCCTTCTCGACGATGATCTCGGCGGCGCGAAAGATCGCGGTGCCGCCCATATAGGTCGCGCGCGAACTGCCGTGTCCGCCGCCCAAGGGGATGAGATCGGTGTCGCCCTGGACGAGGTGGATCCTCTCGTTCGGCAGGCCGAGGCGGTCGGCGAGGATCTGCGGAAAGGTCGTCTCGTGGCCCTGCCCAATCGTTTGGGTGCCGGTGATCAGCGCGACGCTGCCGTCCGCTTCGAAGCGGATATCGACATTCTCGGCAGGCGCGCCGCCGGTGCCCTTGATGTGATAGGCACAGCCGAGCCCGCGCAACCGCCCCTGCGCTTCGCTGGCGCGGCGGCGCTCGGCGAAGCCGGCGATATCGGCGGCGGCCAGCGCCTTGTCGAAGGTCTCGGGGAAGGCGCCGCTGTCGATCCTATTGCCGACGGCATTGGTCATCGGCATCGCCGCCGCAGGAACTAGGTTGCGGCGGCGCAACTCGGCCCGGTCAAACCCGGTTTGGCGCGCCGCCGCGTCGATCAGCCGCTCGATGATGTTGTTGCTTTCGCCATAGCCGGGGCCGCGCAACACGCCGATCGGCGCGGTGTTGGTGTAGACCGCGGCGATCTGCAGCGCGACGCTCGGGATGCGGTAGACGGTGCCTGGCAGAAAGGCATACTGGAAGGCCTGGACGCCGGCGCCGCCCGCAAGGTAGGCGCCCAGATCGGCGAGGCTGTCGACCCGCAGCGCCAGGAACCGCCCGTCGCCGTCGAGCGCCAGCGCCGCCGCTGCATGCTGACCGCGCCCCTGGTGGTCGGCGAGAAAAACTTCGCTGCGGCTGGCGATCCATTTGACCGGGCGGCCGACCCGCTTTGCCGCCCATGGGATCAGCACGTGCTCAGGGTAGATGAAATTCTTCGCGCCAAAGCCGCCGCCGACATCGGGGGCGATAAAGCGCACGCGCTCCGGCTCGACGCCGAGCGCGCCGGCGGCGCGATCGCGCGTCGCGTGAATGCTCTGCGCCGAAACATAGGCGCTGTAGCGGCCGGCGCCGGGATCGTAGAGCCCGACGATGCCGCGCGGCTCGATCGGGTTGGTGACGACCCGGTGGTTGTCGATCTCCAGGCGCACGACATGGGCAGCGGCGGCGAAGGCGGCGGCGACGGCGTCCTCGTCCCCGGTATGCCACTCGAAACACAGATTGCCGGGCGCCTCCGCGGCGATCTCGGGGGCGCCGGCGGCGCGGGCGTCGGTCAGCGCAATGACCGCCGGCAGCGGCGCATAATCGACCGCGACACGCTCGGCGGCGTCCTGCGCCTCTTCGTGAGTCTCGGCGACGATCAGGGCGACCGGTTCGCCGACATAAGAAACCTTGCCGTCGGCGAGCAGCGGCTGCGGGGCAAACCGGAACCGCTCCCCGGTGTGGACATTACTATCGGGCACCGGCGACAGCGGCTTCAGCCCATCGGCGCGAGCGTCGGCCGCGGTCAGGACCGCCAGCACCCCGGGGATGGCGCGCGCCGCCTGCGTGTCGAGCCCGAGGATCCGCGCATGGGCATGCGGCGAGCGCAGCAAGGTCGCGTGTACGAGCCCGTCGAAGGCGAGATCGTCGAGATAGCGGCCCCGGCCGGTGAGGAACCGCCGGTCCTCGCGCCGTTTGGGTGCATCGCCGATCCCGGAGCGGGTGGTCGTCAAAGGCTAAGGCCGGCTCACCGGGCCGCGGGTGTCGGGGACGGTCGACGATTTTTCCTTCCAGTCCTTCGACCACGGAGTGATCGGCCGGGGCACCGGGGCGCCGTCGACCCGGATCTCGTCGACCTGCTCGTTGAAGAACGCGAGATGACCCTTGATCTTCGGGCATTCGGCGATCGGCTCGGGATAGCTCCACACGATGTCGGGGAAGAGTTCGTCGCCAACCTTGGCCGACCAGTAGCGCGCCTTGCCCTTGTAGGGGCAGGCGGTCCGCTTGTCGCCCGGCACCAGGAGGTCCATCCGCACATCCTCCGGCGGGATGTAGTAGCGGGTCGGCAGCCGGGTTTCGAACAGGAACCGCGCGCGCTTGGTGTCGGCGATAACCTCGCCGCCGAGGATCACCTCGACGTGGCGCGAGGAGGCGATGGCGTCGACCCGCTTATAGGGGTCGCGCGGGTGGACGAAGATTTCCTCGTCCTCCTCGTACCAGCCATCGACGCGGTCCCAGTAGAACGCGACGAAATCCTGCAATTCCGGCACCTCGTCATAGGGGTCGGGATAGCCCCAGACGGCGTTCTCCGACGATTTGTCGCCGACCCGGATCGTCCAGTACGAGGCCTTGCCCTTGTAGGGGCAGAAGGTGTGGTGGTCGGTCGGCAGCAGCTTGTCCATCCGCACGTCCGCGCGCGGGAAATAATAAACCGGCAAGTGCCGCGTCTCGAACAGGAGGTGCGCGTTCACGCTATCGGCGATCCACTCGCCGTTGAACTTGACGCGCACCCGGCGGGGCGAAGCTTCCAGCGTCACCTTGTATTCGGGGTTGGTTTTGTACCCGCTTTCGCGTCCGTCAATGACTGTTGCCATGACCCACCGTGCCTCATCTTGCCAGTTAAGTTATTGATACAGCGATATTCTTACAATATCGGATGGGGTATACTGCCACAAGACACACCATCAGAACTACGTCTTTTTAGACCCCTAGGGAGAGACTAAAAATGAGCCTAACCGATCGCACGGTCGCCGCCCTCGCGACGCCGGCGGCGGGCCAGAAATTCCATGCCGATGGCTCTATTCCGGGCTTCGGTGTGTTCGATTGAGTCAAGGCGGGTGCAAAACCTTCGGACTCACTGTCGGAGCCAACCGCCGGAAGATCACGATCGGGCGCTATCCGATCGTTTCAAGCGTGGACCTAACAAAAAATAGATCCCTACATTATCCCGCAACGGCCAACTGTGATAGATTTTTGAGTCCTTCCGATCTGCCTTCTCGTCTAGATCGTGAGGCGCCGACCATTGAGACAAGATGAACATACCTTCAGGTTTTAGGTTTATATATTCCTCGTCGTTGCAGAAAACCGATTCAAGCGTCCATTTTTCCCGTATTTTCCGCCATTCCTCTAAGCAGAGTTTAGAAAGCATGGGATATGATTTATATCCGAACTCATGGATGCTGTAGCAACCTTTTTGTAAAGCATAGTCCTCAGTTACCATGCCCTTATCATCCGGCGCCGTCAGCGTACAGAATGGGGTCATCTTGTTGTCTATGGGCATCTTTTCGACGACGTATTTTTCGGGCTTAAATCGCGCGACAGTCCATTCTTTTCCAGACCAATCGAATCCAACTGACTTTTCTCCGATGCACAACAACTTGAATAATTGGCCACGGTTCTGGATTTCAGCGATGGCTGTAGAAGGAACAAGGAGCACAAGCAGCACTATCTTCAGCCAAAACCGCATTTGTCTTCCCTCATTTAAATCGATTCTGGCCTACCTGGACCACCTCATCCGGCGCCAGCCGGAGACCTTGCGTCAAGCGTGGCAGCGGGGATCATCTTATCGTGCCCGCACGCAGCGCACTCGACTCGGATAAAATCCCCAGGAGCCAGGTCGCAGACGCGGGCGGCGTAGAGAGGGACCATCTTGCATCCGTTCGCTGTACGTTCCATATATCGCCGCAAGCTCGCGATGGCGAGCCCATTTTCCTCGAAGGAGGCTATCCCATGAGATTTGAATACCTTGTGAAGGCCGCGGACGTAAAAGCTCCCACCACAGCCGCGATTCAGGACACCCTGAATGCGTTGGGAAAAGAAGAGTGGGAATTGGTCACGTTACAGACCTTAGGGATTAACGACTGGCCGACTTTCATATTCAAACGAGCACAACGACCTGCCGGAACCTGAGTTTTTCACATACGGGGCCGAATTTGACCCACGGACGGAGGGCAAGATGGAACGGGAAGGCGGGTGCGCCTGTGGCGCCATCCGGTATCGGCTGACCCAGTCGCCCCTTATCGTCAACGCCTGCCACTGCCGCGACTGCCAGCGCGTGACCGGCGGCGCCTTCGCCGTCAACATCTGGATCGAGCGGCGCTTTGTCGAAGCCGACCACGGGCGGCTGCGCTCGGTCATGCTGGCCGCCGGCAGCGGAAAGCCGCACGAAATCTTCAGCTGCCCCGAGTGCGGCACCGCGCTCTACAGCAAATACCACGCCGCGCCGGGGGACACGGTGCTGTTGCGCTCAGGGACGCTCGACCGCCCCGAGGAGATCGCGCCCGACGTCCACATCTTCACCCGCAGCAAGCGGCCCTGGGTGACCCTTCCCGAGGGAATCCCAGCGTTCGAGGCCTTCTACAAGATCGCCGAGTTATGGCCGGAAGCGAGCCGCGAGCGGATGCGCCGCAACATCGCTGGCGAGAGCTGAGGGGGAGGCGGGTTTCCGAGACCGAGGGAGCGCGGATGCGATGCAGATTGTCGACGCGCAGATTCACCTGTGGGGAACCGGGTTGCCGAGCAACCTGTCGCATCGCCAGGTGACGCACTTCACCCCCGCGGAGGCGATTGCCCTGATGGACGAAGGCGGGGTCGATGCGGCGGTCATTCATCCGCCGGGGTGGGATCCGGGGTCGACCGAGATGGCGCTAAAGGCGGTCAAGGACTACCCTGGCCGGTTCGCGATCATGGGCGCGGTGCCGCTCGATCGGCCGGATGCGCGGGGGCGCATCGCCGGCTGGAGAGAGGCGCCGGGCATGCTCGGACTGCGCTATGGGTTCCTCACCGATCCCGCGCGGCAGTGGCTGAAGGACGGCACGATCGAATGGCTGTGGATCGAAGCCGAGAAGGCCGGCGTGCCGATCGCGATGCTGGCGACCGACTCGCTCCTCGACATCGGCCGGATCGCCGAGCGCCATCCCGGCCTCAGGCTGACGATCGATCATCTGGGCGGAAGGGGCGGGACCTCGACCCTGAAGGACGCCGCGGCGATGACCCACATGCCGGCACTCTTGGCGCTGGCGAAATTCCCCAACGTCGCGGTCAAGGCGACCGGCGTCCCGCATTATTCGAGCGAGGCCTACCCCTATCCGGCGCTGCATCCCTATCTGCACCAGGTCTACGACGCGTTCGGCCCCAACCGCATGTTCTGGGGCACCGACATCTCCAAGATGCCGTGTTCGTGGAAAGAATGCGTGACGATGTTCACCGAGGAGTTGCCGTGGCTCAAGGGCCGCGACCTCGACCTCGTCATGGGCGAAGCGCTGTGCCAATGGTGGGGCTGGGACCGCGCGGCCTGAACCGGCCTCTCACGACTTCTATGGCGCAACGCGGCCGGAATCTGCTGTAGTCCGCCGAAGACCCTCGGGGGAGGGAATGTTCGGCACAGCAAAGCATGTTCTGGCCGGTGCGATCCTGGCGTTATGGTCGGGTGCGGCGCTGGCGCAGAATTTTCTCTCGCAGGGTCCGGGACCCCGCTCCGGGCCGATCAACGTGGAACAGAGCGGCGATGCAACGCCGAACGGTTCCGAGGCCGGAGCGATCCAGGCGGTCCTGCCAGACCCGGCGCTCGGGTCCAATACGATCTTCGCCGGATCGACCAATGGGGGCGTCTGGGTCACCACCAACGGCGGCGCGAAGTGGACGCCGCTGACCGATAATCAGGCTTCGCTGTCGATCGCCAACCTGACGCTCGATCCGACCGACACGACCGGCAAGACGATCGTTGCCGGGATCGGCATCACCGACAACGGCGACTATGACCAGTTCAATACCCCCTACCAGGGCCGAGGTGGGCCGCGCACCGGGCTGTTGTACACGACCGACGGTGGCGCGAGCTGGCGCGCGCTCGGCGGTGCGACGCTGGCGAACCAGAGCGTGATCGACGCTGCGGCGCGCGGCAACACGATCCTGGCGGCGACTTTCGAAGAGCAGGCAACCACTGTCACCAAAACCGCCGGGGGCGCGCGCTACGGGCTTTACCGCAGCGTCGATGGCGGCGCCTCATTCTCGCTGGTGCGCGCGGGATCGGGACTTCCCCCCGGCCCGGTGACTTCGCTGGCCGGCGACCCCGCCGACCCGTCGCGCTTCTATGCGGCGATCACCTCACCGACCAACCCCCGCCGCACCGGCGTCTATATCAGCAACAACACCGGCGCCACCTGGGCGCCCGTGTTTACTGCCGCGGATAGCCATGGGGCGATCAACCCATTCGCCCAGACCGTCATCACCCTGGCGAGCGGACCTGACGGATCGATCGCGGTCGCGCTCTCCAATATATTTCCTGCGTTGCAGTTCAGTGCATTCGCCGGCTTGTTCCTGTCGAAGGATTCGGGCGCAACCTGGCACCGGCTCGGCGCCGCCCCCGATGTCGTGCCGGGCGGGCAGACCCCGGTCAACCTCCACATCGCGATCGATCCGACCAACGCCAACATCGTTTATCTGACCGGCGACGCCTACCAGACCTGCGGCGGTAGCCCGCCGACCTCGGCCTGCACGGTTGAGGCGTTTCGCGTGGTCTTCAACTCCTCGAATAACCGCTCGAGCGCGGCGAGCCTGACCATCGAGGGAACCGCGGCGCGCAACTTCAACAACGCCAATACCGCGCATGCCGACTCGCGAGCGCTCGCGTTCACCCCGGCCGGCGGGCTCATCATGACCAGCGATGGCGGGATCTACCTGCGCAACCACCCGAAAGGAAACGGAGCGTGGCAGGGGCTCAACGGCAATCTGGCGGCGTTCGAGCCCTATGCCGTCGCCTACGACGCCAACAGCAAGCGCATCGCGCTTGCCGCCCAGGACGACGGCGTTTCGTTGCAGGCCATTCCCGGAGCCCCGCTGTTCAAACCGATCAACTTTGGCGACGGCACCAACGCGACGATCAACGACCAAACCCTGAAGGGCCTGAGCGCGGTCTATTCGAGTTCGCAATCTCTCGGCGGTCTCAGCCGCATGATCATCAATTCGCAGGGCCTGGCGGTCAGTCCGTTTCCCGACCCGACAAACCCAGGCGGCGTGCCGATAACCTGCAATGGCAAGGATTGTGGGACGGTTACCAACGCCAACTTCAGCAGCCCGTTCGTCCTCAACCGGATCGATCCGACCGGAATTGCGATCGGCGGCGGCAGCGATGTGTTTGTCACGCAGGATCCGTTGACCGACGCCGCGGGCGTCAACGCGACTTCGGTCAATCTGTCGCTCGTCAACGTTGGCGTGACCGGAGGGCCATCGGTGATCGCCTACGGCACGCGCGACAATACCAAAGCGCTCCTCGTCGGCGGGACCAATGCGGCTCTGTTCGGCCCGATCGGAGGGGTGTGGCGGAGCTCGACCGCTGCACGCGGCAGTCTGGCGCAGCTGACCAATTACCCCGGCCTCACGCCCACCGACGTCGTCTACGATCCGCGCGCACAGGCGCGCTTTTTCGTCGCCGACGGCAGAAATTTGTGGGGGATCACGAACGGGACCGCCGCC
>CAVTGB010000024.1:0-100721 GCA_963734125.1 uncultured Alphaproteobacteria bacterium
GCGCATCGCTGGGAAGCGGAACACCGTGTCGTCCCCGCACCCTGCGGGGGTGGTCCGGTCGGCGGCCAGTAAGGTGGCCCACCGTCATGGTCGTCCCCGGCACCCCGGGGGTGGTCCGGCGGTGTCCGTAAACGCTCGTTTGTGAGACGACGCTGCTAGAGGCTCGATCATCGGCGTTTCCCGTCTCAAAACTCGTCTGAAAACTTGCCGGAAACATTAGAAGTTATGAGACGGTTTTTCGGCTCGGCCGCTCCGTCAAGGAACTGCTTACCGTCGCCGATGACCTGCATACCCGCGCCCGCGGCGAGAGCGCCACTCAGATCGCCGGGGAGCTCGGGGTCAGCCGCGCATCGGTCTACCGGCACCTGGCGGACACAGCTGCCCAGTGAGGTCGCTGCGGCGTTGGCCAACGGATCGGTGCCGCCTGCTAGGACGAATCGGCACCCTCCGACCAATGTCCCACTACATGGACAGCTAACCTACCCAGGCACGGTAAAACAATGGCATGACCGCCAATCCGGACGATGATCTGGCCGACAGACTCTCCTCGCTGTTCCTGGCGGCCGCGGAGGACGCCGGTCAGCGCGTCCGTGAGCTTGGCTGGCCCCTGACACGGCCGACGGCCCAGACGTGGATCAGACGGGATCGGCGGAATCCGGCTGCCTGGTCAAGCCGGGCGCGCGAGGTACAGCAGAACATCCTGGCCCATCCCGGTACCCCGGTGCACGAACTCGCGCCGCTACTGACGCCTGCCGCTGCGGCGGCCGCTGCGGACTGTGCCTCGACGCTGGTCGACACAGCTGGTGCCAATCTTCCGTTCTGGTCGCCGTTCGAGGGTCGCGGTTGGCTCCTGACCGGGAGCACATCGGATACTGAGCGGCCCTCGGCCGACTACGCGACTGATCCGGTGGAGTGGACAGCCCGGAATCTGGTGCTACCTGCGCTCTATGAACATCTGGCGGCCCTGCCGAGCCTCGACGCAGTCGTGGCCGATGACGGTCGGCGCTTCGCCGCGGACGTTCTGCGAGTGGCAACGGCTGACCATCTCGCCTACCGCGTGACGGCTCCGCTCGGTGGCCTCGACATCAGGGGGCCCTCGGGTACGACCCTTACCAGCGACGAAGGCACCATCCGCCGCCTGAGCGGCGCCGAGCGCGGCAGTCTGCTCAAGGACTGGGGAGTCGGATCGGCGGGAGCCGGCGCCTTTATCGCCCTGCCGCTCGTTGCCTTGGAACTGCCGGTATCGGCACCGCGCGATAGGCAGAACCCGGATGTTCGGGAGACGGTCGCCAAGTGGCTGCTGGCCCTGCAGTTGAACGGTTACTACCCGTCCGGCTACGCGGCCTACTTCCGGCCGGACCCAAGCTCGGTGATGCCGATCAGCATGAGCATCCCGCTGACTCTCCCGTACCAGCCACGGAAGTGGCCATCGATCAGCCCGATGGCCTTCGAGCACATCCGGGCGACGGCAGCACAGCTTGGGGGCTACAACGTCAGCGAGCCGAGGTCGCCCCGCGAGCTGGCGCTCCATCGTTTCTACCTCGGGAACGGCCGCAGCAATGCAGTCGACGCCGTCCTCGATTTCGTGATCGCCCTGGAGTCACTGCTGCTTCCGTATGACGAAGACGCCCGGCACGCTGAACTGGGCTACCGTTTCCGTCTCCACGGCGCCCGCTACCTCGCCCGAACCAGAAACGAGCGACGCGAGATCTCCCGTCAGCTGGCCTCAGCCTATGGGCTGCGCAGCCGACTGGTACACGGCAGCGGATATCCGACGCCCGCCGAGATAGAAGCCGGGCGTGTCTCGGCCGAGACTTTTGCCCGCCGAGGACTCATGCGGGCACTCAGAGACGGCTTCCCGACAGACGCCAACTTCCGGGACCTGATTCTCGGAACCTGACCGGAGGCTGCTGATTCAGTTCGGTTCACGCCCACGGAAGTGGCGTATGGGACGACGGGGCGGATGTGGCCGTGGTGCGGGATGACGCGCCCGACACGAACTCTTCTGTCCTGTGCCATTGGATCTGAGCCACGGGTAGGCCGCTGACCTGCGGTGGCTCAGTTTCAGCGGCATAGTCTTGCGCAGTGGCGGGCGCTCGTCTGCCAGCGGATCTGAGCCATTTCGTCGTGGGCGGATCGCATGCCGGATCACTCGCTTAGGAGATCGTCGCCGTCCTGGCGTTGTTAGATCGCGGCTGCGGGCGGGGGCGTCATGTTGACGACTACGCGGCCACGGACGGCCGTCTCAGGCCCCGCCAGCCGTGGTGCGATGTGGTCTTGGAACCAGGGGCCGACCAGGCGGGTGATGCCATCGAGATCTTCTGGCTGCTCATACCACAGAATGCCGACTGCCCGCCCCTGCTCGGCCAGGACATATTGGAAGCCGCGAAACCCCGGGTGCTGTGAGGCCCTCGGCAGGAAGTCCGTGCGGAGCTCGTCGAACAGCACACGATCGACGGGCAGGCGGAGCGTCATGTCGATGATTGAGGCGTGCACGATGCCCTCCTTCGCCACGAGCGCCGGTTGCTGCGCAGCACGATTTGCAGACGTCGATTCAGCATCAGGTCTGTTCCTGATCTTCGCAGCTGAGCTTGCCGCCGACTACTCGCGGCACCGGCCCCGCGCGACGTCGCACTGCGCCGGACCGCCGGCCCGGGCCGCCAGCTCCGCCGTCATCCGCGTGACCCTTCGCCGGGAAACACCCGTCGATGGCTCAACTTCGATGGCAGAAACCTGCAAATGGCTCAGACACGCTGGCAATAGCTCAGATTCGTTGGCACAGGGCATCTTCAGCCGAACGACGATTTTTGGTTCAGGCGAACATCCAAGCCTTCAACTGAACACACGAGCGTCCGTCCGTTATGTCCGTTTAACGTCCTTCCCGTTTCTGATCTTGATCGCCTGTTTCGTCATCCTGGAATCATGATTCCTGGCTACCTCACACCCATGCACCACTTGACGATTGTGGTCAGTTCCGCCGCGCTCCTCGGCGGGCGTTAACAGGTGGCGGTGGTCGCGACCCTGAGCAAGGGGTACGACCTGGACTACATCTGGAAGCAGGTGGATCGTGGCCCGGCGAAGGATGCGGCCGGTTATTACATCCAGGCGAGCGAGAGCGGGGAGAGCCGCCCGGCCGGTGGTGGGCCCGGGCGTCAGGGCGCTTGGCTTCGAGCCCGGCCAGACGGTCGAGCGCAAGCCCTACGATCTGCTCTTCGGCCAGCGTAAGGCCCCCGACGGCACCCCGCTGGGCAGGTCTCCCGGGCGGCGGCCGGAAGATCGCGGACTTGTACGCCCGGCTGCTGGCCGCTGAGCCGCACGCTACCGCCGACCGCAAGCATGAGCTGCGGATAGAGGCTGCCCGGCAAGCCCGGCAGGGCCCGCTGTTCTTCGACTTGACGATCTCGCTGTCCAAGTCGATCTCGATCTTCCACGCGTCACTCGGTGAGAACGCCCGGCTGGCCCGCCAGGCGGGCGACCAGGACGGTGACCGGTACTGGTCCGCCCTGGTGGACGAGGTCGACGACCATGATCCGTGGGCAGGCGGTGCTGGGCGGGGTTCGAGTACTTCCAGCGTGAGGCCGGGTACACCCGCACCGGGTCGCACAACACGCGGGTACACGGCCGGGAGACCGGCCAGTGGCACGAGGCCGACCTGGCCGCTGCGCACTGGCTGCAGCACACCTCCCGGGACGGCGATATGCAGCTGCACGTCCACTCCCAGATTGCCCACACCGCCCGTACCGTCCTTGACGGGAAATGGCGGGCGCCGGATTCCCTGGGCTACTTTTGCTTCCCCCAGATGATGCTAGCAATTTATTAGACGCAAGTAAGGGAAAATCGTACGTTCTTCGATCAGCGAGCAGAGAAAGACACTCCTTGGAGCTCGCGAATCAGTTCCCCGGCACGCTCCACCTTGGCGCCGGGGCGTGCCGGGTTGGCGGCGCACACGCAGAGGATTGCGCGCACGCGGGAGCATTGGTGTCTTCATGGTGTCTTTACAAAGGGGAGGCCAATTATGCGGCTGGTCATTGTGCACGGCGAATGGAAGGTGCGGCAGCTGGCGGACTGGGTGAATTTGAATTTTCCGCTCGGCATGCCCGAGGCCGAAATCATCAAGGCCGCCGATTCCGGCAAGGAAGACGCCGGTGTCCGGTTCGGTGTTCGACGGGCTTCAGCCCGGCGCAATTCGCCGTCTGCAATTTCATCACCGACAAAATTCGCAAGGCTTACGATGTCAAAATCAGCTTCGAAGACCCGACGAAACTCGCGGTGGTCGAGCGCTATCACGATTTTGAGCGCGATTGACAAGCTCTGGCAGGAGCACCTTTACGAGATGGACAGCCTGCGTTACAGCATCGGCCTGCGCGGTTACGGCCAGCGCGATCCGCTCGTCGAATACAAGGCCGAGGCCTATCAAGATTTTCGACGAGTTGATGGTCAGCGTGAAGACGCGAGATCTGCCACAACATCTTCCGCAGCGCGTCCTCCATGATGGCGTTTGAAAATTTCCTGCGGAACGTTCCGCAACAGACCTTGCACCAAACCGCCAGCGCCTTCGGCGGCGGCACGACCACCGCCAGCACCGGCGGCGGCGCAGGCCAAACCCAGCGACGTCGTCAGCGAAGCGGCGGCGGCGCGCGGAAAAAGCCAAGCCCGTCCGCACCGGCCCCAAAGTGGGCCGCAACGATCCCTGCCCCTGCGGCAGCGGCAAGAAATACAAGCACTGCTGCGGGCGGTGAACGCATTTACGATATGCGATTTACGATTTACGAATTTTTCCGCAATTCCATGCACCTCGTAAATCGTATATCGTAAATCGAAAATGCAGCCGCATGCCATCCATTTTGTGAAGAACGTCGCGGTCGTCGCGCCGCACACGCTCGAACTGCGATTTGAAGACGGTGTGACGCAAACGATCAACTTCGAGCCTTTGCTGCACGGGCGGCTTTACGGGCCGCTGCGCGATCCGGTTTTTTTCAATCAAGTTCGGATTGATCCAGAAGTTCGCACCATAGTCTGGCCAAACGGCGCGGATTTTGATCCAGCCACGTTGCACGACTGGCCGGCCCACGCGCCGGCGCTGATCGAACTGGCAAAAAGCTGGGAGCTTTGCCCGGCCTGAAATTGTTCCAAAATAAACCTTGCGGCGGTTATGCCGTTTTGTTAAATTGCAAATGATTTGCAATTAAACATGAACGCGAACACCGCTTCCATTTTGACCCAGATTTTTCTGGCGTTCGGCATCGCCGCTGGCCGGCGGCGCGTTGAGCGCGACGTTTGCCCGGACGCACAAACAGCTTTGCGCCTTCATCAGCCTCGGCGCGGGCACGCTGCTGGGCGTCGCCCTTTGCGGCATCGCGCCGGAATGTTGGGAGGATTTGAAGTGGTGGTTTTTGCCGGCGGCGGCTTCGGGCTATCTCCTGTTCGCCATCATCACCAAATACGTCTATCACGTTTGTCCGGCGTGCGCCGCCAGCCATTTCGACGAGGCCACGACGCATCGGCTGGCCGAATTCGCCACGGCGATGATGATTGCGCTGGGCATTCATTGCACGGTGGACGGGCTGGCGCTGGCGGCGGGACTGGAGGAAAGCAGCGAGGCGATCAGATTGTCCATCGTGTTCGCCATTTGCGTCCATAAATTTCCCGAAGGCCTGGCGCTGGGCGCGCTGCTGCTGGGCGGCGGAGTTCAGCGCGCCAAAATGTTGTGGCTGGTGGCGGCGGTGGAAGCCATGACGATTGTCGGCGGCTTGCTCGGCTGGTTTGTCCTGCAAAACGTCCCCCATTCCGCGCTGGAGATGACGCTGGCGATCATGCTCGCCAACGCCTGCGGCGGATTTTTGTATCTGGCGATTCACGCGGTGCTGGGCGAAATTTTCAAGCATCACAAGGCGCTCGTGCTTGGATTCTTTGGCGCGGGCTTTGCCTTGATTGCCGGGTTGATACTTTATTTCCACATTTCCGTTTGAAACTTCGGAGGCGGACGCCGGCGCTCCAACGACCCTCATCTCTACATTTGTAAAGATTGCGCTTGACATCTCTACAAATGTCAGAGCATAGTCGCGCCATGCCCAAGCCACCCATCGAACTGACGGAATCGGAATGGACGGTCATCAAGGCCGTCTGGGATAACGAACCCTGCGACGCGCCGGCCATCCAGGAGAAACTTTTCAAGAAGACCGGCTGGACCTACTCCACCGTCCGCACGCTCATGGACCGGATGGTCGCCAAGAAGCTGCTGGCCGCCGAAAAAATCCGCAACCAGACGCTTTACCGCTCCGCTCGTGACGCCGGCGCAGGCGCAGCGCGGCGAATTGCTTTACGCGCTGAAACACGCATTCGACGGCGCGCTCACGCCGATGGTGCAATGCCTCATCGAAAGCCACGATTTGAGCACGGAGGAGCTGGCGAAGTTGGAATCCATGATCAAGGCCAGGAAAAAATCGGCGAAGAAATAATTCCCCATCAAAAGGCAATCCCATGACCACCTTCATCGAAACCCTGAATCATTGGGGCGACCAATTCCTGAAATTCGCCTGGCCGATGCTCTGGCAATCGAGCCTGCTCATCGCCGTCATTTTCGTCCTGGACTTTGCGCTGCGCCGGAAAATTCGAGCCTCGATCCGTTATGCGCTTTGGCTGGTGGTGCTGGTGAAATTGGTTTTGCCGCCGTCGCTGGCGCTGCCGACCAGCCCGACCTGGTGGATTCATCCTTCCGTTCCGCCGCCGGCCAAAGCGCCGCCGGTTTCGTTCACGGTCAGCTTACGGAGAACAATGGCGCCAGATTTTCCGCTGCCGCCGGCCCCGTCATTCCGCCGCCGAGAGCGCCGGCCATGTCGTTTGCGGCCTGGACATTGGCCGCGTCAGGCGTCGTCAGCGCGGGATTGCTGGTGTGGCTGTTGGTTCGCTGGCGGCAAATCAATCAAAAGGTGCGGCGCGCAAAAACTTCGGAAGAATTGATTCCCGTTCTGGACGAAGCGCGACGTTTGACGCGGTTGCGTCCGGGCATCCGGCTGAAATTGACGGACGATTCGATGTCGCCGGCGGTTTGCGGACTGTTCCGCCCGGTGATCTTGCTGCCGCAATCGCTGGTGGAAAAACTTTCCGCCGGACAATTGCGCGCGGTGTTGCTGCACGAAGCGATTCATCTCCGGCGCAGCGATGTCTGGGTGAACTGCGCGCAGGCGTTGCTGCAAATTGTTTACTGGTGGCATCCGCTGCTCTGGCTGGCCAACGCGCGCATCCGCCGCGTGCGCGAGGAGGCGGTGGACGACGCGGTGATGCTGGCGTTGCGCGACGAGGCGGAGATCTACGCGCCGACGCTGCTGGAAGTGGCGAAGCTCGCGTTCAACCGTCCGCTGGCGAGCCTGGGTCTGGTGGGAATTCTGGAATCGCGCAGCGCGTTGCGGCAGCGCATCGAACGGCTGGTGAATTTCGTCCGCCGCAAAAGGCCGGGCTGACGTTCGTTTCGCTTTGGGGAATTCTGGCTTTCAGCGCCGTCGGCGCTGCCGATGGGCGAAGCGCCGGAGAAAACAAATGCGCCAACGGCTTCTTTGCAGAACAATTCGCCAAGTTTGGCAAATGCTCCCAAGGACGTGTTTATGGCCCGCGTGGGCACGAATACGGTTATGGGAAGTTTGTCGGATCGAATGTCGGATGAAAACCGAACCAACTCGAATCCACAAGCGACTGATCTTGAAATGCGGGTTTTCAAAGTGGATCCGAATACATTCCCCACCAGATTTCTTGGTTTGCCGACGAACAGCCTTCCGACAAATGGATTTAGCCTCAAATACCTTTCCAAGAAACTCGGCGTGGATTTGGCTGCGCCAGGAAGATTTATCGCCTACAACTTTGGGTTGGGTCTGCTGATGGTTAAAACCACGCCGTCGGAACTGGACACCGTTGAGCGTGTCATTCAAAAGTTGAATGAAGTCTGACCGCAAGTTCACATCAAGGTGCTGTCTATTGAAGCGCCGGATGAGGGGTGGGTGATACCGCAATTGTCAACAAACACAGTTGCCGGATCAATGACCGAAATCCTGTCCAACGCGAATTTCAGCGCAGTGCTTCACGCCCTCGAACAACGCACCGGCGCTGAAACCTTGGCCGAGCCGGAACCAGTCACGACTGCCGGGCCAGGTGCCAACCGAATAAACCGGATGGCCATTCCTGACAAAATTGATATTCCAACCCTAACCACAAATGCAGCCGAATCCGCCAAGCTGGTTCAAGATGGCAAATTGCTCTACGAAATGGGCAAATTTGAAGACGCCGAAGCCAAATTGAAAGCAGCGCTCGCTTTGTATCCCGATAATCAGGCCGCTCATTATTATCTCGCTCTGATTGAGCAGTCGCGCCAAGCACGAACATCGGGAGGCCCGAAATTGATTTATCCCAGGTTGGACAACAGTCTGAACAATCTATCCAACCGTGCCGCCGACGCCCAAAGTGGGGACACAATGGTATTCCAAATTAACCAGCCGATGAAAGAGGACGATTTGAAGAAACACCTGCTGGATGCGGGCGTAAAAATTCCCCCGACGGTTTTCGTTTTCACGCCTGCCGGCATCTTGCTGGTGCGAGGCTCTGATAAACAGTTGGCCTTGGTGGAGCGAGCGGTGCAAAAGCTGAATGGGTTTTCGCCGAATGCTGACATCGGATTGCCGGTGCCGAACCCTTCCGTCACCAATAACAACGTCCACACCAGCCCCGGACGGGAAATGATTTACCGCAAACTCAACAGCCTTCGCCTTGAATCTGTTTCGTGGTCGGACGGTCGGCCCTTGAGTGAAGTCATCCGTTATCTGGCCGAACAATCCAGACTGCGAGACCCGGACAAGAAAGGCATTCAATTCTTGTTCAATCCGAATGTGGCAGCCGGCACGACCGCCACTAACGCCGCCCCCGAAACCGTGGACCTCAACACCATCAACGTCAAGCTGGTGGTGAATGACGTCTCGCTGCACGAAGTGCTGGACGCGGTGATGCTGGTAGCGGATCGCCCCATTCGATACACCGTTGAAGATTACGCGGTAGTCATTTCGCCCAAACCGACCGGGTTGGAACCGCCGATGCTCGAAATGCGGGTGTTCAGGGTGGATACAAACACATTCGTCACCGCTTTGCGAAAGATTCCCGGTGTGCAAGCCGACAATGTTACGGCGATGGCTGAAAGCGTGTTCAGCAAATTGGGCGTGGATTTAACCGCGCCCGGCAGAAGCATCACCTTCAACGACCGTTTAGGTTAGCTGTTCGTAAAGACCACGGCATCGGAACTGGACGCGATTGAACACGTCATTCAGGTCTTGAATCAAGTCACTCCGCAGATTCACATCAAGGCGCGGTTCATTGAAGTGGAACAGGACATCAACCCGGCGCGCGGTTTTGACTGGTATTTGGGCAGTTTCACCAACGGCCCGGTCATCGCCAATGGCCGCAGCGCACCTACGCTCGCTGTGCCAGTTTCGGCAGCCAATCCGCTCGGCAGTCTTCCCGGCAACACCACGACGAGCGTGATACCTGCCTCGGCCACTGACCAGCAACTCACCAGCGGCCAGCGCAACACGGTTCCGGCGCCCGCCACCGTCACTGGCATCCTGACCGATCCAAACTTCCGGGTGACGCTCCATGCGCTCGAATCAAGACCCAGAACAACGATTCTGGCCGAGCCGGAATGCGTTACCACCAGCGGGCGAACAAACCCAGATGCACGCGACGGAAGTCCGAACGTTTCTCAACGGCATCAACCCGCTGGCGCTTAAACCACCGGGCGTTTCAAGCAATGAATTGTTTCTGACAGAACAGGTCGAGTGCGGGCCGGTTTTTGATGTAGTCCCTTACGTTCTTGCTGACGGATACACCCTCAATCTGACGACAACGGCTTCCGTGACTGAATTTCTGGGATACGACAAACCAACCAATTCCGTCACCGTTTACATTGACGGAAAAAAACAAACAGTGCCGGTGCCGCTCCCCAAATTCCGCACTCAAAAAATATCCACCGTTGTCAACCTGTGGGATAACCAGACGCTGGTTTTGGGCGGACCGGTTACTTCGGCCACTCAAATCATCAAGCACAAAGTGCCGTTAATAGCCGATTTGCCACTGATTGGTTGGATGTTTCAAAGCCAGACGGAGAATTCGGTGAAGAAAAAACTGATGGTTTTTGTAACGGCAACGATTGTGGATCCGGCCGGAAACCGCGTGCATTCGGAGGATGGATTGCCGTTCAATCCGAACACCGTTCCGCGGCAGCCGAAAATTTCTAGCCCATCACGGTAAGCGCGATGCATAGCAATTTGACTTGTCACCGATATCGGCCTTAAGCACGTTCTTGAACATGACCATACGAATGAATTCAATCATTGCATTGTGTGCCGTCGTTTTCGGCATGATCGCCTTACCCGCAAATCAAACCGTAATTGCCGGTGAGACCAATAGTCAGGCGCAGATTCACATCAAGGCGAGATTCATTGAAGTGTCGAAGAAAAAGTTCGTCGCGATGCCACAGTTGTTTTCAAACGCTGTTGCGGGACCGATGACCGGAATTTTAAGTGATTCCCAATTCCGCACGGTGCTTCAGGCACTGGAACATCAGACAGGCATCGAGACGCTCGCCGAACCAGAATGCGTCACGACCAGCGGCAGACAAACGCAGATGCGGGTGACGGAGCCTGTTGCGGTTGTGACCAACTGGACAATTCCAACGACTTCAAGCAGTTCAACATCCACTGTTCCGCACGTCGAGAAAACGGAAGTCGGGCCGGTCGTGGATGTCGTTCCTTCCGTTTTGTCGGATGGCTACACGGTTAATTTGAAAGTCACCACACAAGTGCTGACTTTTTTGGGTTATGAGGAAGTGCCAAAAACAGCTCCGGGCTACGTCGAAGCGCCAAGCACTCCGGACAAATTGGCACCAATAAAAACCACTCTCCCGCATTTCCGTATTCAGAATACCGACGCGATTGTAAATTTGTGGGACGGTCAGACTGTTGCGCTCGGCTTCATAAACCTGCAAAATTTCATCCTTGATGCCAAATTGCCCGTAATCGGTGACATTTCCGTCGCCAACCTGTTCCACAGTCAGCGCTCTGACGAAACGGAAATTCGAACATTCATCACAGCGACGATAGTTGACCCGGCGGGAAACCGCGTGCATTCAGACGACGAAATGCGTCAGATTCAAGCGAAGACGAAAAGCTACGCTCCGCCGCAGCCGAAAATTTCTAGCCCATCACGGTGAGCGCGATGCCCAGCAGGATGCCGAGGACGGCGAGGATTTTCTGCCAGTTGCTCCGCTCGCCGAACAGCAGCAACCCGCCCAAAATCGTGACCGCCGTGTTTTGGAAGGCAAAACTTACGACTTGCAGGACACGCCCCAAATTTTCAACAGGTCGCAACAACCTTCGGCGAAAACACCCGTCAAATTCACAATTTGAAAACTGGCCAGCGTCCAGTGCAATTTTTCGTAATCACACTGGTGATAAAGAACCGGGACGATACGGTCCTGAAAACGTTTCTGGATGAGCGCGTAGGAAAGTTCACGGTTCACCCACATGGATTTCACCGATTTCGGCGACAAGATCACGACAAACCAGTCGCAGCGCCGCAAGGCCGCGCCGATTTCCCGCTGCCATTGTTGAGCGCCCCGCAAATGCGTCCGGCTATACCAGACCGCAATGCCGTTTTGGCGAAGAAACTTAGCCAGTTTGTCGCCGAACTTGCGGTCCCCGCTGGCGTGGGAAAGAAAAATCTCCTTCGGAAGAATTCGTCGCTTGTGTTTCACACTCAAGCCGGGGCGAGTTCAAATCCATGTTTAACGTAATCGGCAATTTCGCGGCTGGTTTCGGCAATGTGTTTGCCGAGCCGCACGATGGGGAGTTTCTTCAATATCCACGGAATGTCCGCCGTCGGTTTGACCATCACGGGAATCAGGCGGCCCCGGTACTGCGAAGCGCCGAGCGCGAATTCAATTTCCCGGCGAACCCAACTGGATTTCATCGCCTGCGGCGAAATCAACACCACCATCGCTTCGGATTTGTCCAACGCCTTGCCAACTTCGAGCGCGGCATTCTCACCGGGGAAAAGCGCATCATCGGCCGACCAAACGTCGTGGCCGGCTTCTTCAAGGCGCGACGCGATCTCCCTCGCCACGTCGCGATCGGATTCGGCATAGCTCAAGAAGACTTTCATATTCCACAAAGTTAATGCGCATCAGATGCGGCGTCAACGTCATTACACATTCGCTCACTGGTCATGACATTCTTCAAGGCCTCTGACGACTTGCCATTCAATCCGTCCAACGTCCCGCCCCAGCCGAAAATCTCTACCCCATCACCGTAATCGCGATGCCGGCGAGGATGCCGAGGACGGCGAGGATTTTCTGCCAGTTGCTCCGCTCGCCGAACAGCAGCAGTCCGCCCGCGAACGCCACCAGCGTGTTGCCGCGCCGCAAGCTCATGACGACGGACACCAGCGAGCCCGGCTGCCGCAGCGCCCAGAAATAAATGTAGTCCGCCACCAGCAGCGAGAGCGCGATGGCCGGGATGGTCCAGCGCCAGTGGAACTCGTTGCGCTCCCACCAGCGCCGCTGCCAGCCGATGGCGAACGGCGTGAACAGCACCACGAGGTAAATCGAAAACCAGCATTGCACCGTCGGCACGGAGAAATGCGCGCGGGCCAGCAGGTATTTGTCGTAAAGCGAACTCACTCCGCCGAGCATCGTGCCGGCCATCAAAAACCACACCCATTTGTCCCGATGAAAATGCACGCCCTCCAGCCGCCCGGCAACGGAAAGCCCGAAAAACGACACCAGCGTCGTGATGACGCCGAGCAATTGCAGGCCGTCCGGGCGCTCGCCCAGAATCAGCAGCGCGCCAACCAGCGTCCACAACGGCGACGTTGCGCGGATGGGCGAAGCGAGCGAGAGCGGCAGGTGTTTCAGGCCGAAGTAGGTGAAAATCCACGACGCCGCGACGATGGCGGACTTCAGCAGCAGTTGCAGATGTTGCACCGGCGTGAGCGGGTCGGTGACGAGCGATGCCGGCAGCAATCCCGGACTGCGCCGTCTGCGCGAGCAACAGCACCAGCCACACCGCCGCGCCCGTCAGCGTGCTGAAGAACAAAACCGGCAGCACGGCGTTGTCCCGGATGGCGTGTTTGATGCAAAGGTCATACACGCCAAGGAACAACGCCGACACGAGGCTGGCATTCAATCCAGTTCATTCAAAATCAATTGGTAGGGCGGGCAGTCCCCTGCCCGCCGCAGCTTCGTTGTCTTGGCCGGCGCGCACGGAGTGACGCGCCCTGCCTGAAGGCAAGACGGGCGAACCGCTTTGGCCCGCCCGTCGAGCTGATGGTTTCAAATCAGTGCGGGCAGCCTATCATTTCGGCCAACGTTTGTCATCAAACTCATGGCTGGTGCGGCGGATGGATTGGCGGGGCGAAGCTGTTCAAAATCCGGACTTTGAAGTGAGACTTGCTACGAAATATGAGCTAAAGCCCCCTGGCTGAAAACATGAGGCAGGCGATATTTTTCTTGCAATTTCAAGCAGATTTGCTCATCTTTTGCCAAGGAAGCGGAGCCACAAAACATGTAAACAATTACAGTCCATGACATTCTCATGAATGTGTCACAACCCGGTGTTTTTTGGATGCCACGATTGTATGGTCATTAAAAACCGATACCCATCATGAAAACTTCACCGTCCCCCCGTGCTTGTCGCCTGTTGCTGCCTGGACTTCTAGCTTTCACGCTCGGTATTTTTGCCACACCCGCCGCACAAGCCCGCACCATCACCTTGAACCTTGAGTTTGCCCGTGTGCAATACTCGACGATAGACCCAAATTTCCGAGGTCAGACATATTATACCGTCCATGTCCTTGGTTTCTCCGACGTTTCGCCGGTCACCTATGACGAGGTGGATTCTCCTTCGCCCACTGTGGCTTATTCAGGCACAGAATCCGGCTACGGCGATAGTTATTACGGCGATATTGGGTCGGCATTGAACGCGGCAACCAGCGGAGTTTGGATGCTCACGGTCAACAAGGGAGATGTATCGCAGCAACAATACACGTTCACGGTTTCGGCCAGCGGACTCTGACACCAACAGTTTTCCTGTCATCCAAATCACCGCACCCGCCGACGGCAGCACCAGCGTGTCCACGAATTCGGCGTTTGCCTGGACGGGCGCCGCAAACTGGAATGAACTGGATCTGGACGATCACAGTCTGGATTATTCTTTTTATATGTCCGACTCGCCATCACCGGCCACCACCAGTTGGAGCGCGGCACCCTTGCCGCTCGGCACGAATGAGTTTGAGATCACCTATAGGACGAACGCGGCGCCTGGGTGATCATCTCGACGCCGGTGAACAATCTGTCCCAGCCATTCACTAACTGGGTCGGCGGGGCGAAACTGGTGGATTTCGCCCAGTCGGGGTTCGTTACAGTCACGAATCCGCCCACCCTGGCTGGCGGCCATACTTTGATTGCCCACTACGCCTTCGACGACAGCGGGAATCTGGGCCTGGATTCGTCAAGTCAGGGCAATGATATCAACTGCGGCAGCGGCTGGGTGACCAATCTCCCGCATGTGTTCGTCACGAACGCGGTTGCCGGTGGCGGCGCGGTGCAGTTTTTCGGCGACAGCAGCATGACTCCCTGCGGCCAATCCTTCACAAGTTGGACGAACACGCTCGCCGGCAGCTTTACTGTTTCGGCCTGGATCAACACGACCAACGTGATCGGCAACGATGGAGACAATTTAAGCGACGGCAACGGCCAATCCGTCATCTACGCCGACAACAATAACCTGGGTGCAACACCGGTGGCGCTCACCGGCACCAAAGCCGCCTTTCGCACCACCGACCCGAATGGGAATGATGATACGCTGCATTCCCTGCAAAGTGTTACGACGGGCAAGTATGTTCATATCGTCGCCACCCGCGATCGAACCACCGGCGAGAAGAAGCTTTACATCAACGGCGTGCTCGACAGTTCCGATTTTGCCAGCACCGAATCCCTGACCGGGGCCGAGTATGTTTCAATTGGCGGTGTGTATCCTTCTCCGCCTACCACGGCCTGGTGGACGATGTGCAAATTTATTCCGGGGTGCTCTCCGCGAGTGAAGTGGCTTATCTTATACAACAATCCGGGAACAAATGTGGCGGACATCGCCGCTAACAGCCCGGAATTGAACGCCGCGCTGGGCACCACCAATTTGAGTTGGGCCAACGGCGGCGACACTAGTTGGTTCGTCGAAACCACCAACACCTACAATGGCTCGCCAGCCGCGGCGCAAAGCGGCAGCATGAGCAACAGTGAGTCCAGCACCCTTTCCACCACCGTCACCGGCCCAGGCATGCTGACGCTTTAACTGGTCGGCCAGGCATCCGATCCCAAACAACTTCGATTACGAATTCTACATGGATGATCCAGTCAATAACAACGGGATAGAGGACGATCTCTACGGCCAGACTTCGTGGTATCAGGACGGGCCATTCCAGATTCCGGCGGGCCAACACACGTTGAATTGGACGGCTTTTGCTAACGGCGACGATGATCCCACCGAAGCCGGATTCCTGGACGAGGTTAGTTTCCTTGCCGACACCGCGCCGGTCATTATCCTCAATCCATTCGACCAGACCAATTATCCCGGTTATCCCGTCTGGCTCAATGCCGGCGCCACGAGCAATCCCACTGCGACGTGGCAATGGTATAAAGTCGGCGTCGGCGCGATTCCCGGCGCGACCAGTTCCTATTTCACTCCGACCAATTCCGGCACGGTCGGCGTTGTAAGCAGTTATTATGCCATCGCCAGCACCGATGTGGGATCCGCCAACACCACGACCGCTGTGGTCAGCTTCGTCAGCGCGCCGTTGCCACCCGACTGGTCGCTCGCCCTCAAGTCGCCATTCCAACCCGTTAACCCCTACCAGATCACCGAAGATTATTACTTTGGCTGTGTCACGGACACCAACGGCAATGTTTATACCGCCGCCGGATTCACCGGAAACACCACGATTGGGACAAACTATTTGAATTCCGGCACAAACAACGCGACAGCCATTGTCAAACGATCTCCAACCGGCGCTCCACTCTGGGCGGTTGGCATTACGAACAACGGCGGCGGCAATGCTTCCGCCTTTTCTGTGGCGCTGGCTCCCGGTGGCGGCGTCTATTTGGCTGGCGATAATTCCGGCAACAACTGGCTCGGCACCAACAAACTCGCCGACGCGGGCAACGGCGACATCTTTGTCGCCCGCTTCGACGCCAACGGCAGCAATCTTTGGGTGAAGACCTTTGGTGGCACCAACACTGATTTTACCTTGATAAACTCGCTTGCTTCCGACCCGAACGGCAACGTGACCATGAGCGGACTTTTGGGAACCGGACCAGTCAGCATCGGCAGCAGCAATTATGTCATCACCGCCCAGCAAGGCGTGCTTATTCAGCTAGATCCAAACGGCACAGTTCGTTGGTCGCAAATATTGCCGGGCAATGGCATTCTGCAGCAATCTCTGACCTACAGCGCTGGCCGCCTTTACGTCAGCGTAAATTCCTCTGCCAACAGTGGAACAACCAATGTCGTCATTGGCGGGATTTCCAACATCACCGACCGCACTTGGGCTGTCGCCTGCTTGAACGACACCAACGGCCAGGCCATTTGGTTGCGCGGCGTTGGCACGCAATACGGAAGTGGCAATGGGAATCCCTACGCCACAGGAATTATTGACGATGTGCCGCGCATCGCCGTTTCGGGCACCAACGTCTTTCTTATCGGGACAGCTTACGCTTCCAACGCGACTTTTGGCGCCATCACTGTCAATTTGGGCAATTCGTGCGGCCAATACTTCGCGCGCTACGACACCAATGGCAACGCGCTGTCGGCCACCACTTTTGGCAGCGTGACCACACGGCCCTTTGCGGTTGTGGCGGATGCCAAGGGTGACGTTTATGTCAGCGGCGATTTTGACACCTATTCGTTTTTTGGCAACGACCTGATCGCTGCGCCCATCGAGACGCGGCCATATAATGGCGAGTTTTTCAGTCAGGCATTTGTGGCAAAATTCGATCTTAATGGTAATCCACTTTGGGCGCGTGAAGCGGTTTCCTCAGCCACAGTCAACCTCCACGGCATCGCTTTGGCTGCGGATGGCGTGTGGGCGAGTGGTTGGTGCCAGTCCGGCTTCCCAATAGTGCCCACCCAATTTGGAACCAACAATGTGTCTTGTGACTTTCTCTGGATTTCAGGCGGCGAAGGCAGCGGCACAACCGCCATTCCGTATCCGGCGGGCGTGCTCGCGAAAATCACCGACGGCGCGACAACCGCCTCACCCGTCACACTGCTCAATCCGCAGGATGACGGCACAAATTTCCATTTCCAATTTCTCTCCGAGTCCGGCTTTAGCCATGACATCCTGTATCGGACGAATCTCGTCGTCGGCAACTGGCAGACGAACTCAACTGTCGCCGGCAACGGCGCCATGACGAACATTACAATTCCGCTCTCCATTTTTGGTTCGTCCAAACAAGGTTTCATCCGCGTTTCGACACAATAACGGCGCTGCCGCCGAAACGCTGGACTTGAATTGTTGACACCTTGAGCCAGCGGCCCAAGCCATCGAGGCGCACTCTGGGCACGGCATCCGGGCGATGAAGTCGTCAACAAATTGCAGTCATCGGCAGCCACGCATGTTCAACAACTTGGAAACATTCCGCCTGCGTGAGATGCCGTCCCTCCTTCAAGGTGCATTCCTCCTTGCCCAACTGCCTCCCGCATTTTTGGTTTGGCGGGTTGGGCCATCACTGGCACAAAATCCATTCCGCGCCGCTCTTATTCGTTCAATCCCCAATGGCTCTGTCCGCGCCCCTGTGTCGCGCGTAAGATCTCTTCCATGACCGGACCGAGGCACGTGGCCTGTTGTTGAATCTTTTCCATGACCTCTTCCGGTTTTTCCATCGCGATTCCTAGCTTGACCACGGTCAGTTCATCTTCCCACCGTGTGTCTTTGTCTTTTGTGTCGTCCACAATTTGACGGACGGGATTCACAATGGAACCTTCCACCGCCAGCGCTAGAATGCAAATTATTTGTCTGCTTATTTTGCGCCGGGCATTTTGCCCGAAGCGGAATGAAGCGGTTGCCCAAGCGGATGGTTGCGACGCCGCGTCGCTGGATGGGGGCGCGGCGCCGAAACGATCGGGCGGGCAATCTTGCCGTTTTTTCCGCGGGCTTGCCTACATGTGGGCGATGATGTTGTCGCCGAAGTCCGTGCCTGAGCGGCCTACATGTGCGTGATGATGTTGTCGCCGAATTCGCAGCACTTGATTTCCGTCGCGCCTTCCATCAGGCGCGCGAAATCGTAGGTGACGCGCTTGCTGCCGATCGCGCCGTTCAGGCCCTTCAGAATCAAGTCCGCCGCTTCCGTCCAGCCCAGGTAGCGGAACATCATTTCGCCGCACAGCACGACGCGAGCCGGGGTTGACCACGTCCTTGTTGGCGTATTTGGGCGCGGTGCCGTGCGTGGCCTCGAAAATGGCGTGGCCGGTGATGTAATTGATGTTGCCGCCGGGCGCGATGCCGATGCCGCCGACCTGCGCGGCCAGCGCGTCGCTCAAATAATCGCCGTTCAGGTTCAGCGTGGCGATGACGTCGAAATCCGTCGGGCGCGTGAGCACCTGCTGGAGCGTGATGTCGGCGATGGCGTCCTTGATGACGAGGCCGGCGCCGGGTTTGCCTTCGGGAATCTTGCACCACGGGCCGCCGTCGATTTCGACCGCGCCGAATTCGTTCTTCGCCAGTTCGTAGCCCCAGTCGCGGAAGCGCGCCCTCGGTGAACTTCATGATGTTGCCCTTGTGGACAATCGTGACGCTCTTGCGCTTGTGCTTGATGGCGTATGCGATCGCCGCTGTGAACCAGCCGCACGCGTGCCGCTGTAGCTGACCGGCTTGATGCCGATGCCGACCGACATCGCGGAAAATTCCGCGCCGACGGCCTTCCAAAATTCCGCGGCCTTGGTGCCAAAGCGGATTTTCTTGAAGTCCTTCGGGAAATTCGCCTTGCGAGGAAGTCCAGGATCTTCATGCGGCTTCGGCGTGCCGGCCGCGAATTCGATGCCCGCGTAAATGTCCTCGGTGTTTTCGCGGAAGATGACCATGTCCACCTTCTCCGGATGCTTCACGGGCGAGGGCACGCCGGTGAACTATTGCACCGGGCGCAGGCAGACGTAGAGGTCGAGCATCTGGCGCAGCGCGACGTTGAGCGAGCGGATGCCGCCGCCGACCGGCGTGGTCAGCGGGCCCTTGATGCCGACGAGATATTCCTTGAACGCCTCGACGGTGTCGTCCGGCAGCCAGTTGTTGAACTTGTCTTGAACGATTCCTCGCCGGCGAAAACCTCGAACCAGGCGATCTTCCGTTTGCCGCCGTAGGCCTTTTGCACCGCCGCGTCGAAGACGCGCACGCTGGCGCGCCCAGATGTCCGGGCCGGTGCCGTCGCCGCGGATGAACGGCAGGATGGGATTGTCCGGAACGTTGAGTTTGCCGTTCGCGATGGAAATTTTTCCGCCGGCGGGCGGGGTGACGTCTTTGTAGGCCATGATGTCAATTTAATTGTTCAATAAGCGGAAATGAAACTTCAGAACGCGCCGGAAATCAAGCCAAGTTTGCGCGGCGCTTTCAGCCGAGCAGGTCCGGCCATCCCGTGGAAACATCTCACAATTCTTTCGCCCGCCCCCCGTTGATCAGCTTGTCTTTGAGTTCCCGCAGTTGTTCTTCCGATCCCAGAAACATGTCGTTGGGGAATACGAAATCCTTCTGGATGCCGTCCAGGATTTGCTTGCCCATGAACGAATTCAACCAGAAGCCGGCCAGATACTGAAGACGCAGATTCCGGTCCCTATTGATTTGCGCGCCTTGCATCCACGCCTGCAAGTCGGTGGCCCGACCCGAATAGGTGGCGAGCAAATCCGTCGCGGAATGGAAGTTCACCTCCGCCAGCGATTCCTTCACGGGTTTGTAGTCGTCTCGTTCGAGCCGCGCCTGGAGTTCGTCCACATTGAAATGGGTCGGTTCGACGCGACCGAACAGGATGGCGTCGTAACCTTCGCCATTGCTGTCGTTGCTCCACAAACTACCGTTGGTATAAACGTTGAAAAAGGTGGCGATCACGCTCTTGATCGAGTCCTGGTTGCATTCGTAAAATGGAATCCACAGGCTCATCACGCCGCCGGGATTCAGGTGCCGCTTGCACATCTCGTAATACTCAACGGTGTTGAGCGCGGCGCAGCCTTTCACCCACGGATCAATTGGGTCGGACGTGATGATGTCGAATTTCTCCTTCGTCGTCCGGATGAAATGCCGTCCGTCGTCGTAGATGACCTCGACCTGCTTGCCGTTGACCATGATGGGATTTTGCCGCCGGATGCCGTCCACGATGCCATAATTCTGGTCGTTGAACATCGGCGTCACCGTCGTCGGCACCAGCGGTTCGATGTCGCAGATGACGATGCGTTTGACGCTGGGATAGGTCAGAAATGTTCCGGCGGTCACGCCCGCGCCGCACGCCACCACCAGCACCGTTTTCGGCTCCGGATTGGCCAGGGCCGAAATGTGTCCGAGCATCCGTTGAAGCCGCATGTCCAGCGGATCGCTGGAGGCCTGCACCTTGCCGGCGCCGTGGAAATAGCGATAGCCGTTGCGAGCCTGGGTGACGGCGACCGAGACGTTCATGCCTTCACCGACATACAGACAGTAGCGGTCCGGGGAACCAGGCTCGGTGGGAACGCTGGAAGCGTCCACGATGCCAGGCGCCAGTTGATTAACCCAAGTCGCGAAATAACGGCCAAACGCCACGACGCCCCACGGCATCGCCGACACGGTGGCAACGAGCCAGCCGGCGGCAAGGGTGGCGGCGCCGAGCGCGGCCAATCGCGGCCACAAAACGCGGATTCTCCGTGCCGGCGACACATTGCCCGGCGAAGACCAAAGCACCGGTATCAGCACGACGAGGCCGGAGATCACGGCCAGCGTGATGATCAACCGTTGCGAGTTCTGCGTGCCGATCCACGGAATCAGCACCAGCGAAAACGACAGTGCGCCGATGATGGCGCCGACCGTGTTGGCGGCATAAACACCGCCGACCAGCCGGCCCGGATCCTGGCCGCGAGCCGCCACCGCCGCAAGCGCCAGCGGAAAACTTGCCCCCCACAGGCACGGTGCCGGCAGCAATGCCCACAGGCAACGCGCCATGTCCAGTTGCAGCGTGAACCACGGGCTTCGCGCCAGCGACGGATCCACCGGCCAGTAAGGAACCGACTTCGTCAGCATGAACACCGTCCAGGCCACGCCGCCGGCGATCAGCATCTGGCAAATCCCCAGCGCCGCCCGCGGCGATTTCATTCCGCGCGCCAGCGCCGATCCCGCCGCGCTGCCGAGGCCGAGGCCAATCAGGAAAACGGCGAGGATGATGGAAAAAGTATAAACCGTTCCGCCCAGCATCAGCGACGCCAGCCGCGTCCAGACGACTTCCGCCCCCAGCGCGCACAGACCCGACAATGCGATGGCCACATACACCGCCCGATTGTCCGGCGCGAAGGCGGCGCGTTGCGCCGGCTTCCGATCGAATTCGTCGTGCGCGGGTTCATGGGTTGTCTTGCTGGCCAGAACCAGGGCAAAAAAAGCCACGGTCACGTTGAATCCCGCCGCCGCAAACGTCGCCACCGCCATGTCATGCACCCGCAACAAATAAAACCCGGCGAGCAAACAGCCGCACACCGCGCCGGCGATGTTGCCGCCGTAAAAAAAGCCCAGCCACGAGACCCCCTGCGGCGTGACCTCCACCCAGCGCGCAATCGCGGGCAGCGTCGCGCCCATCAGCAACGTGGGCGGCAGCAGGCAAATCCCGCTCACCACCCCGCGCAGCAAAATTCCGTGGAACCCGTGGCCGAACGTCGTGTAGAACCGCTCGACCAGCGGCATGCCCGCAAGCAGGAGCAGTCCGATCACGGCCACGCCGATCTCCAGCATGGCATAAACCCGCAGCGGATGATGGCGGCTGGAAACCAGACGCGGCAACAGCAGGCTGCCCAGGCACATCCCGCCCATGAACGTGCCGAGCAACACGGCCAGCGAAACGGCCGTGGAACCGATGAGCAATTGCAGCCATTGCAGCCAGACAATCTCGTAAATCAGCGCGGCGCAACCGCTGCCGATGAAGAGCAACACCAGCAAGGGGAGAAAACGCCGGGTATCGGGCGCAGCCGCAGGAGCGGTTTGAAATGTCGTCATTCGACCGCAGAAAATGAGGCAAAACGCGCCACAAATCAATCTGAAACCAAGCCAGCCGTGATTGATACTCATCCGCGCACTTCCCCTCGTAGCGCCGACTTGCAGTCGGCTGTATCGCGGATTTGCAATCCGCGAGGCGTGAACAGTTCAACAACCGCTGGCCGATTGGCGCGCTGCCGATTGCAAATCGGCGATACGGCAGGTTCCAAACCTGCGCTACGGAGCCAGCCGTCCGCGGTGGGGCTGATGGTTGCGGTTCCAGCGGACCAAAGGTGGCGTCGCTGGTGCCGGCGAAAAGAAATTGCGGCGTCGGCGATTCAACGTGGCCGTCGCAAAGTTGGCGCAGATGTGGCGGCGGGCATCCTGCCCGCCGTAGAGCCGTGGCTTCCAGCCCGGCGGAAGAACGCTCACGATTTGCCCGGCGCAGTTGAAACTTTGAACGCCTCTGAAATTGCGGTCACGGTTCCGGGCGGCAGGATGCCGCCCTCCACGTCAGGCAAGATGCCTGACGCTACGGGGCCAGCCTTTCGCGGTGGGGCTGGTGGTCGCGGTTCCAGCGGCTCAAGGCGGCGTCGCTGGTGTCGGCAAAAAGAAATTGCAACGTCGGCGATTCAACGTGGCCGTCGCAAAATACCACGTTGGCTTTGCCTTGATGACGCGCATAACTTCTTTTGGTGCTGCCTAACTGTTCTTGCACACCGTAGGTTCGCCATAGTTTCGACCCTCCATCCAGAATAACGCCGTTGCCACCCGTAAATCCGTCTCCAATCTCCATCATTCCACTTGGACTGACAACCTCCGATTCATTTATCGGCGGTGCTGCCTGGTGCGTGAAATCCACCCAAATATGGTGTCCACCCAATCCAAGTGAATTTGTATCTGTATATGCGCTCAAGCCATAACAGTTGTATCCGTAGTCTGCATACGCATCAATACCTTGTGGAAGATAGGCCGCAGGACAATGCCAGATACCCGGTGGAGGATAGTGATACGGTATATTGTGGGCCGGGCTATCCAATTCAGCTTTTGCCAGTGTATTTTCCCAGCCGGTGTAATGGTCGGGATAATCTATCGCAAGCAATGGATAAGCATGTTTGTTCGCAACGAACATATGCATCGCTTGTCCAAGTTCTCGCAGGTTGCTCGCACATTGCGTTCGTCGCGCAATTCCAATAGCACGAGTCGCAGCCATCAACAAAAGCGCTACCAGAATCGCGATGATGGCGATAACGACCAACAGTTCAACCAGCGTAAATGCCGACTGAACTCTTGGTCGTAGAAGTTTCATCAAGCCACTTCAATCAGCTTCGTCGCTGTCGTGGCTGATGGGTGACCCGCCCGGCATGGACGATCGCGGCGCCGGTCAATTCGTCGATCGCCCGGCGCAGCGCGAGATGGATCGTCACCGGGACGACGCGCAATTCGGCGCCGGCCAGCATCATCACCGCGCTCGCACTCGCGCCGGCCAGCTCGGCGAGGTATTCGGTGTGCCCGGGATGGCGGAAGCCGGCGCGATAGAGCGCCTCCTTGTTGATCGGGTTGGTGACGATCGCGGCGGCCTCTCCGGCGCGAACCGCGGCAACCGCGGTCTCGATCGCACCGGTGACCAGCGCCGCATCAAGCGGATCCGGGCGTCCCGGCAGAGCGCGCGGCGCCGCGCCGACCGGCAGCACCGGCAGCGCCTCGGCGAATATCTCCAATGCATCGCGGGCGGCAACGCGGGGGCCGGCGAGCGGGCGGATCGGCACGCTCCAGCCGAGGCGCCCAGCAAGCGCGGCGAGACGCCCGGGGTCGTCGATCAGATAAAACGGCGGCACGCCGGCGCCGCGCCGCAGCCACGCCTGGAGCGCAATCTCGCCGCCGATCCCGGCCGGCTCGCCCATCGTCAGGGCGAGCGGAAGCGCCATCTCCTCACACCCTCACATCGACATAGGCGTCGCGCCGCAAGTCGCGCAGATAGCTCCGCGCCACGGTATCGAGGCGCTGGCTGAGCAGCGATTGGAACACTTCGTCGCGGGTCACCGCGCCGCTTTCGTCCGATTTCGCGCAAACCATGATGACGCCGATGCCGTTCTTTTGGATGATCGGGTCCGAGGCTTGGCCGATCGGCAGCCGGCTCACCACAGTGCGCATCGCCGGCGAGATCGCGGCGGCCCGCAGCTTGCCTTCGCTGGACAATTGCGGCGCCTTCTCCTTGCCGATTTTCAAGAGGCTCGGGCAATCCTTTGCGGCCCCGCGGACGCTTGCCGCTTCGCTCATTGCCGCCCGTCGACTGGCATCGTTGGCCTGGGCCGGCAACGGAAACACCACTTGGACGATATCGTAAATGGTGTCCTGCTCACTCCCGGCGGTACCGGTGCGACGGTCGACGACGAGCAGCAGATAATAGCCGCCGGCGACGCGTATCGGCGCCGACAGCTCGCCGGGTTTCAATTGCGACACCGCCTTGTCCAGTTCCTGGGGGAGCTGGTCGGGGCGCACCCAGCCGATATCGCCGCCGACCGCTGCGGTCGCCGACTGGGAGAATTGCCGGGCGACCGCGGAGAACCGGGCGCCCTGGCGCATCTGTTGCGTCAGGCGTTCGGCGAGAGCCCGCACCTCGTCGTCCTGCGCCGGGTTGTCGACCGCGAGGAAGATTTCAGCGACCCGGCTTTGCGGCTCGCCGGCATGCTCCTTGAGACGCTTGAAGGCCTCGTCGATCTCGTCATCCGAGATGTCGATGGTCTGCGCGGCCTGCTTGCGCACCAGTTTGGCCCAAACGATCCCGGCTTTCAGCTGAGCGACCAGGGTCTCGCGATCGATGCCGTGAGCCTTCATAACCTCGGTCAGCTGGTCGGCCGCCATGTTGTTCTGCTTTGCGATCTGCGCCAACCCGTCGTTGATCTCGCTATCGGTGGCGATGACGTTCTTGCGCTTGGCTTCCTGCAGTTCGAGCTTCTCGTCGATCAGCGAACGCAGGACCTGCGACCCGATGCGCTGGCGGGTCTCCGGAGAGTCGGGGATGTTCGACGCACTCATCACCAAGCGCATCCGCGACACCAGGTCGAAGATCGAGATGACCTCGTCGTTGACCACCGCGGCGATGCGCATCTCCGGCGCATGTCCGGGAGCCGGCTGGCCCGGTGCCGTCGGCGGTGGCGGCTGGGCCGCGGCTCGGGGTCCGGGCAGCTGGGCCGGGTGTACTTCACCCGAACTCAGGGCGAGAGCGAAGACGACCACGCACCAATAACGAAACGCCGCCATTGAAGCCCAACCCCGTTGCCGCGACCGCCGAGTCTAGCCTACACCCTCGCTGCGGCGCTGTCGCCGCCCGGCTGCGAGCCGCCGCGCGCCGCGACCCGCGTTTACAGGGAACTGCCGGACAGCGACGCCACCGTCCCGCCAATCTCGCCGAGATTTTTAAAGACGACGCTGAACATGACCGACACGCCAGGGGTCACATCGCCATTGCGGATCCCCGACTGGGTGATCGAGCTGATAAACGCCATGCACTCGTCCTGATAGATCGCGGCCAACGTCGCATACAGGCTGTCGCTACTCGATTGCGGCGTCGGCACGCCATTGATCAGGTTGCTGGAATTCGTCAGGTTGACGGTCTCGCTGCCGGCCAGCGACCAATAGCGCGTGAATTTGGTTGTCACGTTCAACGAAACCTGCTCGCGCTTGCCGAGCAGGATGTTTTGGCCGGTCGTCTGGTTGGTGACGACCTGGTTTGGCGGCTGCGGCGGCTCCAGCAGGTAGTTCATCGCAAACCGAAGATTTTGCGGACCGACAGCCAGCCCAATCTCCTGCGTTCGGTTGTCCAGCGTGCTCTTGTCAAAACGAAACCGGTAGATCAGGTCGAGATAGGAAACCGGCGACAGCGTGATGCGTCCGACCACATCGGACAGGCGCTGCGCGGCACCGGATGCCGGCGGCAAAAACGGGTTGTCTTCGGCGCGATAGCTCTGCCCGATCAGCATGCGGTAACTGCCGCCGTCCTTGCCGTAGAGGCCGAGCTTCAACCCGTAATCGACGCGCTGCCCGGTATCGAGCAGGTCATAGCCGGACAGCCGGTCCGGGCGGAACAAATCGGAATCGCGAAATTCGTATCCGAGGCTGTCTTCGTTGGGGATCCGCCGGTCGTTGCCGCTGGAGGGGCCGGCATAGATCCCCGCGATCGGCTCAATGATCGCGGTAGTCTCCTCACCGCGATGGGCAAGCGGGTAATTCCAGGTCAGTCCCAGCTGTGGAAAGGCGCGGGCGGCCAGGAAATCGCCGTTGAGCTGGGTCACCTGCTTGCCGCTGATCACCGGGAAAAATGCGCTGGGCAGATCGGGGTTCGACAAGGCGCTCAAATCGCCGACCGAATAGCCGTCGCCACGTAGGCTCGCGGTGAATTTGTATTCCCCGCCGATGCCGTCGCGGAAGGTCCGGTCCCATTCGCTGCCGAGCGAGATCCGGCGGGTCTGCGTCCCGACCTCGCGGACGATGTCGAGCAGGTTGGCGTTAAGCTTCCACACGCCGCCGAACTGATCGGGTTCGCTCAGCCAGGTGCGATTGATCACCGGCAGCACGATCGGCTGGGTCGAATCGCCCAGCCCCGGCAACAGCGGCTGGAACATATAGGCGTTGACATCGGTCGAGGCGCGCGGCTCGAAGCCTTCGAGGTAGGCGCGGCTGATCATCGCGTTCAGAAGCGGGTTGCCGAAGCCGAAGCGCAACAGGTAGGTCTGGTCGGAGACCCGCTGCAGCTGGAACCCGGTCCGGTAGGTGTCGTCGAGGTCCCACACTCCGGAGGCGTTGACGTGGCCGCGCCATTGGCTGCCGGTGTCCGAGTTAGCGCCCGACCCGACATTGCTGTAGTTGACGCTGGCGGCCGCATCGAGCGTTCCGTCGCTGAAGCGTTGCCGGTATTCGCCGGCGAGAAGCTCGCCGGCGCGGGTGGTAAAGCGAGGCGTCAAGGTCAGGTCCTTGTCGGGCCCGAGCACCTGGTAATACGGAATGGCAATGTGGAAGCCGTTGGTGTTGGAATTGCCAAAAGTCGGCGTCAGAAATCCGCTCGCCCGTTTGACCGATGGATCGGGCTCCGAAAGATAGGGCGTATAGAAAATCGGCCAGCCATCGACCTCGATCACCGCGTCGCGGAACTCGATCAGCTTCAGCTCCTTGTCGTCGCTGATCTCGCGCGCTTTGAGCTGCCATGCCGGGGGGGCGCTCGGATCGCTCTTGCACAGATCGCAGGGCGAATAAACCCCGCGCCGCACTTCGAAGCGGTTGCCATTGACGCGCCGCGCGGTATTGGCGGCGAGCCGCGAGCGATCGGCGAGCAGCCGGCGCACATTCTGCGCGAAGACATCGTTCATCGAATCGCGCAGTTCCATGAAGTCGGCGAAGACAACTTCGCCAGTCGGCTCCAAGAGACTCACATGGCCGGAAGCGGTGATCGTATCGGTGCGCTGGTTGTAGCTGACCGTGTCGGCGAGCAGGACTTCGCTACCCTGCGAGATTTCGACATGGCCTTTGGCGACGGTAAGCGCCAGCTGATCGTCGTATTGCACCTCATCGGCCTGGAAGACGACGGGCGCGTTCTTGTCGTCTTTCTTCGGGCCGGCGCCGGTCAACTGCGCCGCGGCTGGTTGGGCGGCGAGCGACAGGAGCAGGAATGCGCCGAGCGCGGGGAGGCCCGCGCGCTCGCCCAGCCATCGGTGTCCAGGTCGGGGGAAACCGGTCATGCGCCGTCTTCAAGCCTAAGCGGGGTCGCTGGTCGGAGGAATCGTGCAAGGAACCTTTGGCAGCCGGACGAAATCGGAAAACCTTGGTGTCATCCGTCCTCGAGGTGAAGCAGCATCGAGGTACCGAAGATCATGCTTACCCCGGGTGGCGTCCAGGCGGCCAAGAGGACCGGGATCTTGGCCGACAGGCCGAGGGCAAACACGATATCCGACAGAAAGTACAACACGAAGCCAGCCAGGACGCCGCTCACGATCAGCGCCACCGCGCCGCCGCGCCGCTGCATGCGCAAGCTGAATGTCGCCGCGACCAGCACCATCGCACAGAACAGAAAGGGGCGCGCCAAGAGAATGTTGAAGTGCAGGCGGTGGCGCTGGGCCGAGAACCCCGACTGCTCTAGGAGGGTGATGTAACCGGGCAGCTCCCAGAACGACATCGTGTCGGGTGAAGCGAGGCTCTCCTCGATCTTGCTCGCGGTCAGCCGGGTCGGGAGACGCAACTCGGCGAACGCTTCGGGCGGCTCGCCCGGGTGGAACCGCTGACCGTCCTCGATCACCCAAAATCCGTTGTCGAGCCTGGCCGATCGCGCTTCGATGCGCGAGGTGAATTCGGACAGCCGGTTCGTGAAATACACACTCACATGCTGCAGCAGCAATGCCGAGGAGTTCACCTTGTCGCCATGAACGATGATCTGCCCATCGGCGGCGTCGCTCTGGCGCAGCCAGAGGCCGGCATTCGACAGGCTGAGCGGGTCGCTCGCCTGGCGCAGGATGCGACTGTCGAGCTTCTCGTAGCTCGCCTCCATCGTCGCGGCGATCGGGTTGAACACCGTGACGGCGACGACCCCGATCAATAGCGCAACCAGGATCGCGGGGGTCAGAAAGCCCCAAACCGACACGCCGGCAGCGCGGGCGACGACCAGCTCGTTGCTGCGGGTCAGCCGCCAAAAGGCGAGCATCGTGCCGAACAGGATCGCAAACGGCATGACGTCCTGCGCGGTGTGCGGCTGTTTCAACACCGCCATCTCGAACAGCGCCCCCCAGCTGACCTGGGTTCGCGTGCCGCCGCGCCGGATCAGCTCGATATAATCGAGCAGAAACGTCACGCACACCATCGTGCCGAATACCCCGCAAAACCACGCGAAGTACTGGCGGGCGATATAGGCGGAGAGCGTCTTTGCCAGGTACACCAGAAACCGCCTCCCGATCGGGGCCCGTTATCGCATTGCCGGCGCAACCCGCCCGAAGCCGGTTCTGATCCCGCCGAACAAGAGAATTCCAAACCCCAGCGGCAACGGCAAGAGATTGGTCACATAAGGCAGCGCGATCAAACTGGGATGGCGGCTGGCCAGGGTCTTGACACCCAGATCAAGCGCCTGGAAGACAACGGCAAGCCCAATCGCCAGCAGCACCCGGCTGAGTTGGCCCCGACGGTTCAATTCGCCCGGCAACAGACAGGCGAGCGGGATCATTACAAAGGCGAAGACCGAGAGCGGCACGATGAGGCGCTGGTGTCCCTCGACGAGAAAGCTGTAGCGGTTGGACGCGTCCAAATCGGCCGGCGGCCAGAACAGCTCGTTCAGATAGCGCTCCTGGGCGTCGCGAAAGCGCACCACAGGAGCATCGCGCAGCATGTCCAGATCGAGCGTGTAGCGGTCGAAGGTCAGCACCGACAGCTTTCCAGTCGCGCGGTCGTAGCGTTGCCGGGAGCCGTTCACCATGATGACGCGCGAGCCCTGGGCGCTGTTGGCAAAAGCGCCCTGCTCGGCGAGGATCGTGACCGGCTGCTGCGGGTCGCGATCGTCGTTGATCAGGAGGCCGATGACTTCGCCGCGCTGGTTGCGGCCGGCGATATAGATCGTCAGCTTGTCCGAAACTGTCGTGAACGCCCCTTCCTGCAAGAGGGCCGAAACGAAGCGATTGCGGATCTCGAATTGCAGATCGCGGAATTCCCGGGTAGATGCCGGCAGGAAATAGGCCGACAGGCTCATCAGGACCACGAAGGCGAGCCCGGCGAGAATAAAAACCGGCCGGGCGAGCGCCAGCGGACCGACGCCGGCGGCGCGCATTACGACGAGTTCGCTCTCCGAGGTCAGCCGGTTGAATACAAACAGCACCGCGATGAAGGCACCGATCGGCAGCACAATGTCGATGAAGCGCGGCAGGATCAGCACCGCCAGATAAAGAAACAGCTCGATCGACAATCCGCGATTGACGATCAGGTCAACCAGGCGCAGCGATTGGGCGAGCCACACCGCAGCACTGAGCGCCGCGGTGACAAAGATCATCATGCTGAGGCATTGCCGCAGGATGTAGCGGTCGAGGCTGGCCATCGGCCGCAGATCATAAGGAGGCCGGTAGCGCGTCGCCACAGCTTTCCGGCCGGCGCGCCTTCAGATACCGTCGGGTCCGGCGCGCACGGCGGGATTGACACACGGCGGGATTGACACACGGCGGGATTGACACACGGTGGGATTGACACACGGTGGGATTGACACACGGGGGCGCTGCGTCTATCGCGCCCGCAGATCGGAAAATCGATTGCCCGGGGTTACGCCATGAAAATCAGTTTCGCTGAATTCGCCGTGCCGCATTCAGGCGCCCTCGTCGTCACCGCGTGGGAGGGGCGGGGGTTGACCGCCACCGCCCGCCGGCTCGACGAGGAAACCGGCGGCGCGGTCGGCCGCGCAGTCGCCTCCTCGCCCCGCTTCCATGGCAAGAAGAACGAGATGATCGCGATCATCGGCCCGCCGAAGCTGCCGTTGAGCCGAATTATCGTCGCCGGCCTCGGCAAGCCTGATGCGGTCGATCCCGGGGTGTTGCAGGATTTGGGCGGCACCCTCGTCGCCCATCTCAACAGCGCCGGAGAGAGCGAAGCCACCGTCGCGCTCGATCTCGGCGACGGGGCGCCGCTGAAGCCCGAAGATGCCGCCGCCAATCTCGCGTTCGGCGCCGAATTGCGCTCCTATCGCTTCGACAAGTACCGCACGACGCAGAAACCGGAGCAGAAGCCGTCGCTCGCCGGCATCACCGTGTCAACCGAGGCGGCGAGCGCTGCCAAAGCGGCCTATCACGCGCTCGGCGCGACCGCGCAGGCGGTCTTCTTTACCCGCGATCTGGTGTCCGAGCCGGCCAACACGCTTTACCCGGAGACGCTCGCCAAAGAGGCCGCAGGTCTCGCCGAATTCGGCCTCTCGGTCGAGATCCTCGACGAAGAGCGCATGCGCGAACTCGGCATGGGAGCGTTGCTCGGGGTCGGGCAAGGCAGCGCCCGGCCGTCCCGCGTCGTCGTCATCGAGCATCGCGGCGGAAAACCGGGCAGCCCGCCCCTCGGCTTCATCGGTAAGGGGGTCACCTTCGACACCGGCGGCATCTCGATCAAGCCCGCCGCCGGCATGGGCGAGATGAAATGGGACATGGCCGGGGCCGGGGTGGTGATCGGGCTGATGCGCCTTCTCGCCACGCGCCAAGCCCGGGTCAACGCCGTCGGCATCGTCGGCCTCACCGAAAACATGCCCTCGGGCACCGCGCAGCGTCCGGGCGACATCGTGCGCTCGCTGTCCGGTCAGACGATCGAAGTCTTGAACACCGATGCCGAAGGCCGGCTCGTCCTCGCCGATGTCTTGTGGTACTGCCAGGACCGTTTCAAGCCCAAATTGATGATCGACCTGGCGACGCTGACGGGTGCGGTCGTCGTCGCGCTCGGCCACGACAATGCTGGGCTCTTCTCCAACAATGACCAGCTGGCCGACCGGCTGATCGCGGCCGGCAAGGAAGTGGGCGAGCATTTGTGGCGGCTGCCGCTCGCCGACAGCTATGACCGCGCGATCGATAGTGACGCGGCCGACGTCAAGAACATCGCCGGCGACCGCGCCGCCGGCAGCATCATCGGCGCGCAGTTCCTGAAGCGCTTCGTCAACAACGTGCCGTGGGCGCATCTCGACATCGCCGGCGTCGCCTGGTCGAAAAAGGACACAGCCACCGTGCCGAAGGGCGCCACCGCGTTCGGCGTCCGCCTCCTCGACCGCTTTGTCGCCCAGCATTACGAGAAAGGCTGACCCGCAGCGGGGAAATCTGCGATGGCCGAGATCGGGTTTTATCACCTCCGGGCAACGCCGCTCGAACGCGCCCTGCCGCGCCTCCTGGAGCGAGCCTCGGCCGCCGGCTACCGCATCGTTGTCCGCGCCGCCTCCGCCGAGCGCGTCGAGCATCTGAGCGCATTGTTGTGGACCTATGACGAGGCGAGCTTTCTGCCGCATGGCACCGCGCGCGACGGCAATGCCGCCGAGCAGCCGATCTGGCTCAGCGAGCGCGCCGAGAACCCCAACCGCGCAACGATGCTGGTCGTCGTCGACGGGGTCGAGCCCGACGATCTTGCCGCGTTCACGCGCGTCGCCGATATATTCGACGGCAACGATCCCACCGCGGTCGAGGGCGCGCGTGACCGCTGGCGCCGCGCCACCGCCGCCGGGCACACGCTGACCTATTGGCAGCAGACCGAAACGGGCTGGGCAAAGAAGGGCTAAGCGGGCCCCTGCACGGTGATCGCGGCTCTGATCTCCCTCCCCCTCGATGGAGGAGGGTCGGAGTGGGGGTGCACCGGCCGTGCCGCATGCACGGCAACGGGAAGAGCTGCGGCATCACCCCCACCCATACCCTCCCCCATCCAGGGGGAGGGCCTCCAAATCCGACGCCCCTGCGCACGCTTTGCGCCCGGATTGCGGCTGTCCGGGACGATCGCTATAACCCGCCCCTTCGCGCCACCCATGGAAGAGAGATCATGGCGATCGAGCGGACCCTGTCGATCATCAAACCGGACGCGACCCGGCGCAATCTGACCGGCGCGATCAACCAGCGCTTCGAGGGAAACGGCCTCAGGATCGTCGCGCAGAAGCGGATGCGGCTGACCGAGGGGCTGGCCGAGCGGTTTTATGCGGTGCACGCCGCGCGTCCGTTCTACCGGAGCCTGGTTTCCTTCATGAGTTCGGGCCCGGTCGTCGTCCAGGTGCTCGAAGGCGAAGATGCGGTGGCGAAAAACCGCGAAGTGATGGGCGCGACCGATCCCGCCAAGGCCGCGCCCGGCACGATCCGCAAGGATTTCGCCGAGTCGATCGAGGCCAATTCGGTGCACGGCTCCGATTCGCCGGAGAACGCCGCGCAGGAGATCGCCTTCTTCTTCGCCGATATCGAGATCTGCCCGTGACGCCCAACGAGCGGGTCAGATCAGGAAGATTGCCATCCCGGCAAGGATGATGACGATCACCACGATCGAGATCTTGATGAACCAGGTGAACCCGATCCAGGTACTGCGGTGCCGTTCGAGTTCTGGATCTACTGCCGCCATCTCCGCCTCGCCGGTTGAGGAGCCGTTCGCGCGAGGTATAGCCTAACCGTCCGCCGAGGCAAGCACCTCGGACGGGTTGTAAAGGGTGATTTCCGGCGGCACCGCCCCCCTGATCGTCACCCGGTCGCCCTCGATCCTGAGGCGGCCCTCGGCGTAGAGACGCACCGCCGCCGGGTAGAGACGGTGCTCGGCGCCGAGGATGCGCTCGGACAGCAGCGCCTCGTCATCGCCCGGGTGCACCGGCACCACGGCCTGGGCGATGATCGGCCCCGAAATCAACTTCCGCGCGGACGAAATGCACGGTGCAGCCGGAAAATCGCACCCCGGCGGCGAGCGCCTGGCGCTGCGGGTGGAGCCCGGGAAAGGCCGGCAAGAGCGAAGGGTGGATGTTGACCAGCCGGTCGCGCCACGATTCGACGAAATCGCTGTCGAGGATGCGCATGAAGCCCGCCAGGACGACGAGTTCCGCGCCGCTTTGCCGCAATGCCCTATCAGCGTCGCTCGCGAAGGCGGCGCGGCTCGGCTGCGGCAGGGTGCGGCTTGGGATCCCGGCGCGGGTGGCATGCGTGAGACCGGGAGCCTCGGGCCGGTTGCTGATGACCAGCGCGATTTCCGCCGGATAAGCCGGGTCGGCGGCGGCCCGGATCAGCGCCTGCAGGTTCGATCCGCGCCCCGAAATCAAAACGGCGAGTTTGAGCCGCGCCCGGGGTCGTGCCGTCGGCGGTGCCATGGCGCCTCCGCATCGATGGCCGTGGTCTGCCGCCGCAAAGGCCGCCCAACGGTCGCTGGGGCCTGCTGTCGATGGCGTCCCCGCGAAAACTGCGCTATCACCGGGTAGGTGCGGTCCGGGGAGCCGCGAACATACGGGATCGGGGCCATCTTGCAATGAGTTTAGGATGACCTTGCCGCGGATGCCGGCGGGAGCCGGCAGTCGACGCTGTGGGCGGGTTGCCGGTTGGGCGGTTCTCGTGGTGCTGGCGCTCGGGGTGATGAAGGGGCCGGGGCGGGCCGAGGACGCCGATCCGTTTTCCGCGACCGTCGCCGTCGACGCCACCGCCGACACCGTCGCCACCGCCCGCGATATGGCGCGCCTCGACGGCCAGCGCCGCGCGCTCGCCGCAATCGCCGAGCGCGTGGCGGGCGGCACCACCCCGGTCAAGCTGCCAAAACTCGATGACCAGGCGATCACCGGCCTCGTCCTCAGCTTCGAAGTGGCGAACGAGCGCATGTCGGCGGTGCGCTATGCCGCCGACTACACGTTTCATTTTCGGCCGGAGGAAACCCGCCGCGTCTTGGGCAGCGCGGCGCCGGCCGCCGCCTCCGGGGCATCGGCCAAGCCAGTGGTCGTCGTCCCGCTATACCAATCGGCCGGGCAGCCTCGGTTATGGGAGGATCCCAACCCGTGGCGCCAGGCCTGGGAACAGCTGCCGCCCGGGACGGGCCCCGTGCGCGTCGTCGTGCCGCTGGGCGATGCTGGCGATATTGCCGCGGTCGATGCCGATAAGGCACTTGCCGGCGATGCCGCGGCGCTGACCGCGCTCGCCCGGCGCAATGGCGGCGATGAATCGATCGTCATGCTCGCGACGCCGCGCGGGCCCCCCGACCAGCCTTCCGGGGTGGACGTCACCGTGCGGCGCTATCGGGCCGACGCGCCGGTCGAGAGCCATGTCGAGAAGCTGACCGCCGATCCCGGCGAAAGTGAGAGCGCACTCCTGCGCCGCGCCGTGACGGCGGTCGTCTCGGACATCGGCACCGGCTGGAAGAACGCGGCGGCGGCGACCGACGATCAGGAGGGCAGCCTGACCGCAATCCTGCCGATCACCGGGCTCGACGATTGGGTGCGCGCCCGCGAGCGCCTTGCCAGTGTGCCGGAGATCCGCAGGATCGATCTCCTTTCGCTGTCGCGCGAGGAGGCGAAGATCGAGATCGGCTATGGCGGAAACATCGATCAGCTGAAAGCAAGCCTCGCCCAGATCAGCCTCGATCTGGAGCACGGCGACCCGCTCTGGCGCCTCGCCCGCACCGGGCCGGCGCCGCAGCCGTGACGCAACCCCACCCGGCAAGCGGTCGCGCGATGGTTCCCGAGATCAGCCCAGGCCCGGAAATGTCGGCGCCGCGCGCGATCGGCCCGCCGCCATCGGCGCGCCTTGAGCTGAACCTGCCCAACCTGATCACGCTGGCGCGGCTCCTGTCGGTGCCGTTGACGATCTGGCTGATCTACAACGCGCGATACGGCGCCGCGTTCTGGGTTTTTTTCGGGGCCGGGGTATCGGACGCGCTCGACGGCTTTATTGCCAAGCGGTTCGACCGGCGCACGAGGCTCGGTGCGTTGCTCGATCCGGCCGCCGACAAGGCGATGCTCGCCGGGGTCTATGTAAGCCTGGGGCTGGCCGGGCAACTGCCCGCCTGGCTCGTCGGCCTGGTGGTGTTGCGAGACGTCTTGATCGTGCTCGGCTTTGTCCTGATCCAAACGAGCGCCGCCTCGCGCCAGCTTGGTCCGCACTTCGTCAGCAAACTCAATACTCTGATGCAGATCGTCCTTGTCGGGTTCGTGCTGGCACGGCTCGGCCTCGGCATCGAGACCGGGCCGCCGGCCTCGGCTTTGATCGCCGCGGTGGCGGTGACGACGGTGCTCTCGGGCGCGGTCTACCTGGTGCTGTGGGCGCGCATTTTCCTGCGTCCGGCCGGGGTGTTATGAGCCCGTGGGCGTACCGGTTGCTGTTCTGGCTGGGCCTTTTCCTTCTCCTCGTTGTCGCGCTCGGCCTCGTCCAGGCCATACTGATGCCGTTCGCGACCGGGTTCGCGGTCGCCTATATCCTGGCTCCCCTGGTGGCCCGCTTCGAGGGCTGGGGAGTCCGCCGCAGTCTGGCGAGCCTTTTTGTCCTGGCCATCTTCGTGTTCGGGCTCATCTGCATCCTCATCGTCCTGGTCCCGCTGATCCAGGGCCAGATCTTCCAGCTGATCACCCGAGTGCCGAACCTGGTGCACGCTCTCCAGGACCAGCTGGGCCGGCTGATCCTCCTGGTCCAAGAGCATCTGCCGGCCGAAGACGTCGGCAAATTGCGCGATCTGCTCAGCGCCAAGCTGGCCGAGGCGATGACCTGGCTGGCCGGGCTGGTGCAGGGAATGATCACCAGCAGCCTGGCGATCCTCAATATCCTGTCGCTCGTCGTGGTGACGCCGATCGTCACCTTCTTCCTCTTGCGCGATTGGGAGAAGATGATCGCGCAGATCGATTCCTACCTGCCGCGGCAGTCCTTGGAGACCGTGCGCGGGCAGGCGCGGCTGGTCAGCGACACGCTGGTCGGCTTTGTTCACGGCCAGGCGCTGATCTGTCTGATCCTGGCGGTTTATTACGGCACCGCGCTGACCCTGGCGGGTCTGGCATCGGGAATGGCGCTCGGCTTATTGATCGGGGTCCTCGCGATCATCCCGATACTCGGGGTGACGACCGGGTTCGTCCTGGCGCTGGGTCTTGCCGCCAACCAATACGGCGACTGGACCGAGATCCTGACCGTGTGCGGGATCTTTCTGGTGGGCCAGCTGACCGAAGCCAACATCCTGACGCCAAAGCTCCTTGGCGACCGCATCCACCTCCATCCGGTCTGGGTGATCTTTGCGCTGTTTGCCGGCGGCACGCTCTATGGGTTTGTCGGTGTGCTGGTCGCCGTCCCGGCCGCCGCGGTGATCGGCGTCCTGGCGCGCTTTGCGCTCTCGCTCTATCGCGGTAGCGGTCTTTACGATGCGACCCGCGCCCGGCCGCGAGCGAAGGCGAGATCGTGACCACCCTCGATCCAGCCCGATGACCCAGCTGGCGATCGATCTGCCGCATCGCCCGGCCTATGGGCGGGCCGATTTTCTCGCTTCCGGGTGCAATGCCGCCGCGCTCCGGTGGATCGAGGAGTGGCCCCTTTGGCCAAAGCCGGTGCTCGTCCTTCATGGCGCGGCCGGTTCGGGCAAGAGCCACCTCGCCCACCTCTGGTGCGCGCGCACGGGCGGCGTCTTGGTCGCCGGCGACGCGCTGGCGGAGCCCGATGCGCTCGTCCGCCATCGCGCCGTGGCGCTCGACGACTCGGAGCGCGCGCCCGAGAGGGCCCTGCTGCATCTACACAATTTTTGCGTCGAGACCGGCGCGAGCCTCCTGGTAGTCGCGCGCGTGGTGCCGGCGAACTGGCCGATAGCGCTAGCCGACCTCGCCTCGCGACTGCGCGCCGCCCCATGCGTTGCGATCGCACCGCCCGACGACGCGCTCCTCTCCGCGGTATTGGTCAAGCATTTTGCGGACCGCCAAGTACGCGTCGCGCCCGGGGTCATCGGCTTTCTCGTGCGCCGAATGGAACGCTCGTTCGCGGCGGCGGGCGCGCTCGCCGCAGGGCTCGACCGCCTCGCCCTCGGCGCCGGCCGCCCGATCACGATCGCCCTCGCGCGGCGGATGCTCGCCGAGTTGGGCGGGCCGCCTGCGCCCGGGAACACATAAACGCATCGATGTGCCGGGTTCGCGCCTGCGCCGCCAGGGCGGTGTGGATTGCCGTAATGCTGCTGCTGGCGGCCTGCGCCAACGAAGCGGTTGCCCCGCCGGTCATGCCGTCGCCGCCACCACCGCCGTCGCCGCAACGCCTGGAGCCGTCGACGCCAAACCAGGTCCAGGCCGAGATCGTGCGGTGGCTTTCGACCGCTGGATATCACCGATTTCAGGCCGAGGCCCTGGCCGAACATGCCCGGATCGAGAGCGGTTTTCGGCCGTGCGCCGCGGGCCGGGCCGGGTTGCGTTATACATTCCAGTGGGGCGGCCTGCGGCTGCGGCGCCTCTATGAGTTTGCCGGCAGCCGCCGCTGTCCGCCCCTCGACACGCAATTGGCGTTTGCCGACAACGAACTCCGCAACGAGCCGAAATATTCGTGTTTCTGGCAGACGACGACAAAATCCGCCGCGCTGGCGGCCTTACGCCGAGGGTTTGGCCGCGGCACCTGCTGATGCCCGCCGGCGTGCCGAGTCGTGAATCGTCGCTAATCCTCGAGGGATTTTGCCGTCACGTAATCGGTGAGTTGGTGAGGCGAGCGGCCGAGGCTCGCCCACGGCTGGGCAATCGCAAAGCTGGCCCGGGCGGTGGTCGGAAACTTGCCGGCGGCGAGCGCCCGGTAGCGCGGCGAATCGGCTGCCGCAAGTATGAGGGCCAACTCGTGCAGCCCGGGATTGTGGCCGATCACCATGACTGAGCCGGCGCTCTCGTCGAGCTGGCGCAGGCGGCGCAGGAGGGTGCCGGCGCCGGCGAGATAGAGCGCCTCGTCGTAGAGGATGCGCGGCGGCGGGGCGATCCCGGCCAGCACCAGCGCCGCGGTTTCCCGGGTGCGCGCGGCGGTCGAGCACAGCACCAGATCGACCCCACCGAGTGCTGACGGCAGGCTCTTGCCAACCCGGCGCGCCGCCTCGCGGCCACGCCGGCTTAGCGGCCGATCAGCATCGTCGATGCCGTCGGGGTAGGTAGATTTGGCGTGGCGCAGCAAATGCAGCCGGTGCATCGGGCGGGCTCCCGGTCACCCCATCCCCGCCCTAGAACATCTCGGGCGTGATCACGTTCTGCGGCCGGTTGGTGAGGAGCGCGGCGCGCATCGTCTCGGCCGATTTCCTGCGGGTGTCCTCAAAGGAATGCGGCGTCAGCCAGGCCGAGTGCGGGGTGACGACGAGGCGGCCTTCGAGCCACGGCTCCTTGGCGCGGTAGGCGCGCAACAGTTCGGGGACCGGCTCCTCCGGGGGTTCCTGCGGCAAGACGTCGAGCCCGGCGCCGGCAATGTGGCCCGAGCGAATGAGGTCGGCGAGCGCGTCGAGATCGATGATCGGGCCGCGCGCGTCATTGACGACGACCGCGCCGGGACGCAGGAGAGCGAGCTGCTCCTTGCCGAGCATGCCGCTCGTTTCCGGCGTCAGCGGCGCGTGGATCGACAGCGTGTCGGTCTGGCGCAACAGATCTTCCAGGCTCGCCGCCCGGTTGATGCCGAGCGAGAGTTCCACCCCGTTCGGCAGGTAGGGATCGTAGAATGTGACCCGGAAATTGAACGCCTTGGCGCGCAGCGCCACCGCGGTGCCGATGCGGCCGAGACCGATGATGCCGAAATTCTGCGTGCCCAATCGCTGGATTAGCGGATGCTGGAACGAGCGGAACGGCGCCGGCGGGTCATGCCGCTGCATCTCGTGGTGGAGGAGGATGCCGCGGCGCAAGGTAAGAGCCAGCGCGATTGCATGGTCGGCAACCTCGGTGGTGCCGTAATCGGGGACGTTGCAGACCAGGATGTTGCGCTGGGCGGCGGCCGGGCGGTCGAGCTTGTCGTAGCCGACCCCCATGCGGACGATCGCGCGCAGCTTGGGAAAGCGCGCGAGATCGGCGCCGGTGACCGCGAACCCCATGATCATCAGCCCGTCGGCCTCGGCGCAATCGGCATCCGAGAGCTCCGAGAGCGCCGCAGTATCGCGCTTGACGATGCGCAGATCGGGGCCGAACACCTCGGTTTCGAGATGGTCGGGCTGCTGGCGGGCCTCGGGATAGAGCACGGTGACGGGCATCGGCATTTCCTCTCGTTTGAAACTCAACCGCGCGCGACCTTGACCGGTTGGTGCGTCGCCGCCGAGCGGACGATCGCCTCGAAGGCGGCGACGCCGTGCAGGATCTCCTCAGCGGTGATCGGATAGGCCGGCCCGCCCTCGATCGCCGCGGCGAACGCTTCCAATTCGGCGAGGATCGCGTTGAACCGGCGATACTCGATCACCTCGGGCGCGGGCTGGGCGTGGCGGCCGGCCGGCATCGCTTGCGGGGTCGCGGTGAAATGGAAATCGAGCTCCGGCGTCAACAGTTCGGCGCAGCCCTTGGTGCCGAAGACGGCCAGGCGATAGCTGACCGCGGTGACGATCGAGCTGAAGAGGCTCCCCGACATGCCATTGGCAAATCCGAACATGACGCTGGTAGTGTCCTCGGCATCGTAGGTGACGGCGCGGCGCAGGCTCATCGCATAGACGTCGTCGATCCGGCCGAACAGATGGATCATCGCATCGAGGTTGTGGACGCCGGATGCGGTCATCCCGCCGGCCGGCGCCTCGGTCGGATCGGCGCGCCACGATTGCGGGTTCATGAAGAGGCCGGCCGGCGCATTCTGCTCGGCCTGGCAATGGGCGATCGTGCCGAGCCTGCCGTCGTCGATCCGCGCCTTCAGTTCGCGCAGCCCGGGATGGAAGCGACGGGGATAGGCGAGGCCCAGCACAATACCGGCCCGCGCCGCCGCGTCGAGCGCCCGCGCGGCGCTTTGCCGGTCGAGGGTGAACGGCTTTTCCATGAAGACGTGCTTCCCCGCCGCCGCGGCGCGCTCGACCTGGGGCCCATGCTCGCTGTGCGGGGTCGCAAAGACGATCGCATCGACTCCCGGATCGGCGAGGATCTGGTCGAGGCTGTCCCGGAGCGCAATCCCGTGCTCGGCGCAGAACTGTTCGGCATGAGCGCGCGTGCGGTTATAGCCGGCGGTAAAGCGGATCGCCGCGCTCTTGCCCTCGATAGCGCCAACGAGCGTGCGCCCCCACCGCCCGATGCCGACGATCGCCGCCCGAATCATCGGCTCCCTCCTCCGCCAACGCAGAACCGCTGAGGGTTGTACACACTGCGCATCGCTGGAGCCATTTCGGCTTCATTCGCCGTCGAGCAGCCGAACCACCAAGCGATCGATTTCCTGCGATATCCCCCCTTCCGCCAGCGCAGCGCGAATCAGGGCACGTGCCCGCTGAAATCTCACCCCCTCAGGAAGCTCGACAGCCGCCGCGACCTCCTCGGCGCGCTCCGCAGCCCGGACGAGTGCGAGGTGCAGCTGCCGCTTTGGGTCGAAGCGCGGTATCGGGAGGTTGAACATCACCTTGTCGAAATGCCGCGCGCCCCATTGGCCGCGGGCTTGGTAGTCCGCGGCCCGGCTTCGCGCGGTCTCGCTGTTGAGAATCACCGACAAATAACGGCCCTCAGCCTCGTTCCCCGGCGTCATCCAATAGAGCAGGTGGTCAATTACGGCCCGCGGATCACGGACCAAACAAGCGGCCGGCAGAGTGCCCGCTTTCGCAAAAACGACACGCATCGGCGCTATCGGAAACTGTGCTGACAGCTGGTTTATGTAGTTCAATTGGTCGGAGAGTGACCTATTAGATTTAGTATATTGGCTAAAGGTACGCTCCGCCTTGCTGAGCCATCCATGCAGGCCGCCCAGGCCACGATTCGCCGCTGCCTGGGCGTCGAGCATGATGCCCCGCTCGGTAACCGGAATGACCGCTTCAAACTCGCGGATCACGCGGTAAGGAACGATCAACTTCACCCAGTAAAGCCGGGCGCAGGAATTCGGCTTCGACGTTATTTTCTATCCCCTCTGCGTTTCGCCATGGCGCTTTTTCCTGCGAAGTGCGTCGGCTGACGACGAGCGGTGCCAAAGGATTACTCCCCAACCGACCGGAACTCCTACGCTCGACAAGGCACAGCATGCGCGGTACGAGTATCGCGCCCTGGCGGAACGAGGAGCGGTAAACCGAGCCGCCCTTGCTTCGTGCGACTTGTGGAGCCGGAGCGCCCTCCGTCGCGATCAGCTTTGCATCGGCAACCGTCTCCGGCGCATCGCGATAAGGGAGCAATCCCGAATAAGCCCGCACCGTGTCGGGAATGTGACGGGCGGTCGCCTGTTTGCGGCCGAAAAGCGCGCAGGAGGGAACCGGGAAAAGCGGCTGAACCGAGTCGTCCATCGTCCATGCCTCGTCCCACGCGACATGGACTGATCGGTACGAACCAGTCTGAAAGCGCTCGAATTGGTTCCGGGTTAGCGCCGCCAGCGGCAGAACGAAGCCCAGCCGTCCACCCGAGCGGAGGTAAAGATGCGCGGCGCGCACTACGAAAAGGGCTGAAAGATCATTATGCGAGGGAACCCGGCTCACATAGATCCTCTCATCTTTTGCCAATTCCCTGAACCGCTTCTGCAAATCCGCGCTCATGTGGCGGAAAGCGAGCCAGGGCGGATTGCCAATCACGACATTGGCCCAGCCGCCGGATGCAGAGTAAGCGAGTGGACGCGACAGGTTGCGGGCGACATAGGCCCAGATCGTGTCGCGTTTATCGCGGCGCAGCCGGTCAAATGTAAGATAGGTCTTGCCGAGGTCCTGGATCGCCAGTTTCTGCTCGTCGGTGACGTCCGCACGATAATGCTGCTCGGTGATGCGATGAAGCGCGGCCTCGATCTGCGCTCTCGTCAGGCCCTCCAATGATCCGGTGCGCATCCGCTCGATCGCCTTGTCGAACAGCGCCGGGTCACGGCAGAAGGTTTCGGGAAAATCCAGCCGGTCGCGCCCATTGCCGTTGCTCTCGCCGCTTCGCCCTTCACCCGCTGGATGCGGTGGCACCCGGATCGTCAGCTCCTTGCCGGCCATGAACTCCGAGATCGACAGTTGCATCGCGTCGCCGAGATAGACCGGGATCGACAAGCCGCCGGCGCGATGCCCAAGCGCCGGCGCCAGCGCCAGCAAATAGGTCACCCGCGCAATGATAACGGCGACCGGATGAATGTCCGTGCCCGCAATATGAGCGCACGCCTCCGCGGCGCGCCTCTCGCGCGGCATCGCAGCAGCCTCCGCCTCGTCAAGGAAACTGCGAATGGCGTGAAATAGAAACGTGCCGGAGCCGCACCCGGGATCGAGAACCCGCTGCTCCAACGGACGATCGATCGCCCGCCGGACCATCTTTGCGGCCAGCCAATCGGGCGTGTAGTATTCGCCCAGTCCGTGACGCTCTTGTCGGTCGATCAGCGATTCGTAGAGAATTTTCAAAACGTCGGTTTCTACCTCGGCGAGCCGGAAGCGGCGGACATGGTTCATGATGCGCCGGACCAACGCCTCGCCTTCGGCATCCGAGGTCACCCAATCGAAAAAATCGCTCTCCACCGCACCGTTGATGCCGGCCGCCGTGAAGGCCTCACCCGAAAGAAGCCGCTGCGGATCGTCCTCGCTGAGTCTGCATGACGGCGAGCGCGATGCATTTGGCCACGATCACAAGAAACGTGTGCTGGAACCACAGCCGATCGCTTTCGACCTCTCGGCCGTACACCAACTTCAAAAGGTCTGCCCACAATTGACGCTTGAGCGCGGCGATTGGATTGGGCCGCAGCTTCGCCCAAAGCGAGCGCAACTGCGTGTCGACGCGATGGTAGGCTACCAACTCTTCGCCCAATTCGGCCCGTATGGTCAGCGGGTCGGGCGGTAGCGAGGATCTGAGTGCCACCGCACCATCGAGCCACGCCAGAAACGGCTCCGCCTTTTCCGGGTCCAGCACCGTGCGCTTGAGCACGACGAGCTTTCCGGCATCGAGCTCGAAAACAGCCCATTTCTGACCATCCGATGCAATACCTACGAAATGCTCTTTTTCCTCGCGCTGCCGATCGGCGAGGTAATCGGGCATTCGCCTCTCAACGTCTTGCCATTCCCGATCGAGATCAGATTTGGCCTCGAACACCGTGCGGCCGATCAGAGCGTCCAGCCTTCCCCGGACCTCGGGCACCCTGCGCTCGAACTCCAGCGCCCCGAGTTCGACGCCGAATTCTGCGACCAGCAATTGCTGAAACCCAGCCTTTACCTCGTCGTGCCCCGGCCGACCGGCGAGGTGGCGCAGCAGGTCGATTGTGGTTTGCGGGACAGGCATTTCGGTCCGTTCGGAAGCGCAAGGCGAGTCTAACGGATTTTAGCGCGTTGTCGGAAATACGGGCGGTCTCCGCAATGCGTCACAAACAGTTTAGGGAGCCGGTGCATGACACCGGCCCCATCGGCGCGGTAGAATCGCGCCCGGCAGCCTGCCGCGGTAGCGGCGGGTCGGGAGAGCGGCAATGAGCACCAGCGCGCAGATCGTCGAGATTCGCCAGGGTGAGCCGAAGGCGGGCGAGGCTCCCTCGCCGGCGCGCTTCATCAACCGCGAATTGTCCTGGCTCGCCTTCAATGAACGGGTGCTGTCCGAAGCGGACAATTCCCGCCATCCGCTCTTGGAACGGCTGCGCTTTCTGTCGATCTCGGCAAACAACCTCGATGAATTCTATATGGTTCGGGTGGCCGGGCTGAAAGGCCAGCACCTCGCCGGTATCAAGACCTTGAGCCAGGACGGCCTGTCCCCGGCCCAGCAACTCGAGGCGATCCACGAGCGCGCCGCGGCGCTGCTGGAAGCCCAGCAGGTGACCTGGCTGTCGTTGCGCCGCCAGCTCACCGATGCGGGCGTCGCCGTCGTCGAGCCGACCGATCTGGAACCGGGCGACCGCGCCTGGCTTGAGCGCTACTTCATGGCCGACGTCTTCCCGGTGCTGACGCCCTTGGCGATGGACCCGGCGCATCCCTTTCCGTTTGTCGCCAACCGCGGTTTCGGCCTCGCGCTCCAGCTTGAGCGGGTCAGCGACAACGTGCGCCTCCAGGCGCTGATCCTGATCCCGGCCTCGGTCGACCGCTTTATCCGCCTGCCCGGCACGGCGATGCGCTTTCTGCCGGTCGAGCGGATGATCGCGATGTTTCTCGATCATCTGTTTCCCGGCTTCGCCGTCGTCGCGCAGGGCGTCTTTCGGGTGCTGCGCGACAGCGAAGTCGAGCTCGAAGAGGAGGCCGAGGACCTCGTCAGCCTGTTCGAGAGCGCGCTCAAGCGGCGCCGGCGCGGCCATGTCATCCATCTTGCGCTCGATGCGCGGATGCCGGCCGATCTGCGGCGGTTTTTGAGCGAGCATCTCGACGCCGCGCCAGCCGACGTGTTCGCGACCCCCGGCATCCTCGGTCTCGACGACACCGCGCAATTGATCACCGACGAGCGCCCTGATCTCGTCTTCACTCCTTACAATCCGCGCTTTCCCGAGCGGATCCGCGATTTCGGCGGCGATTGCTTTGCCGCGATCCGGCAGAAGGACATCGTCGTCCATCACCCCTATGAGAGCTTCGACGTCGTCGTCCAGTTCCTCGCGCAAGCGGCGCGCGACCCGGCGGTGGTGGCGATCAAGCAGACGCTCTATCGCACCAGTGACGACAGCCCGATCGTGCGCGAGCTCGCCGGGGCGGCGGAGGCCGGCAAGTCGGTGACCGCGATGATCGAATTGAAGGCGCGCTTCGACGAAGAGGCCAACATCCGCTGGGCGCATGAGCTGGAGCGCGCCGGCGTCCAGGTGGTCTACGGGTTTTTGCAGCTGAAGACGCACGCCAAGGTGTCCCTGGTCGTGCGCCGAGAGGGTGGGGAATTGCGCTCCTACGTGCATTTCGGGACCGGCAACTACCACCCCTACACGGCCAAGGTTTACACCGACTTGTCGTTCTTCACGTGCGACCCCGCGCTGTGCCGGGACGCCGCGCGGCTGTTCAATTTCATGACCGGCTACGCCCGCCCGCCCAGCCTGGAAAAGATCGCGGTGGCGCCGATCAACCTGCGGGCGCGCGTCGCCGAGCTGATCGAGGTGGAGATCGCCAACGCCCGGGCCGGCAAGCCCGCGCAGATCTGGGCCAAGCTCAACTCGCTGGTCGACCCGGCGATCATCGATTTGTTGTACAAGGCCTCACGGGCGGGAGTCAGCATCGACCTGGTGGTGCGCGGGATCTGCTGCCTGCGGCCCGGGGTTCCCGGAATGTCGGAGAATATCCGGGTCAAGAGCATCATCGGGCGCTTTCTCGAGCACGGGCGCGTCGTCTGCTTTGGCAACGGCAACCGGCTGCCGTCGGACCAGGCGAAGGTGTTCATCAGCTCGGCAGATTGGATGCCGCGCAATTTCGACGGGCGCGTCGAGGCGCTGGTGCCGATCAAGAATGTGACCGTGCATCGGCAGATCCTCGACGAGATCATGGTGGCCAATCTGCGCGATACGCTGCAAAGCTGGAACCTGGCGCCGGACGGAACCTATACGCGGGTCGCCGTCGAGGACGAGGGCTTCTCCGCCCACACCTATTTCATGACCAACCCGAGCCTTTCCGGGCGCGGCAAGGCCCTGCGGCGCACTCCCGGGCGGGCGCCCGCGGTGGCGGCTGTCCCGGGGCGGGTCCGGCGCTAGGGTCGCCGCGCCGCGATGCCGGATAGCCACGCCGCCGTTCCGCTCGGCCGCATCGCCGTCGTCGATGTCGGGTCGAATTCGCTGCGTCTCGTCGTCTTCGAACGGCTCGGCGCGAGCCTCGCTGCCGCTGCTCAACGAAAAGGTCATGTGCGCGCTGGGGCGCGGCATCGCCCGGACGGGACGGCTCAATCCGGAAGGGGTCGAACTCGCCTTCGCCAATCTCCAGCGTTTCGTCGCACTGGCCCGGGCGCTGGGGACCGATCACCTCGCGATCATCGCGACCGCGGCGGTGCGCGAGGCGAGCGATGGCCGCGCCTTTGCCGCCGAAGCGGAGCGCCAATGCGGTGTGCCGGTGCGCATCATCGACGGGCGGCGAGGAAGCCCGGCTGTCGGCGGCCGGCGTCTTCGCCGGGATCCGCGACGCCGATGGCGTGGTCGCCGATCTCGGCGGCGGCAGCGTCGAGCTGGTCCGGGTCAATGTCCTCCGAGAGCACGCCGATCGGCGCCGGCGTCAGCCTGCCGTTGGGGCCGCTGCGCCTCGCCGAGCTTGCCGACAACCGGAACGCAGTCATCGAGGCGATCGAGCGCGGTATCGCGGCGGCGCCGGTGCTGCGCGAAGCCGCGGGCAAGAAGCTCTATCTGGTTGGTGGCGTCTGGCGGGCGATCGCGCGCCTGCATATGGAACAGACGCACTATCCGCTACACATCATTCACGAATACGCGATTGCGCGGCGGCCCGCCGAGGGATTTCTCGAAATGATGGCCGGCCAATCCCGGCGGTCGCTCGAACGGATCACCTCAATCAGCAGGAAGCGCCTCGAACTGGTGCCGCTCGCCGCGACGGTGCTGCGCCAGCTGATCGCCGCCGGCCGCCCCGAGCAGATCGTGTTCTCGGCGTTCGGGTTGCGCGAGGGCTATGCCGACGGCCTGTTGCCGCCGGACCGGCGCATCCCTCCGCTGATTGCGGCCTGTATCGGCTTTGCCGCGAATCTGAGCCGCGGGCAGAGCGACGGCGACCGTCTGCAGCAGTGGACGGCGCCGCTCTTTCCCGATCTTGACGAGGATGCGCGCCGGCTGCATCTCGCGGCCGCCTGGCTCAGCGACATCGCGTGGACCGAGCATCCGGACTACCGCGCCGAGCATGCCTTCACCCGCGGCCTGCGCTTGCCGGTCGCCCAGATCGGCCATCGCGAGCGGGTGTTCATCGCCGCTATCCTGCACGCGCGGTACGGCGGCGCGATCGACGACCCGATCAAGACGGCGACGCGGCCGCTCATCGATGACGCCGCTGCTGGCAACGCGCGCCGGCTGGGCCTTGCGTTGCGGCTCGCCTATACGCTGTGCGGCGGCGCGCTGACGCTGTTGGACGAGGTGCCCCTGGTGCGCGAGGCATCCGGCCTCGTCCTCGAATTGCCGCCGACCGGGAGCCTGTTTACCGGCGAAGCGGTGCAGCGCCGCTTCGATGCGCTCGGCCGCGCGTTCGGGCTCGGCACCCGAACCGTGCGGCGGCGAAGCCGCAGCCGGGCCGTGGCGTAACCCGCAGCGGCGCAACCGCCAGCCTCAATAGCCCACGTCAATAGGATGGCGGCTGTTCGTCGCCCGGGAACGGGGCCATCGGCGCCGGCGCCGGCTGGACCTGACCCTCTTCGTCCTGGCCGTCGCGCGCCTCGCCCTCGCCGCCGGCCATTTCGAGATCCGCTGGGGTCGTCGGCCGAGGCGGGCCCTGGCCCTGCCCCTCGCTCTGCAAATTCATCACCCGGAAATAATGCTCGGCGTGCTGATAGAGGTTTTCCGCCGCGACCCGGTCGCCGCTGGCCTGCGCCTCCCGCGCCAGCGCGACGTAACGCTCGAACACCTGATAGGCGTTGCCGCGGATCTTTACGCTTGGCCCGTTGCTGTCGAAAGTCTGGATGCGATGCGGCAGCCGCGGCCGGTTGTTGTTGTGATGCGGACCCCGCCGCCGCCGCCACCCCGCCACCCCCGCCGCCATTGCGGCCGCGTGATCGCTTGTTCTGTCCTGGCCTCATGACACCTGTCTAATCGCGGTGGATGCTGGCGGACCCGAGGTCCGATGGGAACGCTGTCGGCTGCGGCGTGAGCAGGACAGCCTAGCTGCGCCATCAACGTCGCGCGGCGCGGGGCTCCCGAACGGCGGTAACCTAGTCGGGACGGCGCGCGCATTCCAAACCCTTTTTACACCGGGCGTTGTGCGGCCTCGCTCACCGATCGATCTGGCGGCGCGCGACGACACAGCGAACGATGCCGGCAAGGTCGGCCGCGAACCCTTCGATCGCGCAGACCGTTCGCCGCGAGGATCGCGGCGACGCTATCGGCCTGACCCGCCCCGATCTCGACCGGCGAAGAGCCCGCCGGGCCGCAGCAGCCGCGGCAGGTCCGCGGCGATCGCGCGGTAGGCAAGCAAGCCCGTCGCTGCCGCCGTCGAGCGCCCGGTGCGGGTCGTACTCCCTGACCTCCGGCATGCAGGGTCGGGATCGCGGGTGTCGGCGATATAGGGCGGATTGGCGACGACGACGTCGAACCGGCCGGCGATGCCCGCCGCCCAATCCCGAACCGCGAAATCGCGCGCGCCGCCGAACCCGAGCCGCCCGGCATTATGCCGCGCGGTCGCGACCGCGCCCGGGGCGATATCGATGCCGACCCCGTCGCCGGCGGGAACTCGGACAGCAGCGCCAGCAGCAGGCAGCCGCTGCCGGTACCGAGATCGAGGAAGCGATAGGGCGCGGGCGCGGTCCGGCAGCCGCGCCAGCACCGCTTCGACGAGGGTTTCGCTCTCCGGCCGCGGATCGAGCGTGTCGGCCGACAGCGAGAATTCGAGGCCCCAGAACTCGCGCACCGCCGATGATGCGGCTGAGCGGCTCGTGCGCGATCATCCGCGCGCAGCATGCCGCGACCCGCTCCCGTCCGCCGTCGGCAACCACGCGTTCGGGATGGGCGAACACCTCGGCGGCCGACAGTCGCAGCGCCGCCGCGACAAGCCGGCGGGCGCGCCGGCGCGCCTCGTCGAACCCGGCAGCCGCCAGCGCCGCCGCGCAGCCGCGGTCCGAGCGTCGCGCCGATCGTCTCCGGTGGGCGCTCATTCCCGCCGCGGGGATTCGGCGCAGCGGCGGCGCAGCCGCTCGGCTCGATCGCGCCGCGGGTCAGCGCGTCGATGATCTCGTCGAGCGCCTCGCCCGACATCACCTTGTCGATCTTGTAGAGCGTCAGGTTGATGCGGTGGTCGGTGACGCGGCCTTGCGGGAAGTTGTAGGTGCGGATCCGCTCGGAGCGGTCGCCGCTGCCGACCTGGCTCTTGCGGTCGGCGGCGCGCGTCGCGGCGAGCGCCTCGCCGCTCCCTCTCGTAGAGCCGGGCGCGCAGCACCTTCATGCGCCCGCGCCTTGTTCTTGTGCTGCGACTTCTCGTCCTGCTGGATGACGACGAGCCCGGTCGGCAGATGGGTGATGCGCACCGCGCTGTCGGTGGTGTTGACCGACTGCCCGCCCGGCCCGCTGGCGCGGAAGACGTCGATCCGCAGATCCTTGTCGTCGATGTCGATGTCGACCTCCTCGGCCTCCGGCAGCACCGCGACGGTCGCCGCCGAGGTATGGATGCGGCCCGACGCCTCGGTTTCCGGCACGCGCTGCACCCGGTGCACGCCCGATTCGTATTTGAGCCGGGCAAAGACGTCGCGCCCGGTGATCGAGGCGATCGCCTCCTTGAAGCCGCCGAGCCCGGTTTCCGACAGGTCCAGGATTTCGAAGCGCCAGCCGCGCAGCGCCGCGTAGCGCTGGTACATGCGGAACAGATCGGCGGCGAACAGCGCCGCCTCCTCGCCGCCGGTGCCGGCGCGGATTTCGAGGATCGCGTTGCGCTCGTCGTCCTCGTCCTTCGGCAGCAGCGACAGTTTGACGCGCAGTTCGAGGTCGGGCAGGCGCTGCGCGCAGCGCGCTGCACCTCCTCATCGGCCATCGCCTTCATCTCGGGATCGTCGGCCGCGCTGGCCATCTCGCTCGCCACTTCGAGCTCGGCCACCGTGCGGCGCAGATTCTCGATGCCGTCGACGATCGGGCCGAGCTCGCTGTATTCCTTCGACAGCTTGGCGAATTCGGCGCCGCCCAGCCCCGCGCCGGACAACGCCGCGCCCAGCTCGGCGTGGCGGCGCAACAGCTGGTCGAAGCGCGATTCGAGCGCCCGATCCATCGCTCAGCCGAAAGCTCTCGAGGCGCCGGGCAGGTCGCCGACGCGCGGCACTCGGACTGCTCGCCGTTCGAGGTCGCGCACCGTAGCGACGCCCTTGGCCAGCTCGTCCTCGCCCAGCAATACCGCAGCGCGGGCGCCGATCCGGTTGGCTCGGCGCATGCGCCGCTGGACGTTGCCGGAATAGCCGAGATCGACGGCGAGCCCGAGATCGCGCAAGTCCTCGGCAAGCCGCAGCGCCAGCGCCTCGGCCTCCTCGCCGATCGGCACCAGCGCGACCGGCCGCGGCACGGCCGGTGGCTCGGCGATCAGCATCGCCAGCCGCTCGATCCCCGCCGCCCAGCCGACCCCGGGCATCGCCGGACCGCCCATCAGCTCGACGAGCCCGTCATAGCGCCCGCCGGCCAGCACCGTGCCCTGGGCGCCGAGATCGGTGGTGACGAACTCGAACACCGTGTGGGTGTAGTAGTCGAGGCCGCGCACCAGCCGCGGGTTGAGGCGGTAGGCGATGCCGAGTTGCGTCGAGCCCGTCACGCACGCGGCCGAAGAACTCGCACGAGGCGTCGTTCAGGTAGGCGTCGAAGGCCGGCGCCTCGGCGTTGATGCGGATGTCGCCCGGGTCCTTCGAATCGAGGATGCGCAGCGGGTTGGTATCGAGGCGGCGCCGGCTGTCTTCGGACAATTCGGTGCGCCGCGCCGAGAAATAGCCGACGAGCGCCTCGCGGTAGTGCGGCACGGCTTTCGGGATCGCCCAGCGTGTTGAGTTCGAGCGCGACCCGCCCGCCGATGCCGAGCTCCTTGAGGATGCGTTGGCCGAGCGCGATGACCTCGATATCGGCCTGCGGTGTTGCCACGCCCAACAGCTCGACGCCGATCTGGTGAAACTGGCGGAAGCGGCCCTTCTGCGGGCGCTCGTAGCGGAACATCGGGCCGCTGTAGAAGAATTTGAGCGGGGTGCTTTGCGTCAGGCCGTTCGACAGCACCGCGCGCACGACGCCGGCGGTGTTTTCGGGCCGCAGCGTCACTTCCTCGCCGCCGCGGTCCTTGAAGGTGTACATCTCCTTCGAGACGATGTCGGTGTGCTCGCCGATCGGGCGCGTGAAGACTTCGGTGAATTCGAAGATCGGCGTCGCGATCTCGGCAAAGCCGTAGAGCGCGGCCGTCTCGCGCGCGGTCTCGCTGACCCGGCGGTGGCGCCGCGCCGCCTCCGGCAACAGGTCTTGCGTGCCGCGCGCCGGCTGCAAGGCTGGCATCCTTCTCCCACCCCCGGATTGCGCGCGCCGCGGCGTCTTACGAGGGCGGCGTGCAACGCCTCAAAATGGGGTGTCGCGGCGCCGCGCTCAAGCGCTGCGATCGGGGGCGGCGGTTGGTGGCATGCCGGCCTCGCCGATCCGGGCGAGGATGACAACGAGCAGCGCCACGATCAGGAGCGGGGTCACTGATCCCGGGCGGAAGACGCTCGGCGGATTGAAGAGCGGGATGATCCAGACCGCCGCGGCGAGCATCAGGTGCGCCGGGCGCGGCCCCTCGCCGCCCGAAGCTGCGACGAAGAGGCTGGTCGCCAGCGCCAGCAGCACCGCATCGGATGTCGAGACATGGGGCGCCGCCAGCATCGTCGCGGCGAGGAGGACGGCAAGCTCGAGCGCGCCTGGGCCGGACCGGCGATACGCCCGGTAGACGAACGCCGCGGCGATCGCGATCGCGGCCGCTTGCGCCAGGTTGGCAAGCGCGCGCGATGTGCCGAGCCAAGCGACACAGGCGAAGACGCTGATGCCGTTGAGCCTGCCGCTGGCCACCCAGGCGCGGTAAGCCTCGTCGGTCCCGCTCATCAGGCCGAACCAGACGCGCCATATCCCGGGCCCGAAGACAATCAGGCTCAACAGCGCCAGGCCAAGCGCGCTGGCCGCCGCGCCGCCGATCGCCCGCCACTGGCGCCCCGCCAAGAGTGCGACCGGCACCATCAGCCACAATTGCGGCTTGAAGGTGAGGAGGCCGAGGAGCCCGCCTCCCAGCACCGGATAGCGGTTGAGGAGACCGAAGCCGCCGACCAATAAGGCGGTGGTAAAGAATGCATTCTGTCCGGTCATCACGTTGAACGGCACGGCCGGGCAGAGGACAATCGAGAAGGCGACGATCGAGCGCGGCTGGCCCGGCCCGACGTAGAGCGAGGCGGCGGCGACAAGCGCGATGAACCCGCTCCCCAGAAAGACCGCGAGCGAGGCTAACGGCGGCAGCATCCCGAACGGCGCGAACAGCAACAGGAAACTCGGCGGATAGACCCAGGGATGCAGATGGAGCGGCAGCGCGAGCCACGCCGCGAAGCGCTGGTTTAGCGCCGCAGTCAGGGCCTCTCCATCGAAAATCAGCGGCAGGTTGCCGTCGAAATAGGCCCGTGCTGCGGTGTAAAACACCATCCAATCCTGGGCCGGCTCGGCGGCGAACACCCAGACCCACAAGACCCAGGCGAGGACGCCGAAGCTGCCGCACGTCAGGGCGAGGATCAGCAGCCGATTGGGCGGTAACGCGCCGGGCGGGTTCAATGGAACAGCGACAGGTAGAATTGGACGATGCCGCTCTCTCCCAGGCGCGTCCCGGCCGAGCCGAACGGCGAGAGCATGTAAATGAGCCACAGTGCCTGTGCCGCGAGGATGCTGAAGAGCGCGGCGGCGCCAAACGCGATCCCGGTGGACCGCGACGGCGCGGCGAGGAGGCGCCAGAACCCGATCAACGCGCACAATTCGAACAGCGGGTAGAACTCCATCCGGTAGCGGAACGCCATCACGATCGCGATCAGCATCAGTCCCGCCGGGACCGCAAGACCGCAGGCGGCCAGGGCGAGCGGCGCGCGGTGCGGGATCCGGTTACGCGCCAGCTCCCGGGTCCCGTAAACGGCCAACCCGACGATCAGCGGATCGGACAGGAAGAAGCTGCTCGGCGGCAATTCGACGGTGGCGATCTGCCGCTCGACAAAGCCCGACCACAGAAGTTGGCCGGACTGGTCGTGCAATACCCAGACGGGCAGGAAATAATAGACGAGGCCGTAACCCAGCCGGCTGAAATTGAACTCGCCATATTGATGCAGCTGCTGGAAATGACCTGGGAATACCACCGTCATCAGCGATCGGGTCAGATCGACAAAGACCAGCGGATTGCCCCACCGCTCCTGGTCGACGATCGCGGCCACCGCGGCGAATCCGGCGAGAATCATCATGGGCAGCGAAAAAACCGGCAACCTCTTCCACAGCGGGGCCGCGGTGGAGCGGCCGATTTCCAGCCAGCAGCGCCACAAAAAAATGAAGCCGAGCGCGAGGTAGAGCCCGAGCGCGGTCGACACCCGGGTCAATAGGCAGAGGCCGGCGAGCCCCGCCAGGGCCGACATGACGCGTGTGGTGAAGCCCTCCTCGCCGGCCCAGGCGTAGAGCACGAGATAGACGAACGCGGCGGCGAAGGCATCCGCCCACAGCATCACCTCTTCGAAGATCGTCGGCCGCAGGAACTGGACCTGCGCGCCGCCGGCGAGGATCACGGCGAGGAAGAGCGGCAGCAGCGCCGAGCGCCGTGGTGACCCGGCCTTGCGCCACACGACGAGCGCCGAGAGGACCTTGAACAGCGCCATCAGCGACACCGCAAAGAGACAACTCAGCCGGGTGAAATCGGTCGTGGCGAAACTCGGCAGCGGCAGGAAGAGCGCGCGGAACAGCGCCGGGAAAATCCCGAAATAGGCGTAAACCGCGCCGTCGCGGGCGTAACCCTCGGGGCCGATCGCGCTCGGGTCGACATCGAACCGCCCGACCAGGAGATGCGACAGCATGCTGTTGAAGGTCAGCCCATAGGGCACCGGCGCGAGGAGCCCGGTGCTGCCGACAGCGGTGATCAGAAAGGCGTAATAAAAAATCGCCGGGACCAGCAGACAGAGCCCGATGGCCGGGATGTTGTCAGTCGCAGCGGGCCACCTCGGCCGACCCGTCACCCGCCGGGCGAGGACCGACCTAATCATCCCGGCGAGCCACCGCGAAGAGGTTCTTGCCAATCCATCGGCCCATAAAACGGTCGAGAAAGCGGCTCAGCGGGAAGATGCAGCGGTCAAAGAGGATGAGCGCGCGGCGGTTGATCGTGCCGTCCTCGTTGCCCACCAGCTTGAAGAGGAGCGTCGCGGCAAAGCCGAGGCAATCCTGATAGGCGATGCGGTCGATCCGTAACCCCGCCCCAGAGAGGAGCGCAAGGAGCCCGGCATGGCGATAACGCCGGAAATGAGCCACCTTGCGATCGAGCGCGCTGAACAGGATCGGGAACGCCGGGACGTAGACGACGAGGCGCCCACCCGGCCGGAGGCGCTCGCGCAGCGAGCGGACGGCATCGGCGTCATCGAGGATGTGCTCGAGCACATTGAAGGTGTAGATCAGATCGCAGCTTTGCTCCGGGACCTCCGCGATCGTCGGGTGGGCACGCAGCCCGTCCGCCTGGAGCCGTTTGCGCAGGCGCTCGTCGGGCTCGATGCAGCTGACGTGGTATCCGGCGGCTGCGAGCGGCCGCATCAGAACCCCGGTACCGGCGCCGAAATCGAGGATCTGATCGTGCCGCCGCGCCTGCGCCGTCACCAGCCCGAGTAGGAAGGCGTTGTAGTTGACCGCCTCCGCCATGATTTCGAGGTTGTCGACGCCGCTATAGGCATAGGCGGGCTCGGTGCTCATGGGATCGCGGATGCGGTGGTGAATATTGCGAGCGGTGGGTTCGGCAACGGAGCGGGGCGCGAAGTGGAGCCGATAGCATACCATCATAGCGGTTACCGCCTCATTGATCGCTCGCCTGCGCCGCGTCGCGGCCCCGCCAGGCAGGCTTAACCCTTTGCTAATCGCCCGCTGCGACGCTCAACCCCAAATGCCTGCCGCAGTCGAACTGTCGATCGTGATGCCGTGCCTCAACGAGGCGGCGACGATCGGCCGTTGCATCGACAAGGCGCGCGGCTTCCTCGCGAACAACGCGGTCTGCGGCGAGATCATCGTCGCCGATAACGGCAGCACCGACGAATCGCGGGGAATCGCCCGCGAACACGGCGCGCGCATCGTCGAAGTTGCGGCGCGCGGCTACGGCAGCGCGCTCCTCGCCGGCATCCAGGCGGCGCGCGGCACCTACGTCATCATCGGCGACAGCGATGACAGCTACGACTTCAGCGCCCTCCACGGCTTTGTCGAACGGCTGCGCGAAGGTCACGACCTGGTGATGGGCAACCGCTTCGCCGGCGGCATCGCGCCCGGTGCGATGCCGGCGCTGCACCGCTATCTCGGCAACCCCGTTCTCTCGGCGATCGGACGGGTGTTCTTTCATAGCCCGTGCCGCGATTTTCACTGCGGATTGCGGGGTTTCCGGCGGGACGCGATCCTGGGCCTCGATCTGCAGGCGCCGGGCATGGAGTTCGCCAGCGAGATGGTGGTGAAGGCCACGATCCAGGGCCTGGCGATCACCGAGGTGCCGACGACCCTGTCGCCGGATGGGCGCGGGCGCCCTTCGCACCTGCGCAGCTGGCGCGACGGCTGGCGGCATCTGCGCTTTCTGTTGCTGTTCAGCCCGCGGTGGCTGTTTTTCTATCCCGGATGCGTGTTGTTTCTGATCGGGCTCGCGGCGATGGCCTGGCTGTTGCCGGCGCCGCGGCGCATCGGTGGGGTCACCTTCGACATCCACACGCTGTTTTATGCCTCGCTCGCCGTCGTCATCGGGTTTCAGTCGATGCAATTCTGGGTGTATGTCCGGATTTATGGCGCGCGCGAGGGGATCGTCCCGTCCGACCCGTGGTTCCGCTCGATCGTCGGGGTGTTGACGCTTGAAGCGGGGTTGATCTGCGCGGCCGCGATGCTCATTGGCGGCATCGCGCTGGGGGCCTATGCGCTGGGGTCGTGGAACGAGGAAAATTTTGGCGCGCTGTCGGCAAGCCAGGCCATGCGCCTGGTGATCCCGTCGGGAACGCTGATTCTGCTCGGGTTTCACACCGCGACCGGCGCCTTCTTCGTCAGCGTTCTTGAAATCAGGGCGACCCGCGCGACCCGCGCCGCGGGGGGTGAGGCGATCAGCACGAGCGCCTTATGAACGGGCGCGGCGGGCCGGACCGCGCGGACATCGCGGCATGGCTCGACCGCAAGCGGGTCGGCGCCGGTGCGGCGATCCTCCTGGCGCTGCAGATCATTGGATTTCTCTTCATCGTCGCCGGGACGCATGGCTGGATCGTCAAGCTGCCGCGGCCGACGACCACCGATTTCGTCAGCTTCTATGCCGCCGGAACCTTGGCCAATGAGGGAAAGCCGGCGCTGGCCTACGATCAAGTCGCGCATCTGGCCGCCGAGGAGCGCGCCACCGCCGCCGGCATCGAGTACCAGTTCTTCAACTACCCGCCGGTATTCATCCTCTTATGTGCGGCGCTGGCGAGGCTCCCCTACCTCTTGGCGTTCGTCCTCTTCGAAGGGGCGACGCTGTTGCTCTATCTCCTCGTCGGCTGCCGCATTCTGGGCGAGCGCGGGGGCGCCGCGCTCGTCGTCCTCCTCGCCTTTCCGCTGGTGTTCTGGACCCTCGGCCTCGGACAGAACGCGTTTCTGACGGCCGGGCTGTTCGGGGCGGCGACCCTCCTCATCGATCGCCGCCCGATCATTGCCGGGGTGCTGTTCGGCGCGCTTTGTTATAAGCCGCAATTCGGCCTCTTGATCCCGCTCGCCCTGGCTGCGGGCGGGCACTGGCGCGCCTTTGCCGCGGCCGCCGCGTCGGCCGGCCTCCTCGTCCTCGCCTCGCTCGCGCTCTTTGGCGCCGATACCTGGCAGGCCTTCCTCGCTGCCGCCGGAGCCTCCCACAGGACATACGAATCCGGGCGGATCCTCTTCGCCGGGATGGCCAACACCTTCGGCGCAGCCCGCCTTCTCGGCATCGCGACACCGTTCGCCTATGCCCTGCAAGCCGCGGCCAGCCTGATCGCAGCCGGATTTGTCGTGGTGGTGTGGCGCCGCGCCCTGTCGCTGCCGACGCGTGCGGCGGCGCTCGCGGCGGCGAGCCTTGTCGCGGCTCCGCTGGCGCTCCTCTATGATTTGATGCTCGGGGTGATCGCCGCTGCGTGGCTGGTGCGCGACGGCAATTCCCCGGCGGCATGGGGCTGGCAGAACCCGGCACTGGCGGCGCTGTTCGTCATGGTGCTCGACGGCCGCGGCCTCGCCGAGAGCTGGCATCTGCCGATCTTCCCGCTTGCCGCGCTGGCGCTCTTGGCGATCGCCGCCGCAAGGGCCCGGCGCGAAATCGCGCAGCGCCGCAGTGCCAGCGACAAATTATTGCGGGAAGAGGATCCCCTCGCGCTCGTATAGGCGAAACCCGAGGACGAGAAGGAGCCCGGTCGCAGTCAGCGTCGCTACCGCGGTGATGCCGATGAAGACGACGCTCACCGCCTCGTTGCGGACCAGCTGTCCCATCAGCAAGGTCTGACCGAAGGTCGGGATCGTGGCGAGCAGCGGCTGCGCGCGCACCGGGGCCAGCGCCAGCACCATTCCCGCCAGACCCGGAACCAGCGGCAACAGCCCGAGATAGGTCTGCGCCTCCTTCATGCTGCGGGTGACCGCGGAGATCAACAATTGTGTCGCCGCCGCGAGGACGACGAGGGGCAGGCAGACCGATACCACCAGGAGAAGGCGCAAGGCGCTGGGCGGCGCAACCAGCCCGAGCGACGCCTCGGGCACGACGTGCAGCATCACCCAAAAGGCGACAACTTGCGACGCCAGCGCCATCAGCGTGAAGACGATTACCGCGCCGAGCTTGCCGGCCAGCACCTCGTAGCGCCGCACCGGGTTGATCATCAAGGGCTCGAAGGCGCCGCGTTCGCGCTCGCCGCTCGTCGTGTCGAGCGCGACATGAACGCCCCCGGTGAACAGCGTGAAGATCAGAAACGGCGGGATCATCGTCAGGAGAATGATCGCCGGTCCGGCAGAGCGACCGATATTCTCCTGCGCGACGTCGAGCACGTCCATCATATCGGGCGACAGGCCGGCGCCGCGCAGCCGCTCGCCCAGCGTGTCGCGGCGATAAGCATCGAACATCTGCACGACGCGCGAAGTCGCGACGATGCTGTCGAATCGCGACGGGTTGGTGAGGAGCCGCACGGCGAGCGCCTTCTGCGGGGTCGGGTTGGGCTGTTCGGGCAGGATCAGCGCGAAGGCCACCCGGCCGCCGATCACCAGGGTCCTGGCGTCACCCGAGAGCGGCTCGACCCGTGCCCCCTCCTTCTCGAGAAAACGCACCAGGTCGGGTGCGCTCTCGCCGTTGACGATCGGCACCACCAAGGGCCCGGTGTCACTCAGCCGCATCGAGCCGCCGACAAAGAAAAACATCATCCCGAGCAATAACGGGCCCATCAGCGGATAGATCATCGAAACCAGGATGCTGCGCCCATCGCGCAGATGGTCGACCATCTCCTTCTTGAACACGGTGAGGATCGCCGACATTCTCAGTGCCTGGGGTCAGTGCCCGGGGTCAGTTCCCGGCGGCAAGCGCCGGCTCGGCCGCCGCTTCCTGGGTCGCCGCCATGAAGATCTCTTCGAGGTCAACGAGGCCGGTGGCGCGCCGCAGTTCGGCCGGAGCGCCCTGCAAGACAATGTGGCCGCCCGACAGGATGACGATGCGGTCGGCGAGCGCGGCCACTTCCTGCATGATGTGGCTGGTGAGGAGAATGCAGCGGCCCTCGGCGCGCAGCTGGCGCAGGAGGTCGCGCACCGCCCGGCTGGTCGCGACGTCGAGGCCATTGGTCGGCTCGTCGAGCATGATGTTGTGCGGCTGATGCACGATTGCGCGGCCGAGCGCGACCTTCATCTGCTGGCCGCGCGAGAAGCCCTTGGCGCGGCGGTCGATGAAATCTTCCATGCGCAAGGTCTCGACCAACTGATCGATGCGCCGGTCGAGCTCCTTGCCGGGGATCCCGTGCAATTCGCCGAAGTAGCGCAGGTGCTCGCGCGCCGTCAGCCGCGTATAGAGCGCGCGGATATCGGGGAGTACACCCAGGCGGCGGCGCGCCGCCAGTGAGTCCCTTTGGGCATCGATGCCGTCGATCAGCGTGGTGCCGCGGTCCGGCCGCAACACCGTGCAGATCAGGCGGAACATCGTTGTCTTGCCGGCGCCGTTCGGCCCGATGAGGCCGGTGATCTCGCCGTCCTGCGCAACGAAACTGACATCCCGGACCACCCGCAGGTCGCCAAAGGATTTTGCCAGCCCGCGGATTTCGATCATGCGACTGCACGGAGGGACAACATCCGCCGATTCGACGCGACGGTGGCGCGGCGGTCAAGGCGATCCTCGCCAATCCTCGGCGAATTCGCGCAGCAGCTTCGCTTCGAGGTCGGAAACGGCCCACAGCGCCATCCCATCCTGGGTCCAGTGCACGACGTTGTACCCGTCGTGCTCCGCGGCCTCGGGCGGATGCGCCGCGCCCGCTCCCGCCGGCCATACGAAGAGGTCGATCAGGTGCTTGTCGTGCTGGTAGACGAGCGCGGCGACCGGCCGCCCGCCGACATAGTCGAGCCGTCCGCCGCGCATCGGAAAGCGCTCGGCCGCGAGATCCTTGACCGGCGGGGCGAAATCGATCCGGCCGTCGAACCACGGCTTCACGGTATGCTGGTCAGTTGACGGCACGTCTTCGAGATGCCCCGGCTGCAGCGCGCGGATGTGGCCGGCGACGACCTCGTCGACGAGGTTCGGCTGAGTTGGCGTGAGCACCACCAGCGCCAGCGCCGCGGCACAGGCCGCGCCGGCCCCGAACCCCGCCGCGGTGAACCGCCACTGCGAGCGCCACCTCCCCCACCAGCCGAGCCCCGGGGCGGCGGTCCGGTGCGGCGCGGCGGCAGCGAGGCGCGCCATGACCCGGCCGCGGACATCCTCCGGCATCGTCTGATAAAGCCCGGCGTCGAACAGCGTGCGGGCCTGCGCCAGCTCGGCTGCGGCTGCCGTGCAGATCGGGCACTCGGCCCGGTGCGCCGCGAGCGCCGCCGCCGCGGCGGCATCGAGCTCGCCGTCGAGCTCCGCCTGGACGAGCAGGACTTTGTCGCATTCGGGCGTGCTATTCATGTCGCCGCACCCGCCGCCGCCTGCGCCAACAGCCGGCGCGCGCGGAACAGCCGCGACATCACGGTGCCGATCGGAATGCGGGTGATCTCGGCGATCTCCTTGTAGGACAGCTCCTCCAGTTCGCGCAGCACCAGGGGCTCGCGCAATTCAACGGGGAGCGCCGCGATCAGTTCGCGCACCTGTTTTGCGCCGCGCGCCTTCATCAGCATGGCTTCGGGATCATCGGCGCTGGAGACCAGCTCGCCAGCCGTCGCGCTCTCTTCAGCCGTGTCCGCGATCGGCACGAATTCGACGCCGCGCTCGATGCTCGCCGAGGAATAGGCGACGTTGCGCACGATCTGCAGAAGCCAGGCGCGCGGATTGACGCCCCGGAAGCTCCCGAAATAAGTCAGCGCGCGCAGCATTGCCTCCTGCACCACATCCTCCGCCGCCGACGCGTCGCGCATCAGCCAGCGCGCCAGATTGTAGGCGGCATCCAGATGCGGCAGCACGACCGCCTCGAACGAACCCTCACGCGATGGCTCCGGCACCTCATCCAACCCGATCAGCCGCCAGCCAAGGGCGGACGCCCTCACAAGATTAGACCCGAACGCGGCGCGCCTTATTCTGCCCCGGCGTCGATTTTTTCGCGCGGCAAAACGAATTGCCTCCCGCTCGCGCATTTTTTGCCGGGCACGCGAATAAACGGCGATGGCGCAGGGTCTCCATGGCGTCAGAGGGTCTGACCATGGAGGAAATTGATGGCCGAGCGGATCGATCGCGGGACACCTAAAGGAGCGGAATTAAACCGGCGCCGGGTGCTGCAGTGCATGAGCTGGGCAGGCGCCGGCGTATTGTGGACGGTAACGGGCGGGATCCCGCGCACCGTCGGGCTGATTGGCGATGCGTCCGCCGCCGAGGCGGCAAAGGGCGCGCTCAATTTCGTGCAGATCAGCGACAGCCATATCGGCTTCAAGTTGCCGGTCAACCCCGACCCGGCGGCGACCCTGGGCGAGGTCATCGCCAAGATCAACGCGATGCCGGTCCAGCCGGCGTTTCTCGTGCACACGGGCGATATCAGCCACCTGTCGAAAGAGGACCAGTGGGATACCGCCGACCAGGTCATCAAGGGCGCGAACAAGCAGGTCCACTACATCCCCGGTGAGCACGACGTGGCCGACGCCGCCAACGGCAAGGCCTATCTCGCCCGCTACGGCAAGGGGACGCAGGGCCGCGGCTGGTATACCTTCGACGCCGCCGGCGTCCACTTCGTCGCCCTCATCAACGTCTTCAACTTCAATCCCGGGTTCAAATCGGCCGGCCTCGCCACGCTCGGCGACGAGCAGCTCGAATGGCTCGAAAAGGACCTCGCGCACCGGCCGGCGAGCACGCCGATCGTCGTTCTGGCGCATCTGCCGATGTGGACGATCTACGAGCAATGGGGCTGGGGTACTTCGGATGCGGGGCGCGCGCTCGGCTATCTGAAGCGCTTCGGCTCGGTGACCGTGCTCAACGGCCATATCCACCAGATCATCCAGAAGGTCGAAGGCAACCTCACCTTCCACACCGCCGCTTCGACCGCGTTCCCACAGCCGGCTCCGGGCAGCGCCCCGGCGCCCGGTCCAATGGCGGTGCCGGCCGAGCAGCTGCGCAAGTATCTCGGGCTACGCGACGTCAATTTCGTCGCCGGCAAACGCGGCGCGCCGGCGCTGACCGAATCCCCGCTCGCGGTCTAGCAGGAGATTGACATGTCAAGGATGCTGCTCGTCGCCGCAGCGTTCGCCGTCGTGCCGGCGGTGGCCCTGGCCGCCGATGCGACCGCGTCCGCACCGGCCATCGTCGAGATCCACAACATGAAGTTCAACCCGGCAACGCTGACGGTTGCCGCCGGCACCAAGGTGACCTGGGTCAACGAGGACAATTCGCCCCACACCGTCACCGACAAGGGCAAAGTGTTCCGCTCGGCCGGGCTCGACACCAAGGACAGCTTTTCCTACACCTTCGCCTCGCCCGGCGAATTCACCTACTTCTGCACGATCCACCCGATGATGGTCGGCAAGATTTTCGTCAAGCCGGCCGGCTCGTCTTCGTGAGGTCAAGGCGCGGCGGCCGGGAAACACCGGCCGCCGCACACCGGATGGGGCGCGCCGGTCGTCGTCGGAAGACTCAGCGGCAGCCCCAGGACCGAGCGCACGGCGAGATAGGCGAAGGCCTGGGCTTCGAGGGCGTCGCCGTCCCAGCCCACCGCCTCGACGGCGCGCACCGGTGCTCCGACCACGCGGGCGAGCGCCGCCATCAGCGCGGGGTTGCGCCGTCCGCCGCCGCAGACCAGCCATTCGCGCGGGGCGGCCGGAAGATGCCGGACTGCGGCCGCGACGGCCGCGGCGCTGATTTCGGTCAGCGTTGCCGCGCCGTCAGCGAGGGTAAGATCGTCGGGAATGGCGCCGTGAAACTCGTCGCGGTCGAGCGATTTGGGCGGCGTGCGCGCGAAATAGGGATGCTCGAGAAAGCCCGCGACAGGCGGGCGCGACACCCGTCCGGCCAGTGCCAGCGCGCCGTCGATATCGGCCGCCCGGCCGGTGTGGCGCCGCACCCAGTCGTCGATCAGCGCATTGCCGGGGCCGGTGTCGAAGGCGAGGATGTCGCCCTCGCGCTCGCAAATCCAGGTGAGGTTGGCGACCCCGCCGAGGTTGAGGATCGCCACCGGCTTTGCCATTCGGGCGGCGAGCGCGGCGTGGTAGAGCGGCGCCAAGGGCGCGCCCTCGCCCCCGGCGGCGACATCGGCGCTGCGGAAATCGGCGATGACATCAACGCCGGTGAGGCTCGCCAACAGCGCACCGTCGCCGATCTGCCAGGTTCGGCGCTCGGCCGGGCGGTGCATGATCGTGTGGCCGTGGAACCCGACAAGGTCGACGGCGATCTCGGGGTGGTGCGCGCGAAACTCGGCGACGGCATCCCCATGGAGCCGGGTCAGCTCAGCTTCGACTTCGGCGGTCTCGGCACGTGGGCCCGTGCCGCCGAGGACGCCGCGCAGCCGCTCGCGGAAGGCGCGCGGGTAGGGCACGGTCAGCGCCGGGCCGGCGGCGAGGCGCTCGCGCCCATCGGTCGCCAGCGCCGCGACATCGATGCCGTCGAGCGAAGTGCCGCTCATCAGACCCAGCGCGTGGCGCAGATTTGTGCTAGATGAGGCCGCCATGTCGAACGCCCGTTCCGCCTTTCTCGCCGCCGCCCAGGAGCGCGGCTTCATCCACCAGTGCACCGATCTGGCGGCGCTCGACGCGCGCCTCGCCGCCGGGGTCGTCACCGCCTATGTCGGCTACGACTGCACCGCCGACAGTCTGCATATCGGCCATTTGATGTCGATCATGCTGCTGCGCCTGTTTCAACAGCACGGCCACAAGCCGATCGTGCTGATGGGCGGCGGGACAACGCGGATCGGCGACCCGACCGGGCGCGACGAGACCCGCCAGCTGCTCAGCGACGAGGAGATCGCCGGCAACATGGCGGGGATCGGCCGGACCTTCGCCAATTTCCTCGAGTTCGGCGACGGCCCGAGCGGCGCGGTCATGGTCAACAACGCCGACTGGCTCGACGAACTGCGCTACATCCCGTTGTTGCGCGACATCGGCCGGCATTTCTCGGTCAACCGCATGCTGACCCAGGACAGCGTCAGATTGCGCCTCGAACGCGACCAGCCGCTGACCTTTCTCGAATTCAACTACATGATTTTGCAGGCCTATGATTTTGTCGAGCTGGCCCGGCGCCTGGGGTGCGATCTGCAGATGGGCGGCTCCGACCAATGGGGCAACATCGTCGCCGGCATCGAGTTGGCGCGCCGCGTCGAGGCGCGTGCGCTGTTCGGCCTGACGACGCCGCTCATTACCACCGCTTCCGGCGCCAAGATGGGCAAAAGCCTCGGCGGCGCCGTCTGGCTCAATCCCGAGCGCCTCAAGCCCTATGAATACTGGCAGTTCTGGCGCAACACCGAAGACGCCGATGTCGGCCGCTTTCTCAAGCTGTTCACCGAATTGCCGCTTCCCGAGATCACTCGCCTCGAACGGTTCGCCGACGGCGACATCAACGAAGCGAAGAAGATCCTGGCAACCGAGGCGACCGCGCTTGCCCACGGCCGCGCGGCGGCAGCGGCGGCGGCGGAGACCGCCCGCTCGGTCTTCGAAACCGGTGGGTCGGGCGATGCGTTGCCCGGGATCGTGCTGGCGCGCGAGGTGCTGGTGCGCGGCCTGCCGGCCTTTGAGCTCTTTGTGCGAGCCGGGCTTGCCGCGTCGAACGGCGAGGCACGCCGGTTGATCAAGGGTGGCGGCGCGCGCCTCAACGACTCCGTCGTCGAGCGCGAGATGCAGCCGGTATCGCTCGCCGATCTCGATGGGCAGGGCCAGATCAAGCTCAGCGCCGGGCGAAAGCGCCACGCCCTCGTCCGCCCGGGCTGACCCGCTCAGTGCACCGCCTCCTGCTCCTGCTGCGGCGCCGGCAGGCCGACGATCGGGGCGAAGAGTTCGCGCAGGATCCCCGGCGCCAGCGCGCCCAGCGGGTTGACGGTCACCTGCGGGTCGGTGCTGGCGCCGCTCAGCCGGTAATTGGCCGCGAACAGGCCCTGCGAGCCGCCGCCCAACAGCCGGCCGAGGATCGGCACATTGCCGAACAGCGAATTGAGCGCGTAAGCCGGCGCCACAGTTCCCTGCAGCTCCAGCCAATCGCGGTCGAGATCGACCCAGCCATTCGCGGTCACCCCGAGCGCCTCGCCAAAACCCAAGAGGTGATCGAGCGTGAGCCGCGACCCCGAATAGCCGAAATCGCCGCGCAAGGTGGCGAACGGGAGACCGGTGCCGGCGAGCATGCTGGCGACCCCGGTCAAGGACGGCAGCGCCAGGATGCGGGCCATCACCGGTGCGTGCACCAGCGTATAGTTTTGCCCCTCGAGATGGGCACGCAGCGCGCGCTGGCCGTCGGTGTCGGCGATCCGCCCATCGACGGTGACCTGCCCGCCGACGACCCCGTCGGCGATGTCGAGGAGCCGCAGGGCCGCACCGAAATCGTCGGACTTGAAATTCAGGCTGCTGCCATCCGCCCCGCCGAACAGCAATGACAATGCATGCCCATTGGCATAGCGGCCCTCGATCTTGCCCGAGCGCCAGATCCCGCCGGTCCGCATCAGCGATGCCGTGACGTGGCGAAGCTCGCGTTGCGGGCCAAACACCAGCCGATCGATCCGGGCATCGATGGCGAGCGGCGGCGAAGCGGGCGATGGCGTGCCGCTGGTCGCATCCTTGATCAGCGGGCGGGCATCGGCCCGCACGGCATGGATGTCGGCGCGCCAGCCACCCTCGGCGGTGCGGGTGACCGTGCCGCTGAGATCGGCCTGGCCCGCGACAAGGTGGCGGATCAGGACCTGGTCGATGTTCTGCCGGTCGTCGCTGAGCCGCACGGCGAAGTGGCCGTCGAGGCCGGGGGCGGTGACCTCGATCTGCGGCACTCCGGTGATCCGCTCCTTGTCGATATCGAAGACCAGTCGGGCCGATCCTGGCTGATCGGGCGGCTTTACCCAGCCGGCCGCCGGGAACGTCATGGCGGCGCCGCGCAGGTCGAGGAGCGCGGTCGCCTCGCCCCGGTTCGCCGCGAGCGCGGTATAGGTGACATCGGCCGCGATCGGACCCTTGAGGCGCTCGGGCGCGAAATCGAGACCGACCCGGTGCTGCACCTGTTCGTCAAGCGTCAAACCCAGCCGGTAGACGGCGTGCGGGCCGGTCTTCGGATGGAAGAAGACAATGGCGTCGAGTTTTGACGGGATGTCGTCGAATTGCGCGGTGCCCTGAACTCGCGCGCCGGTGCGGGTAATGTCGAGCGCGAGATTGCCTTCGGCAAGCCCGCGGTCGAGCACCACCTTGTCGAGCGCCGCGCCGGTAATCGCCGCCTTGGCGCTGTAGTCGACGGCGTCGAGTTTGAGATTGTCGACGAGTGGCAGCTTGAAATGCAATTGGGTCTCGGCGCGGCCACCGACATGCGTCGGATCGATGCCGATCGCATGCGCGTAGCGAAGCGGCTTCGAATCGAGGACTTCCAGCACGTCCTGAAGCGGTCCGGCGAGCGCCAGATCGATGGTCAGCCATTCCGGGTGATCGCCGAGATCGGTCAGCTGCAGCGTGCCGCCGGTGAGCTTCAGCCCTTTGAGGACGCCGCTCGTTGGAACGAAATCGAGATGCTTGCCAGCGAACTCGGCGGTCCCCGCGACCTGGCGGATCATCGGCAACCCATTGAAATAGTTTATCGTGAGATCGTGATAGCGAAGACTGCCGTGGGCGTTCAGCACATTGGCGGTATGTGCCACCGGATCGAGGTCGAGGCTGAGCGCAACCGCGGCTTTGTCCAGGAAGCCGTCATGGATGTTGGCGAGCGCCCAGCGCCGGCCGCCCGGACTGAACACCGTGGGCCATAATTCGCCCAGCCGTGCCGCCGGCACATGGCTGAGCGCGGCGGCGAGGTTCCCGGTGAGATGGCCGGGCGGACGGGCCTCGGGCGGGGCGGCGATCAGTTCGGGGGTGACGCCGGTGAGGGTCCCGTCGAGCACAAGTTCAGCGCCGCCGCCGAGATCGAGCGCGAGCTTGGTGATCTGGATCTCGGAGCGTTCCGGGGCATAAACGAGGTGCACCTCGCCCTTGTCGATCGCGACGCTGCCCTCCGACAGCCATTCGCTGTGCACCTCGCCCTTGCCCAAGGCGAGGTCGAGCCGGGAGCCCTGAGCCTGGCGATGGGCGAGGTCGATGCGGGTCCGCAAGGTCCCGGAAACCGGCGCCGAAACGTGCTGCAGCTGAACCAGTTCGGGAATCAGCGGCGGGATGTCGGCCGGTTGCACGCCCTCGATCGACAGCTCGAGGTCGAGGACTTGCCGCTCGGCGAAGTAGATATAGCGCGCATGCAGTTCGGGCATGCTGTTGCCCATCGGGACGGCCAGCGAAAAATCGCCTCTGACCCCCTTGCCGCTGCGCTCGACCGAAACATCGACGCGATCCGCCCGCCAGGTTTGGCCGGATCCGCGGTCGTCGACGGTGACCGTTGCCCCGCGAATGCTGAGCTCGTGCAACAGCCCGAGCGGGGCATCGCGCTCGCGCGGTCCGGCCAGCTGCTCGATCATCGCCGGCCCGAGAACCGGTGCGGCTGCTTTGGGAGCACCGACCCGCGCGGCGATCGTCCCGTTCCGATTGCGCACCAGGTGGACAACCGGGCGCTCGACGACGACTTGCGCCGGCTCGAGCCGGCCGCGCAGCAACGCGCCCAGTCCAAAGCTCGTCGCCATCTCGGGAAAGCTCGCCAACGGCTCGCCACCCGGCAGCGACACGTGGACGTCCTCGGCCCGCAAATCGAGCTGATGGGTGTTGCGGTCGATCCCGAAGCGCACGCCCGAAATCGCCACTTTAAGCCCGATCCCGGAGCGCTCGAATGCTCCCTCGAGATAGGGCGCGAGCCAATCCAGCTCGATTGGACCTTGCATCACCCGCCAGATGCCAAACAGCGCAAACAGGATCAGCACCGCGGCGAGCGAGCCGAACCAGCGCAACACATGGTGGGCGCCGCGCCCGACATGGCGCACCGCTCGGTGGTGCAGCAGCCAAGGGCGGCGCGGCGGAGTGTCCGGCTCGGCGATCACGTCCGGTTGGCGCCACTCTTGACCGGGCCCCTCCTGTGGAGGAGTGTCGCCACCCTCACCGGCATCATGCGATGACGCTGCTATCGCATCTCTCCCCGAATGGCGACGGGCTGCCACTTCCCGCTGACGCTCGGCTTTTGACGCTCGGCTGGTCGGCATGGGAAGCGGCCCTTGCCGAGGCGGTGGACGAGCGCTGCGTCGCGCTTGCCAGGGGGTGGAGCGCAACCGCTCCCGGCCGAGCGCTGCTTGCCGCGATCTTCGGCAACAGCCCGTTCCTCGGCCGGCTCGCGGTCGCCGAATGGCAGTTTTTGACCCGCATCGTCGAAGAAGACGCCGATCCGGTGCTGGAAGAAATTGTCACGGCAACCGAGACACGCGACGAACGCGGCGAAAATCGGGCGTCGTTGATGCGGCGGCTGCGCATCGCCAAGCGGCGCGTCTCCCTGTTGGCCGCGGTCGCCGAGTTTACCGGGAGCTGGTCGCTCGAACAGCAGATGAACGCGCTCAGCCGCTTTGCCGAAGCGGCGATCGGCGCGGCGGTGCGTGACCCGCTGCGCGCCGCCGCGGCCAACGGTTCGTTGGCGCCGATCGACCCGGAGGATCCCGAAAAGGGCAGCGGCCTCATCGTTCTCGGCATGGGCAAGCTGGGCGGCCGGGAGCTTAATTACTCGAGCGATATCGACCTGATCCTTCTCTACGATTCACCCGGCGTGCCGGGGCTGGCGCAAGAGGGCGCCCAATCCCTGTTCGGCCGAATTGCCCGAGATATGGTCCGCATTCTCGATGAGCGCACCGGCGATGGCTATGTATTTCGCACCGATCTGCGGCTGCGCCCGGACCCGCGCTCGACCCCGCTGGCGATATCTGTCGCAGCTGCGCTCTCGTATTATGAATCGGTCGGGCAGAATTGGGAGCGTGCCGCCCTGATCAAGGCCCGCCCGGTGGCCGGGGACCGCCGCGCGGCGCAGCGCTTTCTGACGGAACTGCAACCTTTTATCTGGCGCAAGCATCTCGACTTTGCGGCGATCGAGGACATCCACTCGATCAAGCGGCAGATCGAGGCGCATAAGGGCGGTGGCCGAATCGCGGTCGAGGGGCACGACATCAAGATCGGGCGCGGCGGCATCCGCGAAGTCGAATTCTTTGCCCAAACCCAGCAGCTGATCTGGGGCGGCAGGTTGCGCCGGCTGCGGGTGGCGCCGACCTGCATGGCGCTGCGCGCGCTCGCCGCGAGCGGCCGCATCGACCAGCGAACCGCCGACACGCTGATCGACGATTACCGCTTCCTGCGTCGGGTCGAGCACCGGCTGCAGATGGCCGAGGATGCCCAGACGCACCGGTTGCCGGCCGATCCTGACGGCATCGCGGGCCTCGCGAATTTTCTCGGCGTCCCGGGGCGCGACCACTTCGCGGCCGAACTGCGCGCCCATCTCGGCTCGGTCGAAAAGCATTACGCCGAGTTGTTCGAGGAGGCGCCGAGCCTTTCCGGGCCCGGCAATCTGGTCTTCACCGGTGCCGAGGACGACCCCGACACGCTCGACACGCTGGCGCGGCTCGGCTTTGCCGACCCCGTTCGGGTCGCCGCGATGGTGCGCGACTGGCATCACGGCCGCATCCGCGCGACCCGCTCTCAGCGGGCGCGAGAGATCCTGACCGAGTTCGTCCCCGAGCTGCTGCGGGTACTGGGCGCGACCGCGCATCCCGACACGGCGGTCCTGCGCTTCGACCAGTTTCTGTCGCGGCTTCCCGCTGGGGTGCAGCTGTTTTCGCTGTTTTACGCCAATCCCGGGCTGTTTTCGCTGGTCGCCGACATCATGGCCGAGGCGCCGCTCCTGGCGGAACGCCTGGCCCAGCGTCCGGCCTTGCTGGACGCGGTCTTGACCGCCGAGTTTTCGGCGCCGCTGCCCGATCGCGCCGGGCTTGCCGCAGATCTGGCGTCCGCCCTGGAGGGCGCGCGCGATTTCGCGGACCGGCTCGACCTGTTGCGCCGCTGGGCCGGCGAGCGGCGTTTTCAGGTGGGGGTCCATCTCTTGCGCCGCGACATCGAGGGCGAGCGGGCCGGTGCCGCCTTCGCCGATATCGCCGAGACCGCGCTCGCTGCGTTGCTGCCGGCGGTGGTCACCGATTTCACGCGGGTCCACGGCGCGGTGCCGGACGGCGCCTTCGCGATCCTGGCGATGGGCAGGCTCGGCAGTCGCGAGATGACGCTGGCCTCCGACCTCGATCTCATCCTGATCTACGACGCGCCGCCCGAGAGTCCGGGTTCGTGGGGACCGCGCCCGCTCGCCCTCTCGGCCTACTACGCACGCCTCAGCCAGCGCCTGATCTCGGCGATTGACGCGCCAACCGCGGAGGGCCGTCTCTATGAGGTCGACATGCGCCTCAGGCCATCGGGCGAATCCGGGCCAATCGCCTCTAGCCTTGCCGCTTTCGCCCAATACCAGCGCGATTCGGCCTGGACCTGGGAGCATATGGCGCTGACTCGGGCGCGCCCGATCGCCGGCGACCCCATCCTGTGCGAGGGGATCGCCGCGGCGGTCGCGGCGGCGTTGCGCGCGCCGCGCGACGCGCGGCGCCTCCTCTGCGACGTCGCCGACATGCGCAGGCGCATCGCCGAGACCCTGCTGCGTCCCTCGCCGTGGGATTTGCGCAACCGGCGCGGCGGTCTCGTCGACCTCGAATTCACCGTGCAATATCTGATGCTGCGCGAACTAGCGCGAGCGCCCGAGGTGCTGCAGCGCGAGACCGGTTTGGCAATAGCCGCGCTTGGGGCAATGGGCGCCCTGCCGCCGCAGGGGGAGCAGGAGCTCGGCGACGCCCTCGCCCTCTTGCGCCACCTGCGGACCCTATTGGCGTTGTTGTTCGAGGACGTGCCGGACCCGGCGGCGCTGGCCGGCCCGGCCGGCGCTACCCTGGCGCGCTGCGCCGGCGCGGTTGACTTCGACCGGCTCGACGCAGATATGAACGCCGCCTGCGCTCGCGTGCGCGCCTGGTACGACCGGCTGATCGCCCGCCCGGCGCGATCGGCGGCGCGGTTGGCGGCGCAGCGCGCGGCGCAATCTCGCGAAGATGCGACCAGCCACCAGGCGAGAGGAGAGATCGCGCGATGAGCGTCCAACCAGGCGACAAGGCCCCCGATTTCACGATGCCCACCGACGGCAACAGCTCGGTCAAGCTGGCGCAGCTCCGCGGCAAGCCAGTGGTCCTCTATTTCTATCCGAAGGACGACACCTCGGGCTGCACGGCCGAAGCCTGCGGCTTTCGCAACTCGGTCCCCGATTACGGCAAGACGGGCGCGGTGGTGATCGGCGTCTCGCGCGACTCGGTAGCCTCGCACGACAAGTTCAAGAAAAAGCACCAGCTGCCGTTCATCCTCGGCTCCGACGCCGATGGCAAGGTGACCGAAGCCTATGGCGTTTGGGTCGAGAAAAGCATGTATGGCCGCAAATACATGGGGATCGAGCGCGCCACCTTCCTGATCGACAAGGACGGCGTGGTGCGGCAAATCTGGCACAAGGTCAAGGTTGCGGGCCACGTCGCCGAAGTCTTGCGGGCGGTGCAGGCGCTCTGATCCAGACCCTCGCCGAGGGGGCGGCGGCGATCCTCAATGCCGAGGGTCCGGCAGAGAAGGTGGCGCTGAGCCGGGCCGTGGCGGCGCGCTGGCGCGAGGGCGAGATGGCAATCGGCCGGGCAACCCCGCCGCCGCGGCCGGCGCGGCCTGAACGCCCGCTGCTGCGCCCGCCGCGCGATATGCCGCGGCGGCGCAATTTCGGGTCGCTCCCGGGCCGGCTCGCGCTCTTGCACGCGCTCGCCCATATCGAGCTCAACGCGATCGACCTCGCCTGGGACCTCATCGCACGGTTCGCCGATACCGGGCTGCCGCGCGAGTTCTTCGACGATTGGCAGGGCGTCGGTGCCGAGGAGGCCGAGCATTTCGCGCTGCTCTCAGCCCGGCTGGCTGCGCTGGGCTCAGCCTACGGCGCGCTGCCGGCGCATGACGGGCTGTGGGAGGCGGCGGCGGCGACCGCGCACGATCTGATCGCCCGCCTCGCCATCGTGCCCTTGGTGTTGGAAGCGCGCGGGCTCGATGTGACGCCGGAGATGATGCGGCGCCTGACCCGCGCGGGCGACCCGGAGAGCGCCGCCATCCTCGCGCGCATCTACGAGGACGAGATCGGCCATGTCGCGGTCGGGGTGCGCTGGTTCGATCGGGTCTGCCGGTCGCACGGCCTTGCGCCGCAAGCCACCTTCCACGACCGCGTACAGCGCTATTTCACCGGCGCCTTGAAGCCGCCCTTCAACCGGGCGGCGCGAGACCTGGCGGGCCTTCCCGCCGCCTATTACGAGAAGCCGGCATGCGCGGCCGGCTCATTCTAGCCGCGGTGCTGGTGGCCGCGGCGACCGGCGCTGCGGCGCCGGCCGGAGCCGAGACCGCCCAGCTCCGGGTGATGCGGCCGCTCGAACTGGCCGCGTTGCCGCTCCTGGTGATGGAACACGAGCACCTGATCGAGCGGACCGCCGAGGCGATGGGGCTCGGCACGATCCAGGTGGTGTGGAGCGCATCGGGCAAAACCGGCGCCGTCGCCGCGCTCACTTCCGGCGCGAGCGATCTCTCCGCGGTCGACCTCGCCCCGTTCCTCCTCGCCGCCGACGCGACCGCCGGAACCCCGGACGAAGTGCGCGCGGTGGGGGCGCTCGCCCAGCTTCCCTATGTGCTGGTGACGCGCAACCCGGCCGTGCACACGATCCGCGACTTTACCGCCGCGGACCGCATCGCGGTTCCCGAGCTCAAGGTTTCCGGGCCGGCGGTGATGCTCGAACAGGCGGCGGCGCAGGAATGGGGCCCGGAGCACTACAACAAGCTCGACCCCCTGGTGCTGGCGCGCCCCGATGCCGACGCCGCGGCCGCGCTCGTTGCGGACAAGGGCGAAGTTGACGCGCATTTCTCGCGCACCCCCTATGCCGACGACGAACTCGGTGACCCGAAGATCCACTGGGTCATGGATTCGTTCGACATCGCCGGCCCGCACAGCGCCGCGGTCCTCGCCGCGACGATGCGGTTTCGCACCGCCAACCCGACGCTCTGCGCGGCGATCCTCTCCGCCCTCCAGGCCGCCGGCGATTTCATCAAGAGCAATCCCGGCGCGGCGGCCGAGATCTTTGCCGGGATGGTCAAAGAAAGGGACATCTCGATCGAGGACCTCACCGACATGATCGGCGACCCGGATTTCTCCTATCAGGCGGCGCCGGCCGGGGTCATGCACCTGGTTGACTTCATGCACCGGGTCGGCCGCCTGAAGCGCCTCCCGCGATCCTGGCAAGACCTCTTCCTGCCAGAGGCCCGCGACCTCAAGGGGAACTGAATTTACCGATTGTTGCCGTCTGCATCCGGTTGCGTTCGGGGGGATTCGCGCGGATAACGACAAGATGCAGCTGCGCATCCGCTCGATCGCCTATCTCGCCCAAGACATCAACGGCTACGAACTGGTTGATCCGAACGGCCGCGACCTGCCGCGATTTTCCGCCGGCGCGCATATCGGGGTGCGGCTCGGCGAACAGGTGTGGCGCGACTATTCGTTATGGAACGACCCCGCCGAGCGGCGGAGCTACGCGATCGCGGTCTTGCGTGAAAAGCTCGGCGAGGGTTCGCGCCATCTGCATGACCAGATCCGGGTCGGCGACAGTGTCGAAGTGTCGCTGCCGCGCAACCATTTCCCGCTCGCCGAGGAGGCCCAGCGCCACCTGTTTTTGGCCGGCGGCATCGGCATCACTCCGGTCATGGCGATGATCGCCGAACTGAAGCGCCGCCGCGCCGATTTCCGCCTCTATTACTGCACCCGGTCGCCCGAGAAGACGGCGTTCCGGGACGAACTCGACCTCCTCGCGGCGCAGGGCAAGGTCGTCTTCCACCACGATGACGGCGACCCGGCGCGAGGGCTCGACATCGCCGCGCTCCTGGCGGCGCCGCAAGAGGGCACGCATCTCTACTGCTGCGGCCCGAAGGGGATGATGGAAGCCGCCATCGCCGCCTCGGCACACTGGCCGGCGGGGAGCGTGCATTACGAATATTTTTCCGGCCCCGGCGCCGCGCCGCCCGCCCGCTTCGAGGACGACCGGCCGTTTCGCGTGCGGCTCGCCAAAACCGGCGCGGAATACGAGGTGCCGCCCGGCGAGACCATCATCGCCGTATTGCGCCGCCACGGCGTCGAGACCCGCACCTCGTGCGAACTCGGCTACTGCGCCGCCTGCATGACCCGCTATCTCGAAGGCGACCCCGACCACCGCGATCCGATCCTCGGCGACAAGGCCCGCCAAACCCACCTGCTGATCTGCTGCTCGCGCGCAAAGAGCGATCTGTTGGTGCTGGATCTCTGATTACCCCGCGCGGCCGCGCATCGCGCCGGCAACACGGACACGCACCCGCAGCGCGTTGCCGGGCAGGTAGGCGAGCGGCATGTCCTCGACATCGACTGTCTCCAGGCTCGAACGCTCGGCGCCGGCGGCGACCGCGCGCTCCACAGCCTGGGCGGTGGCGGCGGCGATCGCAGCTTCGCGGGGCATCTCGCTGTAGACCTGGTCGGTTTCGCCGCTGACCTGCGCGATCGCGGCGCCGACCGCGTTGGCGCAATCGCCGTGCGTCACCCGGACCACTTCGGACACGCCCTGGAGCCGGTCGGGCACCAGAAAGGCGCCGCCGCCGACCGCGATCAGCGTTACCGCACCGGCTTCGGTCTTCACCCGGTCGATCGCGTCTTCGAGTTTTTCGCGCGCCGCGTCGAGGACTGCCTGGGCGGTCGCGCGCGACACCGCTGCCGCCTTCGCCGTGTCACCGATCTGGACGAGGCCGGCGGCGACCGCGGCATCGGTCGCGGTCAGCGTCGCGCCGCCGAACACCAGCGCCTCCTCGGTCAGGCGATAGCCGACGCTGGCGGGCCCGACCCGGAGCGGGGCCCCGGTGACAATGCTGCCGCCGCCGAGCCCGATCGACAATAGATCCGGCATGCGGAAGAGGGTGCGCACCCCACCGATCTCGACGACCGAATTGGCTTCGCGCGGAAAGCCGCGGCGCAGTTGCCCGACATCGGTCGAGGTGCCGCCGACATCGACGACCATCGCGTCCTGGAGCCCGGAGAGGAAAGCCGCGCCGCGCATCGAGTTGGTCGCACCCGAGGCAAAGCTCATCACCGGCAATGCCATCGCGGTCTCTGCCGACATCACGGTGCCGTCGTTCTGCGTGAGGATACAGCGGCGCCGCGATGGGGCTCGCCGCGATCGCCGCGCGAAACCCGGCGATCGTGACGCGCGCCAGATCGGCGAGCGCGGCATTGAGGAGGGCGGCGTTCTCGCGCTCCAGGAGGCCGATGCGGCCGAGCTGGTGGGACAGCGTGACTGCGGCCTCGGGGCATTCCTCGAGCGAGGATTTCGCGCGCCCGCTCTTCGTGGCTCGGATCAAGCGGCGAGAACACCGAGCTGATCGCCACCGATTTGAGGCCGAGGCCGCGGATCTGCCGGGCCGCCTCGCGCATGCGCGGGTTCGTCGAACGGCATGATCGGGCGGCCGTCATAGTCGTGCCCGCCTTCGAGCATGAACACCGCGCCCCGGACGAGCTCGGCGAGGTCCGCCGGCCAGTCGCAGAACGGCGGCAGCGAGGCGCCGGTCGGCAGGCCGATGCGAATCGCGGCGACCGGAGCCAGCCCGCGACGCTGCACGACGGCGTTGACGAAATGCGTCGTGCCGATCACCACCCCGTCGATGGCCCCGCGCGCCACCTGCGGATGCCGGCCGAGGAGATCGAGCGCGGCGACGATGCCGCCGGTCACATCCGGCGTGGTCGGCGTCTTCACCGCATGCACGACGCTGCCCGCGTCGAGCAGCACCGCATCGGTGTTGGTGCCGCCGACATCGATGCCGATGCGCCTCATGGCTCGAACACGACTTGAAATCGAGGTCGTAGCCGAAGGCGCGCGGCCCGACATGCTCGAGCCCTTTCGGCGTCAGGAACACCGGCGGCGCCGGCAGCGCCACCACCGTCACCCGCATGCCATAGCGGATCGTCTCGGTGCCGACCGCGTGCCCGGAGACCGTGTCGAGGACGCAGATCAGATCGGGCGACATCGCGATCGCCTCGCCCTCCCGCCAGGCGACCACCCATTCGTTCTGGAAGGCGATTTCGAGCCGCGACCCGCGGTCTTCGTCGAGCCCCTCGATCGTGGCGCGGCCGCGCAGAAACCCCTCGGTCGTCCGCCGCGCGACATCGACCACCTTGCCGCGGAACAGCTGCTTCCCCTGCGCCTCATCGAGGATCGCGGCGATCGGGTCGGCGTGGCGCCGCTGCGCCTCGCGCACCCGGCGGCCGATACCAATCGCCTTCGACACCGTGAAGTGGATGCCCCATGCCTTGACTTCGGCGCCGGTGCGCGGCGCTTTGCAGGTCGAGGCGATCGAGCCCATCTCGACGCAGATTTTGCGGCTGGCGCGCTCCATCCATTTCCAATTCGGCACCTTTGTCACGACCGCCTCGATGCCGCGCGGGTCGTAGAGCGCACACGGATAGGGCAGGAGGCCGCCGACCGCGACGCTGGTCATCTGCGCCTCGGGATAGGCGCGGCCCATCGTGTCGGCATCGACCACCGGCAATCCGAGATGGGCCGCCGCCATCAACGGCTGGATGCCGTTGCCGCCGCCGATCTCCAGGGACATGACGGCGCGGAATTTCCGCCCGAGATACTCCTCCTGGATCTCGACGGCGCGGGCGATGTTGCGGCTGTCGGCGAGCCGCTCCTGGCCGACCAGCGGCGCCCCCATGTTGGAGACGACCGCGACCCGGTCGTCGTCGTCGAGATCGAACGGCGACATCAGTTCGACGCGGTGCCCCTCGGCATAAAGCCGGCGCATGTTGAGGAGCCCGAGATAGGGGCTGCCGCCGCCGCCGGTCCCGAGGATCCACGCCCCGACGGCGAGGCTTTCGATGTCGTCCAGGGTGATCGGGGTGGTCATGCGGCCCGTTGTCATTGCGAGGAGCGCAGCGACGAAGCAATCTCGACGATGCAGCGGAATCGGCACGAGATTGCTTCGCTGCGCTCGCAATGACAACCGATTGGAGGAACTGCGTGCCGCTATCGGGTATTCGGGTCGTCGACCTGACGCGCATTCTGGCCGGGCCGTTCTGCACGATGATGCTGGCGGACATGGGCGCCGAGGTGATCAAGGTGGAACCGCCGGGGGTGGGCGACCCGCTGCGCGGGCAGGGCGTCATCAAGGACGGGCTCTCGTGGTATTTCGCCGCCTTCAACCGCAACGAGCGCTCGCTCTCGCTCAATCTGCGCGACCCGGCCGGGCAGGCGGTGCTGGCCCGGCTGATCGGGCGAAGTGACGTGCTCGTCGAGAATTTCCGCCCCGGAATCATGGCGCAGATGGGGTTTGACGAAACCCGCCGCAAAGAACTCAAGCCCGATCTCGTCTATGCCAACATCAGCGGCTTCGGCACCACCGGCCCCTATCGCGACCGCCCGTCCTTCGACTTTATCGCCCAGGCGATGAGCGGCTTTATGGCGGTGACCGGCACAGGCGACGGGCCGCCGTTGCGCGCCGGGCCGCCGATCGCCGATCTCGTCGCCGGGCTTTATGGCGCGATCGGGATCTGCGCCGCCCTCGTCCGCCGCGGCCGCACCGGCGCCGGCGAGAGCGTCGGCGCGAGCCTCAATAGCGGCCTCTTGAGCCTCCTCGGGTTTCTCGCCGCCAATCATCTGGCAACGGGCGACGATCCGGCGCGCACCGGCAACGACCATGCGATCGTTGCGCCTTACGGCATGTTTCGCACCGCGGACGGCGAAGTCGCGCTGGCGCCCTCGCAGGAACAGTCCTATCAGCGCCTCCTCGACGCGCTCGATCTTTCGGAATTGCGCGCCGACCCGCGCTTTCAGACCAACGACCTCCGCGTCGCCAACCGCGCCGCGATCAACGCGGCGATCGAGGCCCGGCTCGCCGGCGGCACGACCGATCAGTGGATCGAGCGGCTCAATGCGGCCGGGGTGCCGTGCGGCCGGGTCATGGGCCTTGCCGAAGTCTTCGCCGACCCGCAGGTCGCGGACCAGGAGATGGTGCTGAGCCAGCACCACCCCGGCCATGGCGAGGTTCGCATGCTCGGCTTTCCGGTCAAATTCGCCGAGACGCCCTGCCGATTGCGCCGGCCCGCGCCGGAAATCGGCGGCGACAGCGATGAGGTGTTGCGCGACATCGGCTATTCCGCGGACGAAATCGCCGGCCTGCGCGCGGCTGGGGCGGTGTGAGCCCAACCGCCTCAACGATAACGGCCGCGCGACCGGGTGAGGGCGGCGTATACCAGCTGGCGCGACAGGTAGCGGTAGTGGAGGCGCTGGTCGGGCGCGGCCAGCATCAGGACGACGACCATCTGCTCGGCGGGATCGATCCAGAAATAGGTGCCGGTGACGCCGCCCCAGAAATATTCGCCGACCGAGCCCGGCACCGGCGAGCGCCCCGCCGCGGTGCGTACCGCAAACCCGAGGCCGAAGCCGTAGCCCATCTCCGGCACCGGTGCGAGCGCGCCAAACCGCGGACGCGCCGTCTCCCCATAGGCGACATCGGGCGGCAGATGGTCGGCCGCCATGTGGGCGACCGTCTTCGGCGCCAAGAGCCGCACCCCGCCGAGTTCGCCGCCATTCAACAGCATCTGGCAGAAGCGCAGATAGTCGGCCGCCGTCGACACCGCGCCGCCGCCGCCCGAATGCCACTTGCCGGGCTTTGTCACGTTGCGCATCGGCGGGCGGGCGCCGGTCTCCGGATCGAGCTGCGGCTCGGCCAGCCGCGCCGCGCGCTCGTCCGCCGCAACAAACCCGGTATCGGCCATGCCGAGGGCCCCCGTAATGCGTTCCGCGAAAAAATCGGCGAGCGACTTCCCCGACACCACCTCGACAACCCGCCCGAGAACATCGGTCGACATCGAGTATTCCCAGGTCGTCCCCGGCTCGAACATCAGCGGCAGGCGGGCGAGCTTTGCCGCCAATTCGGCGTTGGTCTGGCCTTCGTCCATCAGCGCCGCGTCGCGCCACACCATCTGCACCGGCGAATCGCCGAATTGCGCATAGGTCAGCCCCGAGGTATGGCGCAACAGGTCCTGCACGCTCATCGTGCGCTCCGGCTTCTTGCGCTCGACCCCAACCGTCAGCTCGGCGAATTCCGGCAGGTAACTCGGCCACCGGCGCGGCGATCTCCAGGCGGCCTTCCTCGGCGAGCATCATCGCCGCCACCGAGGTCATCGGCTTGGTCATCGAGGCGACCCGGAAGATCGCGTCCGCGCTCATTTGCGCCCCGGCCTCGCGGTCGCGCCAGCCGAAGGCTTCGCCATAAGCGACCCGCCCGCCGCGCGCGATGACGAGGACGGCGCCGGGGATCAGCTTACGCTCGATATCCTGCCAAATGACCGCGGCGAGCCGTTGCAGCCGTGCCGCCGACAACCCGACCTGTTCCGGACCCTCGGCCCGCGGCAATCCCCATGCGCTCATCGTGCCGCTCCCCTCTCTCCCGACTCGACGATCTTTGCACAACGCTCAACGCGCCGCACCGGTTCACACCGTCGGTCTCCATTTACCTTCGACGATATAAGCTTCGTCGTCGCCCGGCCACGGCGGCATCGTCACCGCGACGGCTTCGAGCGGTTCTTCGCCATCGTTGCGGAATTGGAAATGCGTGCCGAGCGGGATGTTGACGGAGATCCCGGCGGCGAGTTCGGTCACCGCCTCGCGCGCCCCCGATCGGCGCCACATCCGCCCCCGGCCGCGCACGACATACCAGATCTCCTCGATCGTTCGATGCGCGACCGCTCTCGCGACCATGCCGGGGGCGAGGGTGAATACCGCCATCCCCCCGCGCTCCGTCCCACACAGCACCCGCACCTCCGAGCCATCGGGGGCGATGACGTCCGGTGCGGCGCTGGCGGTCTTGGTGTCAAATTGTCCCATTAGCGTATATTCCTATTGACAATAGTTGTGATTATATGTATGCGTCGTCGTATCCCGATTGACGCCGCGAGGGAGCATAAACAATGAACCGTTCTGACGCGATGCGCGCTCGCCTCGGCGGCCGATTGCGCGATCGCCGTCGCGCGCTCGGCATGACCCAGGCGCAATGCGCCGCCCTCCTCGGATTGTCGCGCCTCGCGCTCACCCGGCTCGAACTCGGCTACCGGCGCCTAAAACTGTCCGAACTCGGGACGGTTTGCCAGACCCTCGGCTGCTCCGCCGAGGACCTCCTCGGCGATCCTGTCCTCGCCCACGCGGCAATGCGAAATGCGCACCGTCTCGACGACGGTCTGTCGCTCGGCTGATCGGGAGCGCGGGGGGGCCACCTGTTTTTCCCCAGTATGAACAGGCGGAACAGGTGGCGCCATTGCGGATAAGCCTCGTCTGGTTGTCGGCCGCACGCCTAACCGATAGGGTGCGCGGCTCCCGCCCGCTGTTCGCGAAGACATCCGATGCCGCTTGATCATGCCCCCGGTCCCTCGCGCCTCGAAGCGCGCCTCAGGCGCGAACTGCGGGGCGAGGTCATGTTCGATCGCTTCAGCCGCGGGCGTTACGCGACCGACGCGTCGATCTATCAGATCGAACCCGTAGGCGTCGCGGTGCCGCGGGACAAGGCCGATGTCGCCACGGCGCTCCAGATCGCCCGCGAGGAGGGGGTGCCGGTGTTGCCGCGCGGCGGCGGCACCTCGCAATGCGGTCAGACCGTCGCCCGCGCCCTTGTTCTGGATTGCAGCAAATACATGGACGGGGCCGTCGCGCTCGATGTGGAGGGGCGGCGCGTGCGGGTCCAGCCCGGGGTGGTGCTGGAGCGGCTCAACGCGTCCCTGCGCCCCCATAAGCTGTTCTATCCCGTCGACGTCTCGACCGGCGACCGCGCGACGATCGGCGGGATGACCGCGAACAACAGCTGCGGCGCGCGCTCGTTGCGCTACGGCAACATGGTGCACAACGTGCGGGCGATCGACGCGATCCTCGCCGACGGGACCGAAGCGCGTTTCGCCGCGCTGCCCGGCAATTTCGGGCCAGATGGCGCTGACGGGGTCGGACCCGAGCGCTATCGCGATCTCGCGCGCGCGATGCGCGCTCTCCACCGCCGCGAGAAGGACGAGATCGAACGCCGCTTCCCGAAAGTGCAGCGCCGGGTTGGCGGCTACAACATCGACATGATCAGTGATGAGGGCCACAACATGGCCCATCTTCTGGTCGGCTCGGAAGGGACGCTCGCCTTTTTCACCGAGATCGAGCTCGATCTTCAGCCGATCCCCCCGCACCGGGTCCTCGGCATCTGCCATTTCCCGAGCTTTTATAAGGCGATGGAGGCGGCCCAGCACATCGTCAAGCTCGACCCCGCCGCGGTCGAACTGGTCGACCGCACGATGATCGAGCTGGCCCGCGACAATGCGGTCTTCCGCCCGGTGGTCGAGCGCTTTGTCCGGGGCGATCCGGACGCGATCCTCTTGTGCGAATTCGCCGGTGAGGATGCCGACGACAACCTCCGCCGCTTGAAACAGCTGGTCGAATTGATGGGCGATCTCGGCTTTCCCGGGGCCGTCATCGAGGCGACCGAGCCCTCCTTCCAGAGCGCGGTGTGGAACGTGCGCAAGGAGGGCCTCAACATCATGATGTCGATGAAGGGCGACGGGAAGCCGGTCTCCTTCATCGAGGATTGCGCGGTCGGGCTCGAGGATCTGGCGGAATACACCGACCGTTTGACCCGCGTCTTCGAGAAGCACGGCACCGTCGGCACTTGGTACGCGCATGCCTCGGTCGGCTGTCTCCATGTCCGCCCGGTCTTGAATTTGAAGCAGGAGCTCGGCGCCCGGCAGATGCGGGCGATCGCCGAAGAAGCCTTCGCGATGGTGCGCGAATACAAGGGCTCGCATTCGGGCGAGCACGGCGACGGCCTGGTGCGCTCCGAGCATCACGAGGCGATGTTCGGGGCCCGCATCATCAAGGCCTTCGAGGAGGTCAAGGACACCCTCGATCCGGGGGGCCTCTTCAACCCCGGCAAGATCGTCCGCCCGTCGAAGATGGACGACCGCAGCCTCTTCCGCTTCATGCCGGGCTATCGGCAATTGCCGCTGGAGAGCGCGCTCGACTGGTCGGAATGGGGCAGCTTCGCGAGCGCCGTCGAGATGTGCAACAACAACGGCGCCTGCCGGAAATCCGACCCCGGCGTCATGTGTCCGTCCTATCGCGCGACCGGCGATGAGCAGCACCTGACGCGCGGCCGCGCCAACAGCCTGCGCCTCGCCCTCACCGGTCAATTGGGGCCCGACGCGCTGGTGTCGGAAGAGATGCGCGAAACAATGGCGCTGTGCATCTCGTGCAAGGGTTGCCGGCGCGAATGCCCGACCGGGGTCGACATGGCGCGGATGAAGATCGAGTTCCTGCATCATTACCGGGGGCGCCATGGGCTCTCGCTGCGCGACCGCGCCATCGCCTATCTGCCGCGCTGGGCACCCTACGCCGCGCCGCTCGCCCCGGTCTTCAATCTGCGCAACCGGGTGCCGGCCGTGGCGGCGCTCGGCGAGTGGCTGTTCGGCTTGAGCGCCCGCCGCCAACTGCCCGAATGGGCGTCGCCCCCGTACCGCGGCAGCGCCAACACCAGGCTCTTCGGCGGGCGCAACGTCATGTTGCTGGTCGACACCTTCAACCGCTATTTCGAGCCCGAGAACGCGCACGCCGCCGAGCGCGTCCTGACGCGCGCCGGCTATCGCGTTTCGACCCCAGAGCCGGCAGTCGGCCGGCCGTTATGCTGCGGTCGCACCTTTCTTACCGCCGGCCTCATCGACGAAGCCAGACATGAGGCGCGGCGCATGCTCGACGCGCTCGCCCCGGCGCTTGCGGTCGGGATGCCGGTGATCGGCCTCGAACCCGCCTGCCTTCTGACCCTGCGCGACGAGTTCCCGGCGATCCTGCCGGGCGCCGCGACCAATGAGCTCGCCGCCCACGCCCAGCTCTTCGAGGAATTCGTCGCCAGCGAAACGGCGGCCGGCCGGTTCGATCTGCCGCTTGCCGCGATGCCGGGCCGGACCGCTCTCTTGCACGGGCATTGCCACCAGAAGGCCTTCGGCACCGCCGCTGCGGCGGCCGAGGCGCTGCGCCTCGTACCGGAACTCGTGGTCGAGACCTTCGATTCGACCTGCTGCGGCATGGCCGGCGCGTTCGGCCTCGAAGCCGAGCATTACGAGGTGTCGATGAAGATCGGCGAATTGGGTGTCCTGCCCCGGGTGCGCGCGGCCTCGCCCGAGACGCTGATCGCCGCCTGCGGCACCAGCTGCCGCCACCAGATCGCCGAGGGCGCTGGGCGCGAGGCGCGCCACATCGTCCGGATTTTGGATGAGGCCTCGACGCCGAGATTCTGAAATGGGGGGTAAAGTCGTGCGCTTGACGCAGCTCAATAAGCCTTCCCCGGCGGGTAGGTCGGGTATTTCGGCAATGCCGGATCCATGTGATCCCAGGGCTGGGCGCTCTTGACGAAGATGTCGGCGTCGGCGTGAAAGCTGCTCGGGTCGTCGAGCGTGCCGACCCGAAGGCCCACCAGATCGGGCCGGGTCGCGACCTGGACAAAGAGCGGCGAGCCGCAATCACCGCAGAAGGCGCGGGTGATCTCGTTGCCGGCGTCCGATTTGGAGACATAGCGCTTCGGCGTGCCCTGGGTGATGCGGAAGCCGGCAGAGGGCACGCGCATCGCCGCGACATAGGCGGTGCCGCTCGAGCGCTGGCAGTCGCGGCAATGGCAGTGGAGGGAGAACACCGGATCGCCGGTGGACTCGTAACGCACCGCGCCGCACAGGCATCCGCCGGTCCTGACCGCTGCCATCTCCGCCTCACTCGCCGTGATCCGCCGGCACGAGATTGCTTCGTCGCTGCGCGCCTCGCAATGGCGGTCATTTTGTTGTGATTGCGACCCCCGGACGACCGGCGCTTGCGCGGCGATCCGGGGGGAAGCAATCTCGATCAAGGCGGACGATTGTCGGGGGAGTAGGCCGATGTCGAGCATAGCGCATGGTTCGGGACGGATGCCGCTCGCCGGCCTCGTCGTCATCGATTTCGGCCAGATCTTTCAGGGGCCCTATGCGAGCCTCTTATTGGCCAAGGCTGGGGCTGACGTCGTCAAGATCGAGCCGCTGACCGGCGAGCCGCTGCGCCGCCGCGCCCTGCCGGGCAGGAGCGCGACGCTGCCCTTCGCGATGCTCAACCAGAACAAGCGCGCGGTCACGCTCAATCTGAAGCATCCGCGCGGTCGCGAACTCCTCTTCCAGATGGTGCGGCGCGCCGATGTGCTCCTGGAAAATTTCTCGCCCGGCACGATGGACGATCTCGGTGTCGGCTGGAGCGTCCTCCACGAAATCAACCCGCGCCTCATTTACGCCACCGGCACCGGCTTTGGCATCAGCGGGCCCGATCGCGACAATCTGGCGATGGATCTGACGATCCAGGCAGCGTCCGGCATCATGAGCGTCACCGGCGCACCCGACGGGCCGCCGATGAAAGCGGGGCCGACGCTCGTCGATTTCATGGGCGGCATCCACCTCTATGCCGCGGTCCTGACCGCGCTTTACGACCGCGACCGCGAAGGCGAGGCCAGTGGCGAGGGACGGCTGGTCGAGGTGGCGATGCAGGAGACGGTCTATTCGAGCCTCGCGGCGAGCTTCGAATACACTCACCGCACCGGGGAGCCGCCGCCGCGCACCGGCAACCGCCAGGCCGGGCTGTCGAGTACGCCCTACAACGTCTACCCCACCGCCGATGGCCATGTTGCGATCCACATCGTCACCGAGGGGCATTGGAAGAACCTTCTGAAGGCGATGGGGCGCGAAGAACTGGCCGACGATCCGCGGTTCAGGACCAATGCCGATCGCGTCGCCCACATGGACGAAACCGACGAAGTCGTTGCCGCGTGGACGCGGACGCTCCCGAAAATGGAAGTCTTCGCCCGCACCAAGGCGTTGCGGGTGCCGTGCGCGCCGGTGCGCACCGCGCCCGAAGTCATGGCGGACCCTCACATGCACGAGCGCGGCATGCTCGAAGAGATCGACCACCCCGAATTGGGACGGATCACCGTGCCGACGACGCCGTTACGCCTGCACGGGCTCGCCAAGGCGCCAGCGGGCCCGAGCCCGCGGGTCGGCCAGCACAACGCCGAGATCTATGGTGGCTGGCTCGGGCTGTCGGCCGACGAGCTCGCGGCCTTGAAGGCAGAAGGCGTGATCTAACCAGCCAATCGAAGTAGCGCGATTCGGGTGCGAATGGGCGCGGTTCGCCATCCCTAAGGAAGGAACTTGCGAGCGTCTCGCACCGATTTCGTACGCGTCACATGAGGCAATCGTCACCGTACACGAAGAAATCAGAGAGCTTAGGCCGGCGAGAGCGCTTGTTACGCCTTGAGTTCTCGCGTATTCGTTGAATATCAATTTCCGTTTAGATGTTTACATAGCGTTACAAAATGATACACTCGGTCTCTTGCATGATGTCAGCCACCTATTCTCCTAATAGTTGAGGGCGTCGAACTTTGTGCTACGCGTCTCGCGAGTCCATTCAGCCTATCCCAGACGCCGAGCCACAGCATAGCTGCCGCATCACCTGATCTAAGGTTGGGCCCGGAGGGCGGCGCCGGGATCGAGGCGGTGAGAGGAGGTGCCTGGAAGCGGTATCGACAATTCGCCTTTGCTTGACGACGGCCATCGAGCGGCCGGACTGCAACAGCGACGTCGCGTCGGCGTTGCGGCGCGGATCGGGGGTCCGGGCCAACCGGCCTGGAATCGGCGCTGCTTCGTCTCTTACGATCTGATCGGTGGGCTTGAGAGGCGCACCGACCTGCCAAAAACGAGGGGGACCCAGAATGACAATCGACGCCGTGCTATCACCAGCTCACTCCTACGGCGGCAATATCGCAGAAAATGTTTCAAGAAATCGAGCCGTCGCCGACCAGTCAGGGCTTGCTCGTTCCAGATCAACACCGATACGGCTCGCCTCCGAACCGGACGAGCTTGAGGCGATTTATCAATTCCGTTATCAGGTCTATGTTGAAGAAATGAAGCGGTATCAATTTCATGCTGACCACTCGGCCAAAAAAATTGAAGACCCGCTCGATCGTGGTGCTGCCAATTTTGCAGCATTTCAAGACGATGAAGTGGTAGGTACTGTACGGATAAACTTCCCGCGCACCTCCAGTATTGAATATTACGAAGCCTTCATGGACATGTGCTCGGCTGGTTGCTTCCATCCGGGAGCAACGTCGATCTGCACACGCCTGATGGTCGCGCCGCGCTTGCGGCGGACCAGCTTGGCCATGCGGTTAACCCAAGCGAGCTACGAGTTCGGATTGCGCAATCAAATCAGGTTCAACTTTATAGATTGTGACGATCACCTGATTGGCTTCTTTGTCCGCCTCGGCTATGTCCTCCATCGGCGCGCCGAGCATCCCGAATATGGCATGGGAAATGTGATGCGGCTCGACCTGCTCGATCGCGCGCGCCTGGCGCGGCAACGCTCGCCCTTTCTGGCGATCCTCGATCAGGGCGGCGCTTTGCGAGAGGTCGCACCGCGCCTTAACTAGGAAAGTCGGGAGGACACCCTTTGGAAACCGTCGGTCTGGGCTTTTTCTTCGAGGATCTGCCGGTCGGGCGGCAATTCAAGACGATCGGCCGCACGGTGACAGAGGCCGACATCACCAATTTCGTCAACGCCACCGGCATGGTCGAGGTGCTGTTCACCAATACCGAGTTTCTTGCCCATGACAGCGACATCAAGGGGCGCCTCGCACCGGGCGCGCTGGTTTATTGCTTTGCCGAGGGGCTCCTCGTCCAGGCAACGATGCAGCACACCGGGTTCGCCTTTCTCCATATGGAGCTGACGATCGAGCACCCGGTTGTGGCCGGCGACACCATCCATGCCGAATGCGAGGTGATCGAGGCGCGCCCCTCGAAAAGCCGCCCCGGCCGCGGCCTCGTCCGCACCCGGGTGCGCGTCAAAAAGCAGGACGGCACGACCGCACTCACCTACACGCCGCTGCGCCTGGTCAGGTGCCGCGACCAAGATCACCGGGAATCGGCACCAGGACCTTGTTGACCCTTGGACGGGAGGTCGCGAAGGCACAGAACCCATCGCGCCCTCTGCGTATCCTCCGCATCCTTTGCGGTGAAGCGCTTCCTTTTTCTCTAGCGCAACTCGGGCACGATCCAGAACGCCTTTTGCCCGCGGGCGACGCGCTCGCAATTGTCGAAGGCGTTGCGCCAGCGTTTCCAGTGATTGTCCCAGGTCGGGCCGGCGGCGTGCGGGCTGAAGATCGCGTTTTTCAGCGTGAACAGCTGGTGGTCGGGCTTCGGCGGCTCTTCGACCATGACATCGAGCCCGGCGGCCATGATGACTTCGTTGTTGAGCGCGTTGTATAGCGCGACCTCGTCAACCACCGGGCCGCGGCAGGTGTTGATGAGGATCGCCGTCGGCTTCATGATCGCCAGCTCTTTCTCGCCGATCAGATTGTGCGTCGACAGGTCGAGCGGGACGTGCAGGGTAACGACGTCCGAGGTTTTGAGCAATTCGGGGAACAGCGCAAAGCGGACGCCGAGCGCATCCTCCTGGTCGCCGGTCAGCCGGTTGATGTCGTAGTACTGGATCCGCATGTCGAAGGCCTTGGCGCGGCGCGCCACCTTCTTTCCGATATTGCCGAGCCCGATGATGCCGAGGGTTTTGTCCTCGAGTTCGTAGAGCTTGGCGGCGTTGAAATCGTTGCCGCGCCAGCGCCCGGAAACGACGCCCTCATGCAGCCAGATGAGCCGGCGCGAGACGGCGAGCATCAGCATCAGCGCGTGCTCGGCGACCGCGGTCGCGTTGGCGCCGCCATTGTTGCAGATCGGGACGCCAGCGGCCCGCGCGGCCTCGAGGTCGTAAGTGTTGTAGCCGGCGCTCAAAGTCTGCACGAGCTTCAGCTTCGGCGCCTGGCTGTAGAATTCCGGCCCGTGCTTGTACTGGCCGGCGCCGATGTAGAACTCGGAATCCTTGAGCAGTTCCCAGAATTCCGGACGGCCGTGCGGCGCCATAACCAATTCGTAGCCCGGCGGCAGCAAGTCATGAGCGATCTCGAGGGTTTCCTCGGAATGGGTGTCGGGGGTGAGGATGCGGTGGGGCACGAGGGGCGTCTCCTCTTCGCGGAGTTGTTGTCGAGCCGGCATCGTAGCGACAGCGGGCGAGCCTGCCCAATAAGAAACTCGCGGCCCAGGGTTGCCGCCTGGCCGCCGTTGCCGCTGACGGGCGGCTCCGTTAGGGTGCGGCGGCAGTTTCCGCCCGAGAACGAGGTCCCCGCCGATGTCCGATGACTATCTCCAAGAGCGCTTCCAGAACCTGCACGAGTTCGTCAAGGTCGCGCGCCAGAACCTCGACCGCAACAACTGGGACTATCTGATCGGCGGCTCGGAGACCGAAACGACGCTGGCGCGCAATCGCCTGGCGCTCGATTCGATCGGCTTCCGCCCGCGGGTCTTGCGCGATGTATCTAACGTCGATTGCACGCGGAGCCTGTTCGGCCGCAAGTTGCGCATCCCGGTGCTGTGCGCGCCGGTCGGCTCCTTACAGAATTTCGAACCGGGCGGCGGCGCCACCGTCGCCGCGGCGACCCGCGACTTCGGCAACGGCATGATCCTCTCGTCGGTCTCCGAACCGGGGCTCGACCAGACCGCCGCGGCCGCGCCCGACGGGTTCCGCATTTTCCAGCTTTACGTGCGCGGCGACTCTGCCTGGGTCGACGACCATGTGCGGCGCGCGATCGACCAGGGCTACACCGCGTTTTGCCTCACCGTCGACACCGACAGCTATTCGCGGCGCGAGCGCGACATCGCCAAGCGCCATCAGCGCCGCCGTGTGCGGGTCGACGACGCGCGGATCTATCAGGCGCAGTTCAACTGGCGCGACATCGAGCGGATCAAGAAGAATTTCGACATCCCGCTGATCATCAAGGGGATCGCCACCCACGAGGACGCGAAGATCGCGGTCGAGCACGGGGTCGACGCGGTCTATGTCTCGAACCATGGCGGGCGCCAGCTCGACCAGGGCGTGGGGTCGATCGACGTATTGCCCGAGGTCGTCGAGGCGGTCGGCGGGCGGGCCCGGGTCATGGTCGACGGCTCGATCACCCGCGGCACCGATGTCGTCAAGGCATTGACGCTCGGGGCCGATGCGGTCGTCGTCGGCCGGCTCTACGTCTATGGCCTCGCCGCCGCCGGCGGACCGGGCGTCATACGCCTCTTCGAGATCCTCGAAGACGAGATCCGCATCTGCCTGTCGCTGCTCGGCGTCAACAACTACGGCGAACTCGACAAATCCTATATCCGCGCGGCACGGCCGGTGGTGCCGGCGCACGTCCACAGCCCGTTCCCGCACCTCGATCTGCCGAAAGAAACCTATTAGGAGGGTCCGATGCAGGAGAAGGTAGCGCTCGTCACCGGCGGGCTGCGCGGGCTTGGGCGGGCGATGGCGTTAGGATTGGCGCGCGAAGGCCACCCGGTCCTCGCCGTCGGCCACCTCGCCGAGGATGTGCCGGAAATCGAGCATGCAGCGACGCAGCTTCCGGGCCGGCTTCTTCCGCTCGTCGCCGATCTGCGCGAGCCGGGCGAATGCGACCGCGTCGTCGCCGCGGCGAAGGAGCGCTTCGGGAAAATCGATATCCTCGTCAGCTGCGCCGGGCTTACTTTCACCTATATCGACCCGCCGCGCTTTCGCCGGCCGACGATCCAGCATTTCTGGGAGGTCGGCGACGAGATCGTCGACAATGTCGTCGCCGTCAACTTCACCGCCGCCGATCGCCTTGCCCGCCGCGTCGCCCCGGCGATGGTCAAGGCGGGCTGGGGGCGCATCGTCAATGTGACGACCAAGCTCGACACGATGAACCGCGCCGGGACCCATCCCTACGGCGCCACCAAGGCCGCGCTCGAAATGGCAACCGAGGTGTGGGCCAAGGATATCGAGGGCACCGGTCTCACGGTCAATATCGTCAACCCTGGCGCCGGCGCCAACACGCCCGGCATGGCCGTCGAGATGCGCGAAATGAGCCGCGATGGCCGCGCCGCGCGCCTCGTCGAACCGGACGAGATGGTGCCGCCGCTGCTTTACGTCGTCTCGCGTGAGGCCGACCGGGTCAATGGCTACCGCTTCGACGCCAACGCCTGGGACGCTTCCCTGCCACCGATCGAAGCGGCGAGCCGCGCCGGCCGCCCCGCGGGCTTCGTGCTGCACCCGACGAGGTAAGCTCAACAATTCGCCGCTACCCGGGGGACGTGGCGGCGCTTTCGTGAAAGGTGCCGATCCGGTTGATCCCGTCGAAGGCCGCGACCTTATAGCATTCTGCCAAGGTCGGATAATTGAAAACCGTATTGATGAAGTAATCGATCGTGCCGCCAAACGACAACACCGCCTGCCCAATATGAATGAGCTCGCTGGCCCCATCGCCGATGATGTGGACGCCCAATAATTCGCGGGTCTCGGAGTGGAAGATCAGTTTCAAGAGGCCGGTGGTATCGCCGATGATCTGGCCGCGGGCGATTTCCCGGTAGCGCGCCTTGCCGACTTCGTAGGCGATGCCGTCGTGGGTCAATTCCTCCTCGGTCTTGCCGACCATCGAGATTTCGGGAACCGCGTAGATCCCGTAGGGGAACAGTGCCGGGACGCTCTTCGCGCTGACGCCGAAGGCGTGGCAGACCGCGAGGCGGCCCTGCTCCATCGAGGTCGAGGCAAGCGCCGGGAAGCCAATGACGTCGCCCGCGGCGTAGATGCCCGGCACCTCGGTTTGGTAATGCTCGTCGACGACGAGCCTGCCGCGGCCGTCGCAGGTAAGCCCGCATTTGTCGAGCCCCAGCCTCGCCGTCGCGCCGGTGCGGCCGACCGCGTAGAGGGCCTTCTCGGTGACGATCGTCTTACCGCTCGCCAGATGCAGCCTGACCCGGCTGCCGGGGCCCTCGCCATCCTCGGCGACGTCGATCCGCTCGACGCTCTCGTTGAGGCGCAGGGTGACGCGGTTTTCTCTGAGGTGATAACACAGCGTGTCGACGATCTCCGCGTCGACAAACGGCATCAGGCGATTGCGCTGGTCGATCAGCGTCACGCGCACGCCGAGGGCGGCGAAGATGCTGGCGTATTCGCAGCCGATGACCCCGGCGCCGACCACCGACAGCGTCCGCGGCAAGCGGTCGAGTTTGAGAACATCGTCGCTGGTGAAGACGTATTTGCCGTCGAGCGGTATCTGCGGGTCGCGGGTCGTGTCGGTACCGGCCGCGATGACGATTTTCTGCGCTGTGACCGCACGTGCGGTGCTGCCGTCCATGAAGTCGAGCCGGACTGCCTCGGAGCCGCAGAATGAGGCTGTGGCCGAGATCAACTCGACACCGTTGCGCATCAATTGATGACGAGCGATGTCGATCTCATGCTGAATGACCTTGTTGGTGCGGACCAGGAGGTCCTGCATCGTGATGTTCTGCTTGACGGTGTAGGAGGCGCCATAGAATTCCCGCGAGCGATAGCCGGACAATTCGAGAACCGCCTCGCGCAAGGTCTTGGACGGGATCGTGCCAAGATTGACGCAGATGCCGCCGAGGACGCTCGTGCGCTCGACGATGGCGACACGCTTGTCGAGTTTCGCCCCCTGGATTGCCGCGCGCTGCCCCGCAGGTCCCGAGCCTATTACCAAGAGATCATAATCGTAGTTCGGCGGCATCACCCCCACCCCTCCACGGCCCTTATACAACCGCGCGCTCGGCCGGACCCTAGTTTATCGATGCGGCCTGAAAGTGGCGTTAACTCGACACGCACGCGGATCACCCGCCGAGCGAGACGCCAACGAGGCGGCCGATGGCGTAGGTGATGGCGGCTGCGGCGAAGCCGATCACGAGCTGGCGCGCCCCCGAAAAGAATACTGTGCGGCCGGTGAAGAGCGAGGTTCCAGCGCCGATCATCAACAACGCGACGCCGCTGGCGGCGAGGCTGGCGAGGAGCGCGGCGGTGCCGCCGAGCCAGAAAAACGGCGCCACCGGAAATATCGCGCCCGCCGCAAACAACCCGAAAGACGTGCCGGCGGCCGCCCAGGCGGAGCCGCCCAGCTCATTGGGGTCGATCCCCAGCTCCTCGCGCACCAGCGTGTCGAGCGCGCTATCCTTGTTCGCCATCAGCTGGTCGGCGAGCGCCCGCGCGGCCGCTTCGTCGAGCCCCTTGGCCTGATAAATGAGGATCATTTCCTCCTTTTCCTCGTCCGGCCGCTGCGCGAGCTCGTCGGCTTCGACGTCGATCTGCTGTTGGGAGAGCTCGCGCGAGCTGGTCACCGATAGCCATTCACCCATCGCCATCGAGCACGCGCCGGCGACCAGGCCCGCCAGCCCGGTCAACAGGATCGTGCCGCCCGGCTCGGCCGCGCCGGCGACCCCCATCACCAGGCTGAGATTGGAAACGAGCCCGTCATTGGCGCCGAGCACCGCGGCGCGCAGCGCATTGCCGCCGGCCCGGTGGCGCCCTTCCAGGCGCGCCAGACTGCTTCCGGAAGCGCCACTGGGCATCGCCGCCGCCATCGCCTCGACGACCCTGGTGTGCGAGCGCTCGGCTCCGGGCAATCCGCCGGCGACCGCTTCCGGCTGCTGGTCGTATTGCCCGCTGTCGCGCTTTTCGAGCGTGCTCAAGGTCGGCAGCACGAATTGCGGGCCGAAGCGCCGGGCGAGCCAGACCAGCGACCGCGTCCGCCAGCCCGGGCGCCCTATCATCGTCGACGCGCCGAGCCCGCCCAGCCGCTTCCTCCAGAATTCGGCATGCGCCTCTTCGACGGACGCGAGACGGTTATAGATCTCGCTCAGATGCGGGTCCTTCTCCGCTTTGGCCATCGCCCGGTAGAGCGCGGCGCTGTCGACTTCGCCCTGAAGGTTGGTGCGGTAGCGAGTAACCGAGCCGTCATCGACCATCGCCAATCCTCCTCGTCCCGCATAACGCATGCGCCCACCATGATCCCCGAGAGCCGCGACGCGATCGAGAAAAATGAGCGCCAGCTCAACAGTGGACGCGCCAATGAATGCGACGGTGCGGCTCGATGCGGTCCGCCCGAGCTTCGCTGGACGAACAGGCCGAGGTTGATTTATATTTAGGCAATGCAACCGGCCGTGCGTACCGAGAGCCAGCAAACCAGGGGGTACCATGGATGAGCCATCCACCAGGCGGCGCGGCTGGAGCTGGTGGTATTTGCTCCTTCTCGTCCAATTCGCCGCGGTCCTCTGGCCGCCCTTCTACAACAGGGTAGAGCCTTCTTGGGCGGGCATACCATTTTTCTACTGGTACCAGCTACTGTGGATCATTATTGGCGCGATCCTTACGGCGACGGTTTACTTCGTAACAGAAGATTAACCCGGTGAGATAACCTCGATACTGGCCCGAACCACATCCAGCGAGGACCATCGTGCAGGACGTCAACTGGGTCGCCCTCGTCATCTTCATAGTGATTTTTGCTTTTATCACCTGGTTGGGCTTCGCCGCCGCCCGGTGGCGCCGGGGCGACTTGGACCTCTTGCACGAATGGGGGCTGGCCGGGCGGCGTTTCGGCACCGTCGTCACTTGGTTCCTGATCGGCGGCGACCTCTACACCGCTTACACCTTCATCGCCGTTCCCGCGCTTGCCTTTGGCGCCGGCGCCGTCGCGTTCTTCGCGGTCCCCTATACGATCGTCGCCTATCCGATCTTTTTCCTGGTCTTCCCGCGGATTTGGTATGTCTGCCACAAGCACAATTACATCACGGCGGGCGATTTTGTGCGGGGCCGCTTCGGCAACCGCTGGCTCGCCCTGGCGGTGACGCTTACCGGCATCGTCGCGACGATGCCCTACATCGCCCTGCAGCTCGTCGGTCTGCAGGTGGTGATCGGCGCGCTCGGCATCTCGGGCACCGGTGCTTTGCATGACCTGCCCCTGGTCATTGCGTTTGTTATCCTCGCGGCATTCACCTATTCGAGCGGTCTGCGCGCGCCGGCATCGATCGCGATCGTCAAGGATATCCTGATCTATCTGACCGCGTTCGCTGCCGTCATCGTCATCCCGATCGAGCTCGGCGGCTTCGCCAAGATCTTCGCGGCGGTGCCGCCGGCGAAACTGCTGCTCGCCGCGGCGCCCGGCCCCAACACCACGGGGGCCTACAGCGCCTATGCGACGCTGGCGCTCGGCTCGGCGTTCGCGCTCTTTCTTTACCCGCATTCGATGACCGGAATTCTGAGTGCTAGCAGCGGCCGCGCGGTGCGTCGCAATGCCGCGCTGCTGCCGGGCTATTCGTTCATGCTCGGCCTCCTGGCGCTGGTCGGCTTTTTCGCGATCGCCGCCGGGGTCGCCGGCCTTCCCGAATACGCCGCCGGCTTCAAAGAATTCGGCAACAATTTCGCGGTGCCAGCGCTGTTCCTGCACAGCTTCCCGTCGTGGTTTGTCGGGATCGCCTTTGCCGCGATCGGCATCGGCGCCCTGGTCCCGGCGGCGATCATGTCGATCGCCGCGGCGAACCTCTATACCCGCAATATCCACCGCGAGTTCATCAACCGGAACCCGACCGACAAGCAAGAAGCGCAGATGGCGAAGTGGGTGTCGCTGATCGTGAAGCTCGGCGCGCTGTCGTTCATCATTTTCGTGCCGACGCAATACGCGATCTATCTCCAGCTGCTCGGCGGCATCTGGATCATCCAGACTCTGCCCGCGGTGATGCTCGGCGCCTATACGCGATGGTTCAACGACTGGGCGCTGCTGGTCGGCTGGGCCGCGGGAACCGCCCTCGGCACCGTGATGGCCGTCGCCGTCCACCTCACGCCAACCTATCCGCTGGCGCTGGCCGGCTACACCTTCCCCGGTTATACCGCGCTTTATACGGTGATCCTCAACCTCGCACTGGCGGTCGTCCTGACCCCGCTGTTCAACGCGATGCAGGTGCGGCGGGTGCCGCTCGACGAGACCGCCGCCGCCGATTATCACGCCTGAATTCAGCGACGACATGGCTCGCCGGCGGTCCAGACCCATTCCGGTTGTCCTGGCCCGGTCAACTTCGCCCCTGTAGGATGTAGCAGGTGAGGCGCGCGATCTGCTGCGGCGACCGGCGCGCCGGGCTCGATTGGATGACAGGCATCTGCCGCGATTGGGCCGTCGACGCATGCAGACCGCCTGGACACCATGCTTGATGCCGTCTTTGTACTGCTCGTCATCGCGGGCTTGCTGGTCGTCGTCGGGATAAGCCAACCGCTTGCGGTTCGCCTGAGGCTGCCCCCGTCCGTGTTGCTTGCCGCGGTTGGCGTCGGGATCGGAGCGTTCCCGGCGGTGTCGACCCGCCTCGGGCTGCCGGGCTCGGTCGACATTAGACCGTTTGCCGATTTGCCGGTCAGCTCGGTCACCTTCATCTATGTCTTTCTGCCGCTGCTCGTCTTCGAGGCCGGGATTGCGACGAACGTCAGGCGCACCCTCGAAGACGCTGCCGCCATTTTGCTGCTCGCGGTCATCGCCACGCTGATCGCAACGGCGGTGGTCGGGTTTGCGGTGTGGCCGTTTGCCCAGGTTCCGCTGGTCGTCTGCCTCCTCCTTGGCGCGGTCGTTGCCACGACGGACCCGGCCGCGGTGATCGCCATCTTCCGCGACGTTGGCGCACCGGCGCGGCTGAGACGTCTGGTCGAGGGCGAGGCCCTCCTCAACGATGCCGCCGCGATCGCGCTCTTCGTCGTCTTGCTCGGGATGATCGTGACCGGGCGTGAACCGAGCGCAATCGCCGGGCTCAGAGAGTTCTCGGTGTCCTTTGTCGGCGGGGGCGTTGTCGGACTCCTCGCGGGCCGCTTGCTGCTGTGGATCATTCCGCGGGTTGGCGACGACCGGCTATCGGAAGCAACGCTGACCCTGGCCTTCGCCTATCTGGCGTTCATCGCCGCCGAACGCCTGTTTCACGTGTCGGGCGTGGTTGCCGTCTTGGTGTCGGGACTGACGGTCAGCGCGCTGGCACCCTCCCGGATCGCGCCGGAAAATTGGTCGTTCCTTGCCGAGCTCTGGGAGCAGATCGCGTTCTGGGCGCGCTCGTTGATCTTTGTCCTGGCCGCGATCCTGGTCCCGCGATTGCTGGTCGATATCGGCTTTCGCGACGTGCTTTTGTTGGGCGTGACGATCGTGGCCGCGTTCGGAGCGCGCGTTTTCGCGCTGTTTATCCTGGTGCCGCCACTCGAGCATTTCGGGCTGACCCAGCGCATTGACGCGTCGTACAAGCTCGCGATCATCTGGGGCGGTCTGCGCGGCGCGCTGACCTTGGTATTGGCGCTGGCGGTTACCGAAAACCGGGCGCTGTCGCCGGAAATCCAGCGCTTTGTCGCGGTGTTGGCAACCGGCTTTGTGCTGTTCACGCTGTTTGTCAACGGCACGACGCTGCGTCTCGTCATTGGTCTACTCGGGCTGGATCGTCTGTCGCCGAGAGATCAGGCGCTGCGCGACCGGATCCTGGCGCTATCGTATAGCGAGGCCCGTGAGGCGGCGCACGAGATTGCTCGGGCGCATGCGCTCTCCCGATCAGTCGTCGAACGCGTCACCCTCCCCTATGAAGCCAAGATCGCGGCAGCCAACGCCGAAGCGGCCGCAACACCGAACCTGACCGAGCGAGACCGCTTGGCGATTGCTCTGGTCGCTCTCGGCAACCAGGAGCGGGTACTGGTCCTCGCGATGCGGAGCGACCGGGTCGCCTCCCCGGCCGCGGTGCAGGTGTTGCTCGGCAACGCGGACGCGTTCGCTGAGGCGGCGAGGAGCGAGGGACGCCTCGGTTATCGCAGAGTCGGGGACGCGTCGCTCGCGCTCCCGATCGGCTTCCGCATCGCCTATTTTCTGTATCGTCGGCTGGGGATCGTCCGGCCGCTTGCCGATCGCCTCGCCGATCGTCTCGAAACCCTGTTGATCACGCGCTTTGCGATCGAGCGCTTGGCCCGCTTCAACGATCAGCAGGTGCGCCTGCTCTTCGGCGGGCGCATCGCCAAAATCACCGGCAAGATCATCGGCCAGCGCCGCGATGCGGTGCTGAGCGCGCTCGACGCGCTGCGACGGCAATACCCCGACTATGCGGCGGAGCTCGAGGCGCGGTTTCTCCGTCGATCGACGTCGCGCCGGGAATTGACGCGATATCAAAGCCTGTTCGAGGAGGGGCTGATCGCGCATGAGGTGTACGACGATTTGAAGCGCAGTGTGCTCGGCGCGCGGGGTGCCGAACAGCGCCCGCGCTTCGACATCGGGCTCGATACGCACCAGCTGGTTGGACGGCTCGACATATTGGCCGGCCTTGACGAACCTCAGCTCGACCGCGTGTGCCGGCTGCTGCGTCCGCGCTTCGCGGTGCCGAACGACCCTATCATCCGCAAGGGAGAACGAGGCGATGCGGTCTATTTCATCGCCTCCGGGGCGGTTGAGGTGATCCTGCCTACGCGGCGCGTGCGGCTCGGCAGCGGCGAGTTTTTCGGGGAACTGGCGCTGCTGTCCGGTCGGCCGCGGCAGTCCGACGTCGTCGCCCTGACCTATTGCCAGTTTCTGGTGTTGCGACGGGCTGATTTCGAGCGGTTCATGGCGGCGAACCCGGAAGCGAGAGCCACGATCAACCGCATCGCCGAAGCGCGACGGGCGAGTAACGCCGCCGAAGCGAACGACGCGTCCGAGGCGTCGCTCTGATTTTGCGGCGAACGGAGCCAGCGAACCCGCCACGGATTTTACGGATTCATGCGCCGATCTGAATGGATTTTTTATGCGGTTATCTCGATCTATCGCCCACTGGCGCGATCGTGTACCGGGGGACGGCGGTGCTGTCGGCCCAACCGCGCGCCGGGGTTTGGTGACAACATTCGAGACGGGGAGATCCAAGTGGCCGATCTCGTCGATATTGCTATTCCTGCCAATGCGCAAGCTGCCGCCGAGGCCCTCGGCCTCAAGGTCGACCGCAGCATCACCAACGGAACGTGGGTTCGCCAACTGCCGCGCGAGGAGGCCGAGATCGCGGTCGAGTGTCTTCGCGATTACGGCGTCTCGGCCCGCATTGTCGACGATGCGGCTCGCGACGCGCGAATGCCCGAACGCGTGATTACCCGGGCTGCGTAAAGGCGCGTGCGAGGCGGCTCGCGCAGGGCGGCGGTCGGTAGCTACTCGAGAAGTCCGATGAGCGAGAAAAAGGATCGGGCCCGGTTTTTCCGGCAATGGGTGGACATGGTTGCCCAGCATTATGGGAGCAATATTGAGAGGCGCAGGCCGTCCAAGGCACGAAGATTGGTCGGCGCGATGCGAGTCCGGCGAAGATCGCGTCATTGAAAATCTGGTTCTCTGGATCTTTCCCCTGCAACGATCTGGCCACGAGAAGCCCCGTGACCCCAATGAGGTGGGCTCTCCGGAGCACGTCGATGACGCAACGCAACTTCGTACTTATCGTTCTGGACCGTGACGCTCGCGAATTCACCGTAGAAGGTCCGATGAGCGACGAACGGCCGTGGTATCGCGCGGTGGTAAATGCTCAGAACGTCGGGCGCAATCTGCGATGCTTCAGCATGGGAGATCTTGCGCCGGATGCCGCCGCCGCGGAATGGCAGTCGTCTTATGGTGGTCGTAGGCTCGCGTCGGGCTCAATCGTATGGCCGTGAGCGCCGCTCGGGCTCCTAGCCAAACGCTCGCGGGTTCACACGCCGTGCGTCGGCGAGCGCACGCGCGGCGGTGCTCCGCCGACTAACCCGGCTTCGAAGGATAACACCGTGCGCCTGCTTCGCCTGGTCCCAGACGGGACGACCATCCAGTTCATGCGCGGCCGCTTTGCCGGCGTCATCACCTCGGCGGTCCTCAGCACGATCTCCATCGGGCTGTTTTTTTACCCCGGGCTGAACCTCGGGGTCGACTTCCGGGGTGGTGTGGCCGTGGAACTGCGCAAGCCGCAGACGACAACTACGGAGGCAATAAGACAAGCCTTCGCGCCGTTGGGATTTGGCGATATCAGGGTGCAGGAATTCGGTTCGCCGCAGGATGTCCTGATCCGCTTTGATGCCAAGGGGCAGCAACCCGCCAATGCCGAGCGTGCAATCGCGGTGCGGGTCGCGGAGGCGCTGCCGGGCGTGCAGGTTCGGCGGGTCGAGGTGGTCGGTGCGAAGGTCAGTCAGGAGCTGTTTCGCGACGGGCTGCTCGCGACGGCGCTCGCGTTTGCCGCCGTGCTTGTCTACATCTGGTTCCGCTTCGACTGGCAGTTCGGGGTCGGCATGGTGGTGACGCTGATCCTCGACATCACAAAAACGGTTGGCTTTTTTGGCGTGACGCAGCTGGAATTCGATCTCAACGCCGTGGCGGCCTTGTTGATCCTGATCGGCTATTCCGTGACGGACAAGGTCGTCGTCTACGACCGGATTCGCGAAAATCTCCGCAAACACGCGACGATGCCGCTGCGCCCGCTGATCGACCTCAGCATCAACCAGACGCTGGGACGGACCGTAGCGACGTCGTTGACCGTGCTCCTGTCGATCCTGCCCCTCGCCCTGATCGGCGGCGAGGTGCTGCGCGGCTTCGCGCTGGCGATCATTTTCGGCATCGTGGTCGGTACGTCGTCATCGATTTTCATCGCGTCGCCAATCTTGCTCTTTCTTGGCGAAAAGCGGCTGCGGCCGAAGCTCCGAAGAGATCCCCGATCCGCGGCGCCGCAACGATCGGTTGCGTAATCACCGGAGGAAGCTGGCGAGCCGCCCGCTTTCGGCGCGCCAACCCTCAGCCAACCGAGCCGCGTCAGCAGTCTCCAAATAAAGCAGGGAACGGCCAGCACCGTCAGGATCACGAAGAAGATCTGCACCGGCGGCGCAACGGTCCAATCGTATTCCGGTTGGACCCAGGCCTCTGGACCCTTGCGTGCAATCAGCGACTGGGTGGCTTGCAACTGACCGCTATTCGGCGCCGACCACAACTCGGCCCCGGCGCCGAACACGGACACGTTCGTGACCAGCCCGAAACGGGGGAACATCAGCTCCGCGCCCGTCAGTAGTTGGCGCCGGCCTGCATCGCCAAATGCTCGGCGATCGGGCCGAGGCTCAGCGCCGGAAGATAAGTCAACCCGCCGACAATCAGGATGACCCCGACGAGAACGCCGACAAACAGGCCGCTGTCGGTCGGCAGGGTTCCGGCCGAGCGTGGCACGACCGGCTTTGCAGCCAGCGAACCCGCAACCGCGAGAACCGGCACGATGACCAGAAACCGGCCGCCAAACATGGCGAGGCTCAGCGTCAAATTGTAGAACGGCGTATTCGCATTCAATCCGGCGAAGGCGCTGCCATTGGTATTGGCGGCCGAGGTGTAGGCATAGAGGATCTCGGAAAATCCGTGCGGCCCGTTATTGACCACTCCCGCCAG
>CAVTGB010000025.1:0-34498 GCA_963734125.1 uncultured Alphaproteobacteria bacterium
CGCTGGACCTGTGGAAAACAAACTGACCCACTACCTAAGAGGGGCAGGTTTCGGCAGCGCACCTATATTCCGAAACCTGAGCAATTTTGAGCAGTCTCTAGGTATGCCACCGTTCTAATGTGTTAGGAGAGGTGAAGGAATCATGCGGCCCAACGGTCGTTCTGTTCCTCTGGTGGCGCAGCCGCATATTTTGTATACAGGACAGCTTGCTCATCCATCCGCTGCGCTACATCTGCTTTTTGGACAGAGTTCGCACAGCAAGTCAAGTAACTCGGCCTGCCCACGAAAGAGGGAAAACAGATGATCAGATTCGAAAGCTCATACAGACCACCGATGTTTATGGCGCTACTACTAGCCGCTTTGCTTGCAGTTGGCGGAATCGGAAGGGCCTTTGCTTCCGTTGACCCCGGTGTCACCGTTGCTCCCGGCACTCTTGTCGGCGCGGCTACAGAACCCACGGTTGTTTCGTCAAGACCAAGCAACAGGGCCACGAACGTACCGACCAGCACAAATACCAGTGATAACGTTGTAACTGGCACCGCAGTGACCGCAACCTTCAGCCAGCCGATGGACCCGACAACGGTAAATTTGCTCACGTTCACGGTCAAAGAGACAACCGGAAACGACGTACCCGGTACCGTCGTCATGAATGACACCAGCACACTGGCAATCTTTACGCCAACCTCGACCGCTCTCAACCCGAATACCAGCTATACCGCCACGGTTACGACGGCGGCGAAGAATGCAGCTGGAGTTGCCATGGAAAATCCCATCGAATGGACATTTACGACCAACGCCGTCGAGTTCACCGGACAGACGCCGGTACGCCTTGGAACAGCGGGTCCTTTCGCAATTTTGACCAAAACCGGAATCACAGACGTTTTTCCATCTGTTATCAATGGGGATGTTGGAGCTAGTCCAATCACTGGAGCGGCTATCCATCTGAAATGTTCAGAAATTAGGAAAGGGACAGTTTACTCCGTTGATGCGAAGGGTCCTCTCCCATGCAGGGTGACTGACCCCTCTTTACTCACAAAGGCTGTACGCGACATGGAAATCGCGTACACCAACGCCGCCGGACGAAAACACCCCAATTTTATTGATCTGGGAGCCGGAAAGATTGGCGGGTTAACCCTCGTTCCCGGCCTCTACAAATGGAATACCCGTGTTTTAATATCAACCGATGTCACGATCTCGGGTGGCCGAAACGCTGTCTGGATATTCCAGATAGCGGGAACTCTTACTCAGGCCAACGCTACGAGGGTGATCCTGAAAGGCGGCGCACGGGCCAAGAACATCTTCTGGCAGACTTCTGGTTCTGTGGCCATTGGAACGACTGCGCACTTTGAGGGAACAATACTGGCTAAAACAAAGATCGCCATGAAGACGGGCGCATCGGCAAACGGCAGGCTATTAGCACAGACTGCGGTCACTCTTCAAAAGAATGCGGTTACACGGCCCTAACGACCAAACTAACTAACAAGATCGGCATCGCTTGATTCTCATTTCTCGTCGGGCGCGAGGCGATAATGCCGCCGGGCAGCCCCGCAGCGGCGAGTGAGAGGCGCAAACCGCCCTCCGCACACAGTCACTCGATGCGTTCAAAGTCAACGCGACGCACCTCGGCGGGTGGAATCTCCTTCCCGCACTTCGGACAGACCGGGCAAAGGGACGACTGCACTTTTTCGAGGTTGATCTTCGGTGATCTTGGCACGCGAAAGCCATTTACTTCTTTAGATTCTCGCAGTGCATGCAGAGCCGATAGCCCCCGGTTCCGGGCTCCCGTTCGCGTTTAGGTATGTCACGCCCTGAAGCGCAATCGCTATTGTTGTGGTGTACTCGTTTGCCTTGCGGTTTCCCTGACTCGTTGACAGAATGAAATGCGGCTACTCGTGGCATAATGAAAAACCTTTCTCCCCCTCGGGCTGGGATTATACGCTTGAAAAGTGGGCGAAGCGTACTGGTGCGTGCGGCCATGAAGTTCTGACTGCCTAAACGAGTCGCGCAAGAACTTTTCTTACGCTCTCTCTAATGCTCTGATTGTGGCGATTGTGATGTTCGGTCCGTTGGCCGAGTTCGGGCTTAAGTCCGTTCTGGTATAGGTGCCAGAGGGCCTGCGTCAAATCATCTAGGAAGTCTAAAATCGTTCCAATCTCAGCTCTGATGGTTTGCGCAAATAACGCGGATACGTGTCCATCATCGGTCACCAGACGGTGCGCATAGATGTTGTGTCGAATGGGCCGATATACCTGCTCAAACTTCTTCACGTACTGCCCAAGCTCTTTCTTCAGGTGCCGAAGATCACCTGCCCCGCTTGGCTCCCACGCATGTTCGATAAATGCATCTAGCCATTCTGGTTTTGACGCACCAGTTGTCTTCCGAGCAGCCAGAGCTTCCTTCGAGAACAGTTCTGGTTGCGCGAGAGTGAGATTCACAAGTCTTTGAACAGAATGAGCGTCAGGATTGGTATCGAATATCCGCGCCATAACGATGAACCGGGACGTTACGAGGCAAGATCGGTGAATGTTCCAGAACAGCGCATCTCTGTTGAGTGCTCGAAAGATTGCTTCGTCATTCAGCCCGAGATGATGAAGTTCTTCGTACGCCTGGTGGATTGCAATGGCACTCTCCACTTCGTTAGCGAGATTCTGCACTTGTTCAAGGTATTGAGGTGCCGTCAAGTGCAGTCGCACATTGTTTCGAGACTCAGCCATGAAGTTCTCACTGCGCTGCCAGCAACGCGAACTATTTCAGGTCTTCAGGTTTGAAAAGAGGTATTTCCATAATGAGTTTTTGGTAGAGCGATGATGAGCAGATTGTGTTCTTGAATCCATCCGCCTCTAACCATTCTCTGCGTTTTGGCTCTGCACCACCATTCCTCAGACGCGGGTCCAACATTATTTCTTCGATGACACTGTTCACGTCAATCGGAACTTCGATTTGCTCCTTTCCTTCAAACTTCCGGTCGGCGTCAATGTACAGCAACCGAACTTCGCTCTCATGTGCGAATGGAATGCGCTTCAGCAACAAGGCGTCAGCGTGTCCTGAAACGCCAGAGAACGCTTGCTCTTTGTAGGTTCCGACCGCGTTTACGACGTGTTGCTGCAACTCACCCTCTTCCAGATACTTTACCAATCCCACATAGCATTTATCAGCCTGCCCTCCCATGCCCTTCGACAGTGCGTTGACTAACTTTCTGGCCGTGGGACGCAACCGCACACTTTCACCAGTGGAGAAGAAAGAATCGTGGCCCCGGTCTTTGTCCACGTCCGAATAGATGCGCCACATTGCGTCCGATTCGGGAATCGTCGTCCAGCACTGCCCGAACGTGGGCATTCTGTCGTTGCCTAGAAACACTTGCTTGATTTCCTTGTCTTCTCCGATGTAGTCATACGCGCACCAAGAAATCAGGTTTTCGTATGGGTCATCCCAACGATGGGTTGCTGGCAAGATGAGTTTGCCCGAAAGCAGTTCCTTCAGGTACCGCTGGCGGTGTATGCGGTAGATGGGAGTGTCCAGACTCATGCCCGTGCTACAGAACGGGCCAAGGTCGGCCTTGTTGTCTTCGGCCATCGGGGCATTATATGGTGGAATATCTGATCTGGGATTATCTGGTGTAGCGAGTCGCTTTGCTGAATCAGTTTGGGCTCATTCCAGACTGTCCGCGTCGTGCTTCGCTCAGATCAAATCAAGGGGCTTTTGCGTGCTCGGTTTCCACATGGACGACAGCGCCGATGCTGACCGGAAAACCGTATTCTCCGTCGCGGGCTTTATTGGCGAGGGGAAGGATTGGTTTGATGTAGAGAGACACTGGGGAGCGAGACTAGCGCGGGAAGGACTGGACTACTTCCGAACTTACGATTGCATCAATCTTCAGCGTGAGTTCCAGCGAAAACTTGTAGATCGTCACGGTCTCACTACCGCTAGGGTCATCGCGGATGCCGTCTTGAATGATCTGAAACAGATCGTCGCGACTTCCAATATTTACGCTTATTGTTTGGGCGTTTTGATGGATGACTATCTTCTGGTGGCAAGTGAGCCCGATGGAGAAATCGTCCTGAATAAAGACCCTTACGTTTTTGCGCATCTTCAACAAATCGGCCTTGTGCTAGATGAGGTCCACCAGTTCCCACGGCGAGAGATCGTAGCATTTCTTTACGATGACCATAGCAAAGCCGCCCTGCTGCGAAACTCATGGAGCAGGTTCAAGGACTGCAATCCGAACTACGCGAAGTCAGCCGGAACTTTTGAACCACTGGACGACAAGTTACACATCCCGATTCAGGTTGCTGACCTTTTAGCTCACACCACGACTAGAACTTTTCAGCAGTGGCCAAAGACCCAGGCGCAGCGAAGTCTCTTTATTGAAGGGATGGCTACAAAGCCATCTCATGCAAGTCGCATACGCGAACTGTGTGCAGGCGGGGTACGGCACCACGAGCGACAAAAATGGGCTGCACCCGGCCGGGCTTGGCGTCACTCCCTCGAACAACCTCGACGGTGTCAGGGTGAGCACGGCGATGGGGCACCTCAACCCGGTGCGCCATCATCTTAACCTGACGGTGCGCGGCGGGGTGTTTGTCCGCAAGATCATCGTCGAGGGCGGCAAGGCTGTCGGCGTCGAAGCGGAAAGCGGCGGCAAGGTGTTCCGCATCGAAGCCGGCAGGGTGGTGCTGAGCGCCGGGGCGATCCGATCGCCCCACCTCTTGATGCTGTCCGGCATCGGCCCCGAAGACCAGCTGCGGGAATTCGGGATACCGGTGGTTCGCGATCTCCCCGGCGTCGGCCGGAACCTGATGAACCATGCGAGCGTCCAGATGACCTTCAAGGTCAAGGACGGCATCGAGCTTGCCGGCCATCATCGCGACGCAATTCACTTTGCGTTGCACTACACCTCGCAAGGTTCGGCCACCATCAACGACATGGTGCTGCGGACGAGCCCCGTCGTCGACGAACGGGCGGAGCGCGTCCCCGGTGTGCGGACCAAATACCTGGTCGGTGACGTTTCCCCGGACCGAGCGGCGCGGATCCACTGCACGCTCGGGTTGCCCGACGGCTCGGGCTATGTCGGGCTGGCTGCGGCCGACCCCGGCGTCCAGCCGTCTTTCAACTATCGTTATCTGCAGCACCCCAACGACAGTCGCCGGATGCGGGAGGGCCTGAGATTGGCGGCGAGGCTCTTGGAATCCGACGCTTATAAAGACATCGTCGATCACCGGATTCACCCCGCGAACGACATTCTGGCCAATGACGCCGCCTTGGATTTGTGGATGCGGCAGACCGTCGGCACGGCGAGGCACGTCTCGGGCACCTGCAAGATGGGACCGGACGAGGATCCGATGGCGGTCGTCGACCAGTACTGCCGGGTCAAGGGCATCGACGGGTTATGGGTGGCCGACGCGTCGGTGATGCCGCGCATCCCGCGATCGGGTGGTGCCCACGCGACGGTAATCATGATAGGTGAACGTGTCGTCGACTGGATTGCCGCGGGCTGACCGCGCCTTGATGAGGAGCTTCCGATGGACGTAACTCCCGTATCGCCCGGCTGTCTCTCCGGCATTCGCGTTCTCGACCTGACGCAATTCGAGGCTGGGACGACGTGCACCGAGGCCTTGGCCTGGATGGGCGCCGACATCGCAAAAGTGGAGCCCCCGCGCGGCGAAGCCGGCCGCACCGGGTTTGGCGACGCGTTCTATTTCATGATGTACAACGCCAACAAGCGCTCGCTCACGGTCAATCTGAAATCGGAGCGGGGCCTCGCCCTGGTCAAGGAGATGGCGAAGAAGGCCGATGTCTTCACCGAGAATTTTGCGCCGGGCGCGGTCGAGCGATTGGGGCTCGGCTACGATGTCGTCAGCCAGATCAATCCCGCGATCATCTATGCCCAGGTCAAGGGCTTCGGCACCGGCAGTCCCTACGAGAACGGGCTCTCCTTCGACCCGATCGCCCAGGCCGCGGGTGGGGCGATGAGCGTCACCGGCGAGAAGGACGGCAGGCCCATCAAGCCCGGCCCGACGATCGGCGACACCGGCACCGGCATGCTGATGGCGTTCTCGATCGTCAGCGCGCTTTTCGACCGGGCGCGCACCGGCAAGGGCCGGCGGCTCCAGGTGGCGATGCAGGATTCGGTTATGCATTACAGCCGCGGCATGTTCATCACCCACGCGCGCACCGGCAAGGCGGCGCCGCGCCGGCCACCCAGCAACAACCCGCCCGGCGGGACCTATCCGTGCAAGCCCGGCGGCCCCAACGACTACGTCTACATGATGACTAGCCGGGCCAATCCCGAGCATTGGCCGCGCCTCCTCAAACTGATCGGGCGCGAGGAGTTGATCGGCGATCCGCGCTACGACACCCCCGACGCGCGCCTCCAATGCGAGGCCGAGGTCGAGGAGATGATCAGTGGGTGGACGATGCAGCGCACCAAGCACGAGGCGATGGCGCAGTTGAGCGCGGTCGGCGTGCCCGCGGGCGCGGTCCTCGATTCGATGGATCTCGTAAACGAGCCGAGCTTCCGGGAGCGCGGCATCCTGCAAACGATGACCCACGGCGAGCGCAAGATGACGATGCCGACCTGGCCGGTGCGCTTCGACGGGGTCCCGACCAAGGTCGAAATCGGCGCCGCTCCTTGGGCAGCACACCGCGGAAGTCCTCTCCGACTGGCTCGGGCTCGACGCCGACGCGGTCGCAGCCCTGCGTCAGGACGGCATCGTCTGAGGCACTACCATACCGGCTTGGCACCCCAGGCGAGGAACCCGTCATTCTTGAGGCCGGGCTTGCCGTATTGGAGCGGTCCGCCCGAGAGGTCGACGACATGGCCGCCGGCGGCTTCGAGCACGGCCTGCCCGGCGGCGGTGTCCCATTCCATCGTCGTCCCGAAGCGCGGGTAGAAATCAGCTTCACCCGCGGCGAGGATGCCGAATTTGAGGGCGCTGCCGCACACCGTGCGTTCGAGGACCGAGCGACCCTCGAAGTATTCGGCGAGGCGGCGGCTGTTCTCGTGGCTGCGGCTGTGGACAACGACGAGCCCCTCCGGCGCCGGCGCGCGCGCCCGGATCGGTTCGAACGCGCCGCCCCCGCGCCGCCGCATCGCGGTGCCGGGACCGTGCGCGGTATAGGTCACCCCGAACGCCGGGCCGTGCACGACGCCAAGCACCGGGCGGCCGTCCTCGATGAGGCCGATCAGTACCGAGAATTCGCCGTTGCGCGCGACAAACTCCCGCGTCCCGTCGAGCGGATCGACCAGCCAGAACCGGGCGGCGGGCGACGCAAAGCCTGCTTCCGGCACGGTCTCCTCCGATACCACCGGGATGTCCGGAAACGTCGAGGTTAGCATTTGCACGATCACCCGCTCGGAGGCGAGATCGGCCTCGGTCAATGGCGTCTTGTCGTCCTTGTGGGTGACATCGAACGGATCGGCGTAGACCCGCATCACCGCTTCACCCCCGGCGAGCGCCGCGCGCAGGGCAACGTCGAGGAGGGCATCCGTCATGCCGTGCGCCCTTCGAGACGCGCCCTAAGGGCGCTCCTCAGGATGACGTAAGTTATTGATGCCATGTATAAATCCTTCGTCATCCTGAGGAGTGGGCGCAGCCCGCGTCGCGAAGGACGCAGGGTGCCGCTACAGACATGCTTCACGCCGCCTTGGCCGAGGCGTCGCGGACCGCGCGCCACACGCACTCCGGGGTCAGCGGCATATCGAGATGGTCGATGCCGAGTTCTCCGAGCGCGTCGATGACGGCGTTGACGAGGGCCGGTGGGGCGCCGATCGCGCCTGCTTCGCCCGCGCCCTTGACCCCGAGTGGGTTGGTCCGGCACGGAACGACATTATAGGAGAATTCGAGCGCCGGCAGATCGTCGGCGCGCGGCAGAGCATAGTCGCTCAGCGTGCCGGTGATAAGCTGGCCGCTGCCCTCGTCATAAACGCAGTGCTCGAGCATCGCCTGGCCCACACCTTGCGCGATGCCGCCATTGACCTGGCCGGCGAGCAACAGCGGATTGACGACCACGCCGAAATCGTCGACGACGAGGTAGCGCAGGATCGCGATATGGCCGGTCTCGGGGTCGATCTCGACTTCGCACAGGTGAACGCCATTGGGGAAGGTCGGCGCCGGCGGGGTGAAGTGGCCGCTTTCGGCAAAGCCCGGTTCCATCCCCGGCGGCCATTGTGCCGGGTTGAAGGCGGCGCGCGCCACCGCCTCGATCGACACCGTGCGGTCGGTGCCCGGGATCGCGAAGAGGCCGTCGGCAAAGGCGATGTCGGCCTCGGCCGCTTCGAGGAGATGCGCGGCGATCTTTTTGCCCTTGAGGATCAGCTTGTCGGCGGCGTGCGCCAATGCGGCGCCGCCCACCGGCAGCGAGCGCGACCCGCCGGTGCCGCGGCCGAAGCCGATCGCATCGGTGTCGCCCTGCAGCACCCGGATCTTGTCGAGCGGCAGCCCGAGCTTTTCGGCGGCGAGCTGGGCATAGGCGGTCTGATGCCCTTGCCCCGAGGATTGGGTGCCCATGAGGAGGGTCAGCGTGCCCGAGGGATCGAACCGCAATTCGGCGAATTCGTCGGGCGGGAAGCCCGATTGCTCGATATAGACCGCATGGCCCTGCCCGCGGTAACGCCCGCGCTCCTGCGCGTCGGCGCGCCTTCCCGCAAACCCGGCGGTATCGGCGGCGGCGAGCGCGTCATCGAGGTTGCGGGCAAAGTCGCCGCTGTCATAAGTGAGGCCGAGTTGGGTCGTATACGGCATCGCCGCGGGCGTGATGAAGTTGCGCCGGCGCAATTCGTCGGCTGCAACTCCGAGGCGGCGCCCGGCAAATTCGATCAGGCGCTCGACCGCGTAGGCCGCTTCCGGCCGGCCGGCGCCGCGATAGGCATCGACCGGCACGGTATGAGTGAAGACGCCCTTGACCCCGACATGGACCGCCGGGAACGCATAGACCGCGCTGTACATGACCGCACCGGCCGAAGTCGGGATCTCCGGCGCGAAATTCGACAGATAGGCCCCCATATTGGCGGTCAATTCGACTTTGAGCGCGAGAAAGCGGTAGTCGTCGTCGAGCGCGAGGTCGAGCCGCGCGAGGTTGTCGCGCCCTTGCGTATCGGTCATGAACGCGTCCGACCGGTCGGGGATCCACTTGACCGAACGCCCGAGCTTTTTCGCCGCCCATAGCACGAGGATGTGCTCGGGATAGAGAAAGAGCTTCATCCCGAACCCGCCGCCGACATCGGGGGTCACCACCCGGATGCGGTTTTCGGGGATATGAAAGATGTGCTCGGCGAGGATGTTGCGCACGAAATGCGAGCCCTGGGTCGAACTCCACAGCGTGTAGGAATCCTCGCCCGGATCGTATTCGCCGATCGCCCCGCGCGGCTCCATCGAATGGGCGACGACGCGGTTGTTGACGAGGCTCAGCGACACATGATGGCGCGCGGCGGCAGTGGCGCGGGCGACTGCCGCGGCATCGCCGATCTCCCAATCGAAGCACAAATTCCCGGGATGCTGGTCCCAAACCGCCGGCCGGCCGGGCAGGAGCGCCTCCCCGGTGCCGACGACGGCCGGCAGCGGCTCATAATCGACGACGATCCGCTCGGCCGCATCGTGCGCGATCGACCCGGTCTCGGCGACGACCATCGCGACGGTGTCGCCGACATGCCGCACCCGATCCACCGCGATCGTCGGGCGCTGCGGCATCGCCATCGGTGATTTGTCGCGGTTGGCAACGCCGCTCAGGCACGGGATCGTGCCGATGCCGTCACCGGCCAGCTCCGCCCCGGTGAAGACCGCGAGGACGCCCGGACCCGCCGCCGCTTCCGTGTCGATCGCCCGGATCCGGGCATGCGCGTGCGGCGAGCGCAGCATCACCGCGTGGGCCTGGCGCGGCCGGTCGATGTCGTCGAGATAATGGCCGTGCCCGGTGAGGAACCGGCGATCCTCGACGCGGCGAACCGGCTGGCCGATGCCGAACTGTGTCATGCAACCTCCGCACCGGGCTCCCACCCCAACATAGGGACCGCCGCCGCGGGCGTCCATGCGCGGCGTTATTGACTTTTGGGCCCCGCCGGTGCACCGATCGCGCCATCATTGCCGGTTCGCCAGGGAGGACCACCATGCCGTCGCCGAAAAAGCTGTCGCATCTCGTATTGCAGACCAACCGCCGCGAACAGATGATCGAGTGGTATTGCACCGTGCTCGGCGCGCAGCTCCTGCATCAGAACAAGATGATCGCCTTTATCAGCTATGACGACGAGCACCACCGGGTCGCGTTTGTCGACCCCGGTCCCCTCGCCGACAAGGCGCCGGCCGAGGGCAAGACCGCGCGCGCCGGGGGCGAGGTTGGCCTCCACCACGTCGCCTTCACGATGGGCTCATTGGACGATCTGGCCGACCAGTACATCGAGCTGAAAGAGAAGGGGATCACGCCGCACCGCTGCGTCAACCACGGGGTCACCACCTCAATGTATTTTTACGACCCCGACCGCAACCAGGTCGAGCTGCTGGTCGACAATTTCGAAACCGCGATCGAGGGCCAAAACTACATGCGCGGCCGCAAGGCGACCGACAAAAACCCGGTCGGCATCGATTTCGACCCCGAGGAACTGGTGAAAAAGATCCACTCCGGCCTCAAGCTCGAGGAACTGCAAACCATCAACGGGTAGCCGGCAATCGGGTCCCTGCGCAGGCAGGGACCCATCGTTCCGCCGCACGAATGCCGTTCGTCTATCTGCTGGCCAGCAAGCCGTACGGAACCCTGTACGTCGGCTCGACCTTCGACCTGCCGCGCCGCGTTTGGGAACATAAAGCGAGGGCCGTTGCGGGCTTTACCGCCAAATACCGGGTCGATCGCCTCGTCTGGTACGAAGCCCACGAGATGCTCGAAGGCGCCCTCATCCGCGAACGCCAGATCAAGAAATGGAAACGCGATTGGAAGATCAACTTGATCGAACGTGACAATATGCTCAGCAAGGGGCAGCATCATCGCCGAATGTGGGTGCCTTGCTGCAGCCGTTGCCCGCCAGATCGACCACGCGAGTCCAAGCGCTTCGCCAACCGTTAAGATGATGGCAGTTGAAGGGGTTCTGCGAATGTACGGATGTCTGCCATCGCCTCCACCACCTCAAACTACCACGTGCACTCCCCTCGGCGGCGGCATGGTCACATGCACAACGCAATAAGATGGCGAGGCATGCGAGACGGGCTTTTCAGCCCCCAAAGATTACGGTGACAGTTTACTTATTTCGCTAATTCACTCGCAGGTGGCACGACACCCCGTGACCGGGGCTCACCTCCACTAGCCTCGGGGCGTCGATTTTGCAGCGGGGTTCGGCGTAGGGGCAGCGGGTGTGGAAGGCGCAGCCGGGGGGCGGGTTGATGGGGCTAGGGACGTCGCCCTGGAGGAGGCGCTTCTCGCGCTTCAGTTTCGGGTTGGGCACCGGCACCGCCGAGAGGAGCGCCTCGGTGTAGGGGTGTTGGGGATTGGTGAAGAGGGTCTTCTTGTCGGCGTATTCGACGATTTTCCCCAGATACATGACGGCGATGCGGTGACTGATGTGCTCGACCACCGCCAGATCGTGCGCGATGAACAGGTAGGAGAGCCGCTTTTCGCGCTGCAGATCCATCATCAGGTTGATGACCTGGGCCTGGATCGAGACGTCGAGGGCGGACACCGGCTCGTCGGCGACGATCAGCTTGGGGTTGAGCGCCAGCGCCCGGGCGATCGAGATGCGCTGGCGCTGGCCACCCGAAAATTCGTGCGGGAAGGCATTCATCTGGCTGCGCCTGAGGCCGACCTGGTCGAACAGTTCCCCGACCATCCCCGCTTTTTCCGTGCCGTGGGCAATCCCGTGCACCAGGAGCGGCTCGCCGACGATGTCGCCGGCGGACATGCGCGGATTTAACGATGAGAACGGGTCCTGGAAGATGATCTGCATCTGGCGGCGATAGGGCCGCATGTCGGATTTGCCGAGGCGCGTCACGTCATGCCCGTCGAGCCGGATTGTCCCGTCGGTCGGCTCGATCAGGCGCAAGACCGTGCGCGCCACGGTCGACTTGCCGCAGCCCGAACTCACCGACCAGGCCCAAGGTCTCGCCCTCGCCGATCGCAAAGCTTACATCGTCGACCGCATAGACCTGGCCGACGGTGCGCCGCAGCACCCCCTTCTTGACCGGGAAATGCTTTTTCAGATGTTCGACATCGAGCACCGGCGCGCGGTTGTCGCCGGGACCCGGGCTGGCCAGCTCAGCCATACAGCCGCTCGGAATGCCAGCAGGCGGCCCAGTGACCCGGGCGCTTCTCTTCGTAGGGCGGATAGAAGGAGCGGCAGCGCTCGTCGGCAAAGGCGCAGCGCGGCGCAAACGAACAGCCGGGCGGCAGATTGGTCAAGGCCGGGACCAGCCCGGGAATTTCCTTCAGCCGTCCGTTCGCGGCGGCGCCGGCCTCGCCGCCGATCACCGCCAGCTGCGGGATCGAGGCGAGCAGGCCATGCGTATAGGGGTGCAACGGCGCCTCGAACAGCTCCTCGACATTGGCCTCTTCGACCTTCTTGCCGGCATACATGACGATGACGTGTTGCGCGGTTTCAGCGACGACGGCGAGGTCATGGGTGATGAGGACGACCGCGGTGCCGAGCTTTTTCTGCAAGTCGAGGATGAGGTCGAGGATCTGCGCCTGGATCGTCACATCGAGCGCGGTCGTCGGCTCGTCGGCGATGAGGACACGCGGGTTGCATGCCAGCGCCATCGCGATCATCGCGCGCTGCCGCATGCCGCCGGACAATTGATGCGGATACTCCTTGGCGCGCTGCGCCGGCTCGGGAATGCGCACGAGGCGCAGCATGTCGATGGCCTTTTCCAGCGCCGCGGCCTTGCGACAGATCCTGATGCAGGCGGATGGTTTCGCTGATCTGGGCGCCGATCGTCATGACCGGGTTCAACGAGGTCATCGGCTCCTGGAAGATCATCGAGATCTCGTTGCCGCGGATCTCGCGCATCTCCGCGTCGTCGAGCGTCACCAGATCCTTGCCGTCGATCTTGATCGAGCCGCGAGACGATCCGTCCGGGCGGGTTCGGCACGAGGCGCAACAGGAGAGCGCCGTCATCGTCTTGCCGCAGCCCGATTCGCCGACGATCGCCAAGGTGTCGCCGCGCCGCACCGCGAAGGAGACGTCGTCGACCGCCTTGACGACGCCGAGCCGGGTGAAGAGGTAGGTCTGCAGCCCCTCGACCTCGAGCACCGTCTCGGCATTGTGGCCGGGGCGGGTCAGCGGCGTGTAGTCCGCCGGCTTTGCCTCGCTCCCTGTCGCCACTTGACCCCCTCCACCGATGCCGCGATTGGCCCCGCTCAGCTGCGCTGCCGGGGATCGAGCAGGTCGCGCAGCGCGTCGCCCAGGAGGTTGGTGCCGAACACCACAAAGCTGATCGCCGCGCCCGGAAAGATCACCAGCCAGGGCGCGGTGCGCACGTATTCGGCGGCCGATTCCGACAGCATCCGGCCCCAGGACGGGTGCGGCTCGGGGACGCCGAGGCCGAGGAAGGAGAGCGTCGCTTCGATGAGGATCGTCGCGCCGACCTGGGCGGTCGCCAGCACGATGAACGGCGCGAGGGTGTTGGGCAAGATATGGCGGATCACGATGCGCCGCTCGCTCATGCCGATCGCCTTCGCCGCCTCGACAAAGGGCTGCTCGCGCAGGCTGAGCGTGGTGGCGCGGATGACGCGCGCGACATAGGGCACCAGCACGAATGGCGATCGCGAGGATCGTGTTGTGCAGCGAGGGGCCGAGCGCGGCCGCCATGATGATCGCCATGACCAACAGCGGCAGCGCCTGCATCATTTCGAGAAAGCGCTGGGTTATCAGGTCGAACCAGCCGAGCAGGTAGCCCGACAGGAGCCCGAGCGTGATCCCGATCGAGGTACCGAGCAGCATCGAGCCGGTGGCCACCGCGAGCGAGATGCGCGCCCCGTAAATGATGCGGCTGTAGAGGTCGCGGCCCATGAAGTCGCAGCCGAGCCAGTGGGCCGCGCTCGGCCGCGCCAGCGAGGCCGCGGCGTTGGTCGACAGCGGATCGTAGATCGTGATGAAGGGCGCAAAGGCGGCGGCGAAGAGAAAGATCGCCATGATCACCGCACCGGCCGCGCCGAGCGGATAGCGCCGGATGAAGAAGCGGACGGCGCCCCAGCGGCTTTTTACGTTGGCGCCGGCCGCGCTCAGTTCGGCATTGGAAATCGACCGTGCTCACTCTGGGGTCTCCCGATCGGCGGAAAACTTCCTGTTCTAGTCGGCGTATTTGATCCGCGGATCCAAATAGGCGTACAGCATGTCGACGACGAAATTGATCGTCACGACGACGACCGCGATGAACATCACGAGGTTTTGAACCATCGGATAATCGCGCCAGCGCACCGCCTCGACGAGAAAGCGCGCGACGCCGGGAATGTTGAACACGGTCTCGGTGACGATCAGGCCGCCCAAGAGAATGCCGGCCTCGAGCCCGATCACGGTGATCACCGGCAGCATCGCGTTCTTCAGCGCGTGGTAGTAGTTGATCGTCATCTCGGAAGCGCCCTTCGAGCGGGCGGTGCGGATATAGTCCTGGCGCAGCACCTCCAGCATCGAGGAGCGGGTCAGCCGCGTCAGAAACGCCGAACTGCGGAAGCCGACCGCCGCCGCCGGAACGCTGTACATCAGCAGGGTGTTCCAGAACCCGGAGGGCTCGGAGCTGTAGATCGGGATCGTGCCGAACCACGCGACGAACGCCATCAGGATCAATAGACCCAGCCAGAACGCCGGCATCGCCAAGCCCGGACAGGCTCAGCACCCGCAAGGTATAGTCGAGCCAGGTATCCTGGCGCACCGCGCTCAAGACGCCGAGCGGCACGCCGATCAGCACCGCGAAGGTCAGCGCCAGCGCCGCCAGCCGCGCCGTGATCGGGATCCGCGGCGCGATCTCCTCGATCGCCGGCCGCTCGGTCTGGTAGGAATAGCCGAGATCGCCGCTGCAACAACCCGCCGATCCACACCGCGTATTGCACCGGGATCGGCCGGTCGAGCCCGAGATCCTCTTCGATCCGCGCCTTGTCGGCCGGATCGACGAACCCCCCGGCGTCGAACAGGATGTCGGCGATGTTGCCCGGGGTCAGCCGGAGCAGCACGAAGATCAGCATCGAAATGCCGAACAGCGTTACCAGCATCAAGCCGAAACGCCGCACCACGTAGGCTCCCAACCCCGTCCTCCCGATCTGCCGTGACGCGTCCGGCGCGCGGTTTGTGTGCGTCTAGGCGGCGGTCCACTTGACGGTAACACGTCCACTAGCCTCGGTCGATTCGGCCGCTCAGGCGGGCGCCCTTTAGCGGTCGAGCCAGACGTCTTCCATCCGCCAGCCGTTGAACCGGCTGTTGGTCATCGTCACCAACCCCTTGACATAGGGCTGCATACAGCTGCCGAACCGCGAATAGAGCAACACCGGGCGCGAGGCGTCTTCGGCGAGGCGGCGCTCGATCTCCCACACCAGCGTACGCCGCTTGTCAGCGTCGGCCTCCATCGACTGCGCGTCGATCAGCCGGTCGGTCTCCTTGTCGCAATAGCCGGTCAGGTTCCGATCGGCGCCGCAGACATAGTTCTCGTAAAATTTCTGGTCGGGGTCGTCGAGGCCGCCGGTCGCGACTTCGACCGCAAGCTTATAATCCTTGCGCATGACGCGCGGAAAATAGTTGGCGGTATCCACCAGCTCGAGTTCAGCGTCGATATAGGCTTCGCGCAACTGCGAGATCGCCAGCACGGCGGCATCGCGATAGCCCGGCACATTGCGCGTCGACAGCTTGACGGCGAGGCGCTTGTCTGGCCGAAAGCCGAGCTTTTGCATGAGGGCGCGGGCCGCGTCGCGGTTTTTCGCGACGTCGGGGCCGTAGCCCGGCAGGCTGCGCAGCACATCGGGCGGCATACCCCAGATACCGTCCGGTGGCGGCAGGAGCGCACCGCCGACCGCGCCCTGTCCCTCGGCGAGGATGTCGATGAACGCCTGGCGGTCGAGGGTGAGGGTAATCGCGCGCCGCAATTCCACGTTGTCGAACGGCGGGGCGGCGCGGTTGATCAAGAGGTCGCGGCTGTTGTTGTCCATTACGATGTCGCACTTCGCCTGGGGCGCCTGGCTCTTCAGGTCCTTCAACAGTGGGATTGAGGAGAAGATGAAATCGAGCTTACCGGCAACGAAAGCGAGGTGCCAGGTCGCCGGATTCCCGATGATCGTGTACTCGATCCCGTCGAGATACGGCCGGTCCTTCTTCCAGTAATCCGGGTTGCGGGTGACGCGGATATCCTCGTTCGGCTTGTACTCGACGAACCTGAACGGCCCGGTGCCGATCGGATTGGTGCGCATCCGCGCTGTCGTCAGGTGGCAGGGATAGACCGGAGATTGGCCCGAGGCGAGGAGCGCAATCAGATAAGGCTGCGGCCGCTCCAGGTGGAAGGTGACCTCATAATCGCCGCTCGTGGTGATGTCGGTGACGTTGCGGTACCACGCTCTTCGCGGGTTGAGGCGAAACTTGTCGGGGGCGACCCCACGCAGGCGATCCCACGTGCATTTGACGTCGGCCGCAGTGAACGGCTTTCCGTCGTGCCACTTGACGCCGTGGCGCAGCGGGAAGGTGAGTTCCTTGCCGTCCTCGCTCCACGACCAGCCGGTCGCCAGATCGGGCACGATCGACTTCAGGCTGTTTTGCGCGACGTGCTGGTCGAAGACGACGAGGTTGTTGAAGACGCCCATCATCGGGATGCCGGCAGTGATCGTCGATTCCTCGTGGATCGACATCGAGGCCGGGCTGGCAAAGTCGAGCATCTGCAGGACGCCGCCGGGTTTTTGCGCCAACGCCGGGGCGCCGGTCAGGCTCGCCGCGATCAGCAACCCAACGGAGGCGGTGGGCCAATTGATTTTCGCTCTCATTGTGCCTCTCCGACCTCTCGATCATCGCTATTTATCGAGCCAGACGTCTTCCATCCGCCAGCCGTTGTAGATGCTGTTTGTCATCATCGTCAGCCCCTTGACATAGGGCTGCCGGCAGCCCGCCCCGGCGGGGTAGAAGATCACCGGCCGGAACGCCGCCTCGGCCAATTTCCGCTCGGCCTGCCAGACGATTGCCTTGCGCTTTTCCGGGTCGGCCTCCATCGATTCCCGGTCGACCAGCTTGTCGAACTCCGGGTCGCTGTAGGCGGCATAGTTGCGCCCGGCTCCGGTATAGAAATTCTCGTAGAACATCTGGTCCGGGTCGTCGACGCCGGCCTCGATCGGCACCATGCCGACCGTGAAATCGCGGCGCACCATCTTCGGATACCAAAGCGCCGTATCGACGAGATCGAGTTCGCCGTCGATATAGACTTCCTTCAATTGCGAGATCATCAAGACCGCCGGGTCGCGCCAGGCGGGAAAGTTGCGCGTCGAGATCTTGACCGACAGGCGGTTGCTCGGGCCATAGCCGAGCTTTTCCATGATCGCCCTGGCTTCGGCGCGGTTTTTCGCGACGTCGGAGCCATAGCCGGGCAGCTGTTCCAGCATCTCCGCCGGCATGCCCCAGACCCCCTGCGGCGCCGGCAGCATCGTCGCGCCGACGGTGCCGACGCCATTGTTGAGGATGTTGATGAACTCCTTGCGGTCGAGCGCCAGGACCATCGCGCGGCGCAATTCCGGATTGTCGAACGGCGCCTTGTGCAGGTTGATCAGCATCGTGCGCGGCACGTTGGCGACATTCTCTTCGCAGATCGCCTGCGGCGCCTGTTCCTTGAAGTCCTTCAGGGTCGGGATCGACACGCCGAGCACGATGGCGTCGAACTTACCGGCGAAGAAGGCGAGGTTGCGCGAGGAAGTATCCCGCAGGATCGTGTAATCGATGCCGTCGAGATAGGGCCGCCCCGGTTTCCAGTAATCCGCGTTCTTCCTCACCTTGATCGACTCGTTGGGCTTGAACTCGACGAACTTGAAGGGGCCGGTGCCGATCGGGTGCTGCCGCATCTCGGCGGCCTTGACGTGGCAGGGATAGACCGGCGACCAGCCCGAGGCCAAGAGGGCGAGCAACGCCGGCTGCGGCTGCTTCAGGTGAAAGGTGACTTCAAAGTCGCCGCGCGTCGTCACGTCCTCGACGTTGTTGTACCAGGATTTGCGCGGGTTGATGCGCAGCCTGTCGCTGCCTCTGCCCATCAGCAGGTCCCAGGTGCATCTGACGTCGGCCGAGGTGAAGGGCTTGTCGTCGTGCCATTTGACGCCCTGACGCAGCGGGAAGGTCAATTCCTTGCCGTCCTCGCTCCACTCCCATTTTGTCGCGAGATCGGGGATTATCGATTCCAGGCTGTTGCGCGCGACATGCTGGTCGTAGAGGACGAGGTTATTAAAGATGCCCATCATCGGCTGCTCGGAGGCGCGCGTAGCCTCTTCAAGGATCGACATCGAGGCCGGGCTGTCGAAATGCTGCAGCCGCAAAATGCCGCCCGGCTTTTGCGCCAATGCGCCGTGGCTGGCGGCGAGCGCCAGGGCCGCGGTGAGGCCGGCCGCAAATGTCGAATGCCGGTCGAAGATGCTCATCCTCGCGCCCCCCAAACGCACACCGGGAGTTGGCGGTCCGCCGGGCGAAGGTGTCAAGCCGTCACAAGGTGCATTTTGCCGCCCGCTGCCCCGCCCTTCGGCTATCCTCTCGGCCGATTTGCCGGGGAGCTTGGCGTGAAAGCAATCCTTTGCCGCGAATGGGGCGGCCCCGAGACGCTGCGGCTCGACGAGACGGTGCGCCCGCCGCTGCGCCCCAATGAGGCGCGCATTCGGGTGCGGGCCTGCGGCGTCAACTTTGCCGACACCCTGATGATCGCCGGCAAATACCAGGTGCGGCCCGAATTCCCGTTCACCCCGGGGCTCGAAGCCGCCGGTGAGATCGTCGAATTGGGCGCCGAGGTGCGCCACCTCCACCCCGGCCAGCGCGTCCTCGCGGTGCTGCGCTTCGGCGGCGGCTATGCCGAGGAGATCGCGCTCAACGCCGATGCGGTCGTGCCGATCCCGGAGGCGATGGATTTCGTCACCGCCGCGGCCTTTCCCGTGGCCTACGGCACCGCGCATTTCGCGCTGACCCATCGCGGGCATCTGGCAAAGGGCGAGACGCTGCTCGTCCTCGGTGCCGCCGGCGGGGTGGGATTGGCCACGGTCGAAGTTGGCAAGGAACTCGGCGCCCGGGTCATCGCCGCTGCCGGCGGGCCGGAGAGGCTCGCGGTCGCGCGCACCCATGGCGCCGACGAATTGATCGACTACCGGATCGAGAGCATCCGCGACCGGGTGCGCGAATTGACCGGCGGCCTCGGCGCAGACGTCGTCTTCGATCCGGTCGGGGGCGACGCCTTCGACCAGGCCTTGCGCGCGGTCAATTGGGAAGCGCGGATGCTCGTCATCGGCTTTGCCGCGGGCCGCATCCAGGCGGTGCCGGCCAATCTGATCCTGGTGAAAAACATCTCGGTCATCGGCGTCGTCTGGGGCGCCCAGGCGGCACGCGACCCGGTCCTCGTCAGCCGCAACCTCGCGCTCCTCCTGCGCTGGTGGGAGGCCGGGCGGCTGAAGCCGGTCGTCGCGAAAACCTTCCCACTGGCCGAAGCCGGCGCGGCGATGCTGGCGCTCTTGTCGCGCCGCCACGCCGGCAAGATCGTGCTGGAAGTGATTTGAACGAAAGCGAGGAAGCCGCACCGACGCGCGCCCGGCTCGCCGAGATCGACCGCGAGCTGGAGGCTCTCCAGGCGCAACACGATTTGGCGATGTCGCGCTTCCGGTTCGACGAGGCGAACGCGCTGCAGCGCCGGATCGGAGCGCTCGAAGACGAGCGGTGGGCGGTGAGCGCGGTGCTGCCGCCGCTCAAGCTCACTGCGGAAGCGCCGCGCGGGGGTGCACCCCTCAAAATGCCGCCGCGACGCGTTTTGCGGGCGAGGCGGCGGCGATAATTCGATCCGGATTACAGACGGCGCAAACCGAACGGCACCATCCAGCCGCGTCGCCAGTCTAATATACGGGCGTTCCCGGCTCGGGGCTAATACATTGAGCTGAATTAAGTGCACGTGCAGGGACAAGCTGAGGAATATCCGCAGGAGCCTTATAGTCTCCCATAAAGCCATTATATTCGGGTTCGCTGAACAGGCGCCATGTACCGTAAACAACTTTCGCCGAGGTCGTTACATTGTTCCAAGCTTTCGCCAGGTCCGGGGTATTCCCCCGCACCGGAAGGCCGTAGCCCTGTAAGTTGGGCGCTGAATAGAGATACATAAGGCAACCGGGGCCATTATATACGTTTCTTTGGGGATAACAGGCCGCTGTCGACAACGCGACGCCAATCGCTATCGTGCATTGAGTGAGGGTCTTAATTCGCATCTGGCCCGCTCCCATCGGTATTCGCGAGTTAGGCTAACAGGTTATCGCGGCTGCGGCTAGCTTTCGGCCCGGCCATATCGCTTCTCTCCGCGAACGCGGCGCAACAGAGTGCGTCATACCAGGCGTTCGCTTGCGCGTTCCAGCTCGGGGCGGAAGGCGGGGTCGGCAACCGCAAAGAGGGCGCGGGCGCGCTCGGCGAGGGTGCGGCCCTTGAGTTCGGCGATGCCGTGCTCGGTGACGACGCAATCGGCGTCGGCCCGCGGCGTCGTCACCACCCCGTCGGCGAGCCGGGCGACGATGCGCGAGTGCGCCCGGTCGCGGCTCGTCGATGGCAGCGCGATGATCGAGCGGCCTTCCGGCGCCCGGGTGGCGGCCCGCACGAAATCCATCTGGCCGCCGGTGAGGCCGACCGAATGGCCCGCCAGCGTCTCGGCGTTGACTTGCCCGGTCAGGTCGATTTCGAGCGCCGAGTTGATCGCGACAAAACGCCGGAGGTGCCCCAGCACCAGCGCGTCGTGCGTGTGGCGCGGCGAGCGGATCTCGATCCGCGGGTTGCGGTCGGCGAAGGCGTAGAGCCGGCTGGTTCCCATCAGCATCAGCGTGACGGTGACGCCGGCATCGATCTCCTTGTGGCGGTTGTCGATGATGCCGGATGCCATGAGATCGGCGACCCCGTCGCCGATCGCGCCGGAATGGATGCCGAGGCCGTGTTTTTGCCCGAGCGCCGCGGTCACCGCCTCGGGGATGAGGCCGATCCCCAGTTCGAGCGTCGCGCGGTCGGGAATGAGGGTGGCGACGTGGGCGGCGATCGCGCGCTCGACCGGGCCGATGCTGCGCGCCGGTAGTTCGAGCGGCGGGTGGGTGGCGGGAACCAGGATATCGATGAGCCCGCCGTCGATCAGCGTGTCGCCCGAGGTCCACGGCAATGCCGGGTTGAGCTGAGCGACGACGAGCCGCGCCCCGGCGATCGCCTCGCGCAGGCATTCGATGCCGAGCCCGGCGTTGTAATTGCCCGCTCGATCCGGGCCGCTCACCTGCAACAGCACCACATCGATGCGCGGATGGCCGGCGCTGATCAGGTCGCACAGGCCCGAGATGTTGGCCGGGATGACGCCGCCGGCGTCGCGCGCGAAAAACCGCCGCCCGGCGCCGCCGCCGCCCAAGGCGCTCACCGTCACATTCGGATGATCGGCGGCGAAATCGCCGGCGAAGGTCAACGCAAAGAACAGGCCAAACGACGGACAGCGCGGCGCCTGGGCATCGAGCAGGCGGGTCAGAAACACCGGCTCGGCCGTGGCCTGCGCCCAGAACACCGTGTCGCCATCCCGGATCAGCCGGGCGAAGTCGAGCGCCTCGGGGGCGAGGGTCGCCGGTGTTTTCATGCCGGACCGGTCTGTGCCTGCAACGCCGCCAGCTCGCGGCGCAGCGCGCGGACTTCCTCGAAACGGGCCGTCGCGTCGCGCAGAAAGGCGGCGATGCCTGTCAGGGTCCCGGAGGGATCGCGCAACGGCAGGATCGTGAACTCGACCGAGATCTGCCGCCCGTCCTTGTGCCGCGCCGGGACCGCGAGCAGCGCCCCTTCGCCATAGCGGCTGGCGCCCCCTCTCATCACCGCGCCGTAACCCTCCCAATGGCGCCTGCGCAGCCGTTCGGGGATGATCAGATTGAGGCTCGCCCCGAGCGCCTCCGCTTCGCTGTACCCGAAGATCCGCGTTGCGGAAGCATTCCAAAACGCGATGACCCCGCGTGCGTCCGCGTAGATGATCGCGTCGGGGCAATCGCCGACGAGCCGATCGAGAAAATCGCCGGGCAACGCTTCCCTTTGCATCGCGCGCCTCCCTGCCTGTCGCCAATTCCTTATTGCTACACCACCGCGACAATGCCGAACAGCGCCGCGCCGGCGAGGAGGAGCGGCACCGGGTGGAGGCGCGGCCAGCATAAAAGCGCCGCGGTCGTCACGAGCGCCGCTGCCCAGACCGGCCATCCCGAGGGCGAGGCGCGCAAGACGACGATCCCGCCGGAGAGAAAAAGCCCCGCTGCAATCGGTGCTAGGCCGCGCTCGATCGCGCTGTGCCAGGGCGAGCCGCGCCAGCGCCCCCATACCCGCGCCGCGGCGAAGACAAGCAGCGCCGACGGCAGGTAGAAGGCGCCGGTCGCCGCGAGCGCACCGGAGAGCCCGGCAACCTTCCAGCCAATGAGCGTCGCCAGCATCGAGCCGGGCCCCGGGGTCGCGCGCGAGAGGGCGAACAGATCGGCGAATTCGCGCTCGCTCGTCCAGTGATGCACCGCGATCGATTGCTGGGCGATGTCGGCGATGACCGCATTGCCGCCGCCGAACGAGAGGAGCGAGAGCGGCGCGAAGACGAGGCCGAGCGCGATGAGGCCGCCGGATCCCTCGCTCATGTCCCTTCGCTCATGTCAGCGGAGGCGCGGTTCGACGAATGCGAGCGCGACGCCGAGCGGCGCCAAGACGGCGATGACCGGAAGCATCGGCCAGCGCATGACCCCGACCCCGAGCACCGTCGCGGCGGCGAGCATCAGCCCCACCGGGCCGGGCCGGCTCTGCGTCATGCTGTGGAGCCCGGTGGCAAAGGTCAGCCCGATGACCGCGGCCGCGACGCCATCGAGCATCGCGTGCACGATCCGGTGCTCGCCAAATCCGGCATAGAGGGCGCCGATCGTCAGCACGATCACGAACGGCAGCGAGAGGAGGCCAACGAGTGCGACAATCGCGCCGGCGGCGCCGTGCAGCCGCTGGCCGGTCTGCACCGTCAGCTTGATCCCGATCGAGCCGGGGATCGCCTGCCCCAGCGCCAGATCTGCAAGGAACGTCGGTTCGTCGATCCAGCGGCGCTTCACCACCATCTCGCGGTAGAGATATCCGGCGGTGCCGCCGCCAAAGCTGGTGCCGCCAAGCCACATAAACGCCGCGAAGATCCGGCGACGCCGATCGTTTGCGGCGGCCGCACCGGCGCATCGGCGCCGTCGGCGCGACCCGCGGGCTGCGGGAGATTTGGTTGCGGCATTTTCGGGTACACTCACGGTGGGAGGGCGTCGTGCCTCTTTACCTTAGAGCCGGTTTGGCGATCCAGTCGAGCCATGCGCCATGCGGATCGCTCCATGCCACCGGAGCGCCGTTCGCCGACACCAGGAAGCTGCCGGCGGGTCCCTCCCGGCCGGCAGCGCGTTGCAATGCTGGGCAAGAGCTGCGGCGCCTCGTTCGCGATCCAGAAATCGCAGAGCCGGCCGACCGAATGCTTCGCGCGGCGCCGCCGGCTGGCGCAGGTGTCAGGCGAGCGCCTCTTCGGCGGCCGGCACGCGTTTTACTTCGTGCGCCTGCAGGCGGGGCAGGACTTCGCGGGCGAAGCGTTCGATCTGCGCCATGTAGAGTTCGTGCGGCAATGCCCCGCGGTTGATCGCCAGCTGTACCTGGTTGGCGCCGGCGCTTTCGGCGGCCTCGATAATCCGCTCGGCGACTTCGCCCGCGGGGCCCATCGGCATTCCTTCGGCCTGCTCCTCGAGCTGAGCCATCGTCAAATTGCGGAATTCGGAGCGCAGATTGGCCGCGGCGCGGAGGTTTTCGGGCCGCACGTAGTCGGTCGAGGATTGCGTCGTATAGCCGCTCTCACGCTGCTTTTCGGTCTCGATGAAGTTGCCGTGGCTAAAGAGGGTGCGGTTGAAATAGAGGATGTGCGGGCCGTATTCCCTGAGCGCCTGGGCCTTTGTGTCGGCGACATAGGCGGTGATGCCGAGCGAGAGGTGGTCCGGGGTGATGCGGTGGCCGTTCTGCGCCAGGCATTTGGCGTAATAGCGGATGATGTCGTCGCGCAGGCCCTTGTGGCGGCCGAGCCCCGGGGTGATCGGCAGGTTGTGGCGGGCGGCGAACTCGATCAGATTCCTTGCTGCCGACGATCGGGACCCAGATCGGTGGATGCGGCTGTTGCACCGGGCGCGGCCACATCGCGACATCGTGATAGGACCAGTATTTGCCCTCGTAGTTGAACACCTCCTCGGTCCACGCCCGGGTGATGATGTCGTAGGCCTCTTCGAACCGCCCGCGCGACTCGGCCAAGGGCACGTTGTGCACTTGGTATTCGCGCAGGATGCCGCGGGCAAAGCCGGAGATCAGGCGCCCGTTCGACAGGCAATCGATCATCGCCAGTTCTTCGGCGAGGCGCAGCGGCTCGTGCAACGGCAACAGATTGCCGTAGATCAAGAGTTTGAGCCGCTTGGTGCGCTGTGCCGCGGCGGCGGCCATCAGGTTGGGGCTGTTCATCAGCCCATAGGGCGAGCAATGGTGCTCGTTGAAGCCGACCCCGTCATAGCCAAAGCGGTCGAGCGCCTCCCAGGCGTCGAGGTGCTCCTCATAGGTGCGCACCGCCGTCCCGGCATCGAAATGCCGCTTGGCGAGCGGGTAGGGAAGCTCTTGGCTGCCGGCAGCCTTCAGATGGTCGAGATTGGCGTCATAGGCGAGGAGATCGAAGACAAAGACTTTCACGTTGCCAGCTCCAGCGCCGCGATGCGGCTGGGTTGTCTGCCGGGTAATGCGAGAAACGCCGTTGCCACCGCCGCGATTGCCGCAAATACGCACGCAGACAGAAACACATAGCTCGGCGGCAGCCCTTTCGCCAGCAAATACCCGCCGAGCGGCGCCGCGGCAATACCGCCTAATCGCCCGACGCCGGTCGCAAACCCGTAGCCGCTGGTGCGCATGCGCGCCGGATAGAGCTTGCCGCAGGCCCCGTTCAGGCCGGTCTGGCTGCCGAGCACTGTCACCCCGGCGAGGAGAACGACCACCAGCAGCGGCAGGTAGGGCAGCGCGAACAGCGAAATCAGCGCGATGAACACGATCCCCGCGGCATAATTCAACGCCAGCGAGCGTCGCGCGCCGAAGCGGTCGATCGCCCATCCGAGGTAGAGCACGGCGAAGATGCCGCCGAGCGGATACAGGCTCGTCGCAAACACCGCCTGGGCCGGCGTCATGCCGATCAGGTGGAGAACTTCGGGCAGCCAGAAGACGAACAGGAAGAGATTGAGCAGGCTGCAAAAGAAGATGATCCACAGGAGCGTCGTCTGCAGCGCATAACCTTCGCTGAACAGCATCACGATCGGATCGCCCCGCGCGACATCGAGCGAATGCGCCTCGCCCGGCGTGTGCGCGATGTCGAGGCGCTGCAGCAGCGCGCGATGGCGCGGCGCGAGATCCGCTCTTGCGGCGAGCAGCCGCGGCGACTCAGGGAGCCAAGCGACCGAGATCGCGATCAGCACCAGCGGGAAAACGCCGCCGATAATATAGATGATCGGCCAGCCGAAACCCTGGCCCAGCAGGAATGAGACGACCAGACCGCCGAGAAAGCCGCCGAGCGGCGCCCCAGTGAAGGTCAGCATGATCATCAGCGCGCGCAGGCGGTGTGGCGTATAATCGCCGGTCAGCGCCACCGTCCCGGCAAACCCGCCGGCGATCCCGGCTCCGGTGAAAAAGCGCGTCCCTGCCAGGAAGCCGAGCGAGGGCGAGAAGGCGCTCGCCAGCGAGGCCAGGCCGAAGAGCGCGAGGCTAAGCAATAGCAATGGTTTTCGACCAATGCGGTCGCCGATCGGGCCGGCAGCCAAGGCGCCCGCCATGACGCCGATATTCGACCACAAAAAGGCCAGCGCGAATGCCGCCGGCGCGACGTGCCAGGCATGGGTCAATGACGGCACCGACCAGCCGATCGAACCGACGTCGTAACCGTCGCACATCTGGATGAGGCCGCAGATCACCGCGACGCGGATCTGCAAGCCGCCGAGGCGCTGGTTTTCCAGTGCACGCTCAGTCGCGGACACGATCGTCCCAGCCGTACTATCCGTCGCCATCGCGCTCCTCCCGGTTCCAAAACGGTCCTTGCAGACCGCTTAGAGCGAAGTCTATCGCGCGCGCTGCGGCGCGTCATGCGGTTTATTGATCTAGATCAATGATCCAAATCAACTTTCCGATGCCGTGAGGCGAGCATGTCAATGCGCCAATTGTGTCGACGGCACCTCGACCGCGGCGCGTTCGCCGCGGAAGGCCAGGAGCGCCGTCGCAATCGCCGCGATCAGCGCGAAGCCGCAGGCGCTGAGGAAGATCTCGCGCGGCGCCATGCCCGGTCCTCAAGAGGTACCCGCCGAGGATCGGGGCGAAGATGCCGCCGAGACGGCCGATACCGAGCGCCCAGCCGAGCCCGCTGGTCCGCATGCGCGCCGGATAGAGCTTGCCGCAGGCGGCGTTGGCGCCGGTCTGGCTGCCGATGATCGTCATGCCGGAGAAGAAGATCACGATCACCAGCAGCAGATACGGCATCGCGAACAGCGCGATCGCCGCGATGAACAGGATGCCGGCGGCGTAATGCCAGGCCAATGCCTGCTGCGGACCGAAGCGGTCGATCAAGAGGCCGAGATAGAGCACCGCGAAAATCGCGCCCAGTTCGCGAAAGCTGGTGGCGCGGGCCGCTGTCGCCGGGGTCATGCCGGTCAGGTGCAACACCTCCGGCATCCAGTAGACGAACAGGAACAGGTTCATCAGGCTGCAGAAGAAGATGATCCACAACAGCACGGTCTGCAGCGCGTAGCCCTTGCCGAACAGCATCCCGACCGGTTTGAACGGATTGCCGAGAGCCACATCGAGATGCGCCGCTGCTTGACCCGGCGCGATGTCAAGGCGGCGCAGCAATTCGGCCTCGCGCGGCGTCAGATTGCCCTTGGCGGCGAGGAAGCGCGGCGATTCGGGAAGCCACAGCACCATCACCACGACCAGCACCAGCGGTACGATCCCGCCGACGACGAAGACGCTCGGCCATCCGAGCGTCGGCAGCAGCACCCCGGCGAGCTGGCCGCAGATGAAGCCGCCGATCGGCGCCCCGGTGAAGCTCGCCATGATCATCAGCGCCCGCCTTCGGTGCGGCGAGTAGTCGCCGGTCAACGTCGCCGCCCCCGGAAAGGCGCCGCCGATGCCGAGCCCGGTGAAAAACCGCATGATCGTCAGCATGCCGATCCCGCCGGCAATGGCGCTGCCGAGCGAGGCCAGCCCGAAGATCAGGAGGCTGGCGATCAACAACGGCTTCCTGCCGAAGCGGTCGCCGATCGGCCCGGCCGAGAGCGCGCCCACCATGATGCCGATGCTCGACCACAGGAACGCCGCCGTGAACGCCGGCCCCGGCAGGTTCCAGGCATGGGTCAGGGACGGCACCGAAACGCCGATCGAATTGACGTCGTAGCCGTCGCACATTTGCACCACCGTGCAGATCGCCGCGACGCGGATCTGCAAGCCGCCGATCCGCTGGTTTTCGAGCGCCGTCTCGACCGCCGAAACCGCCACTTCCACCATTTCCTCCTCCCGCCCGATATCCCCGGCGGCGCGTCAGGCCAGGACGCGCATCATTTCGATCTCATCATGCCGCGGGATGCCGTAATTGCCTACAATTGGAATGGACGGCTTGATCCGGCGCGCCTGGTCGACTGCGCCAGGGCGGACAGCGGCGATGCGAAATCCGCGGCGCTGATAGAACCGCAGCGCATCGAGGTTGTCGTTGGTCATGGTCAGCCGAATTTCGCCAATGCCCTGCGCCGCGAGCCGGGAGGCCAGGGCGTCGAGGAGGGCGGTACCGATCCCCTGGCGCGGCACCAGCGCGTTGAGCGTGACGAGCTCGGCATAGGGCCGCGCCGGGGCGGGCGCGAAGGTCGCAAGCCCCTGACGTTCGCCGGCGATCAGCGCCGGCAGGGCGCCGGCATCGTAGGCCTCGCCGTGGACGACGACGATGCGGCCGCCCCATATCCGTTGCAGCACCCCGTCGACCCAGGGCTGATCGCCTGGCTTCTTGCAGCGCACCGATATCATCACCGCCCACCCCAACCGGTTCGAGCCGTGTTGCATTTCGCCGCCGCCTGCGCAAGCCTCCGATCGCCCATCACACGCGGAGCCCCAGCCGATGACGACCCGCCCGCCCGCCGAAATCGGCATGTCATTGGACGAAGTTGACACGCCGGCGCTGGTGATCGACCTCGACGCTTTCGAGCGCAACCTGCGCCGCCTCGCCGACCGGGTGGGTAAGACGGGGGTGCGGCTGCGCCCGCACGCCAAGACCCACAAATGCCCGGTCATCGCCTTGAAACAGATCGAACTGGGCGCGGTCGGGGTGTGCGTGCAGAAGGTCAGCGAAGCCGAGGCGATGGTCTATGGCGGGGTCCGGGACGTGCTCGTCACCAACGAGGTCGTCGGCCGGCAAAAGCTGCGCCACCTGATGGCGCTGGCGCATACCGCGCGGATTGGCGTCTGCGTCGACGATCCCGCGCAAATCGCCGCGCTCGAGGCCGCGGCGGGCGAGGCCGGCGTCACGCTCCCGGTGCATGTCGAGATCAACATGGGCGGCAACCGCTGCGGGGTCGAACCGGGCGAGCCGGCGCTTGAGCTCGCCTCGCGCATCGAAGATATGGCGCATCTTTCCTTTGCCGGGCTCCAGGCCTATCACGGCTCGGCCCAGCATCTGCGCGGCTGGGAAGAGCGCCAGCAGGCGATCCGGGGGGCGGTCGAGAAGGCGGCGATGACCCGCGATCTCCTCGCCGCCAACGGGATCGTCTGCGACAACATCACCGGGGCGGGCACCGGCACCTTCGAGTTCGAGGCCGGGAGCGGCGTCTATACCGAACTCCAATGCGGCTCCTACATCTTCATGGACGCCGATTACGGCCGCAATCTCGATCGGGACGGCGGCGCCACCCGCGCCTTCGAGCCCTCGCTCTTCGTCTGGGCGACGGTGATGAGCCGCCCCGCCGCCGAGCGCGCCATCGTCGATGCCGGGTTGAAGGCGCTCGCCTTCGATTCGGGCCCGCCCACCGTGTGGGACGAGCCCGCCGCCACCTACGAGCGCGCCTCCGACGAGCACGGCCGCCTCGGCATCGCCGGCGCCACCAACCGCCTCCACCTCGGCGACAAGATTCGCCTCGTCCCCGGCCATTGCGACCCGACCGTCAATCTCTACGACTGGTACGTCGCGGTCCGCAACGACCGCGTCGAAGCCGTCTGGCCGATCACCGCGCGAGGCGCGGTGTACTAAAGCCCCTCTCCCGCAATGCGGGAGAGGGTGCCCGAGGCACCGCCGAGGGCGGGTGAGGGCGCGGCGCCCGCTACTCCCCGCGCCCCAGAAACGCCGCGAGGTTCGCCCGTGCCCTCACGGTATTGGGATCGTCCGGCCCGAAGCTCGCCTCGCAGATCGCCAGCGCGCGGCGAAAGAGCGGCTCGGCCTCGCCGAGCTGGTTTGTCGCGCGCATCAATGAGGCGAGGTTGTTGAGGCGGATCGCGACAGTGGGATGGTCCGGCCTGAGGCTTGCCTCGCTGATCGCCAGGGCGCGGCGGAAAAGCGGCTCGGCCTCGTCGAGCCGGTTTTTCGCTCGCAGCAATAGGGCGAGGTTGTTGAGGCGGATCGCGACATCGGGATGGTCCGGGCCGAGGCTCGCCTCGCCGATCGCCAGCGCGCGGCGAATGAGCGGCTCGGCCTCGCCCGGCCGGTTCGTGTCTTGCAGCAATAGGGCGAGGTTGTTGAGGCGGATCGCGACATCGGGATGGTCCGGCCCGAAGCTCGCCTCGTCGATGGCCAGCGCGCGGCGAAAGAGCGGCTCGGCCTCGACGAGCCGGTTCGTCGCTCGCAGCAATGAGGCGAGGTTGTTGAGGCGGATCGCGACATTACGATGGTCTGGGCCGAAGCTCGCCTCGTCGATCGCCAGCGCGCGGCGAAAGAACCGCTCGGCCTCGAGCCGGTTCGTGTCTCGCAGCGCTAGGGCGAGGTTGTTGAGGCGGATCGCGACAATGGGATGGTCCGGCCCGAAGCTCGCCTCGTCGATCGCCAGGGCGCGGCGAAAAAGCGGCTCGGCCTTGACGAGCCGGTTTCTCGCAAGCAGCAATAGGGCGAGGTTGCTGAGGACTGCGGCGACATCGGGATGCTCTGGCCCGAGACTCGCCTCGTCAATCGCCAGCGCGCGGCGAAAGAGCGGCTCGGCCTCGCCGAGCCGGTTCGTCACTCGCAGCAATTCCGCGAGGTTGTTGAGGCCGGACGCGACATCGGGATGGTCCGGCCCGAGGCTCGCCTCGCCGATCGCCAGCGCGCGGCGAAAGAGCGGCTCGGCTGGCGGATATGCCCCGAGAACAAACTGTCGGTAGAGGGCAAGCTGGTTCATCAAATCGATTGCCGTCGCCTCGGCGCCCGGCGGCAGCACGGCGTCGTTGCCAACCAGCCCCATCGCCAGCGTGTCGAGCCGCCGCGCCCGCGGCCAGATTGTCGGATCGTCGACGATGTCGCGCGGATAGACCGCAGCCATTGCCACAACCAGCGCGCGTTCCGCCGCCCCGCGCGCCTCTCCCTCAATGCGGGCCGCCGCGACCTGCCGCACCAACCGATGCAGGCGGATCGCGTCGGTGGCGATTTTCGCGTCGCGCTCGTCCGGGACCATCTCGCGATCGACGAGCGCGAAGGCGCGCAACGCCGCCACCGCCTCGTCGAGTCCGTTATCGGCGAGCAAGGCGGCGAGCGGCTCGCCAAATTCCGCGCGCGCCTCGGCGAACAGAAACAAGGGGATCGGCTCCGGCGCCAATAGCGCGGCATAGACGATCAGCGGTTCCGCGGCCGGGTGCAGCTTTGCCGCCTCGTCGATCGCCAGCCCAAAGCTGCGCCACACCGTCAGCCAGTCGTGATATTCGCCGGGCGCATCCTTGGCGCTGTCGAGCAGCGGCGCCGGCGCCTCATTGAAGCGCCTGATATATGCGGCAAACGACATGCCGGTGCGCTCGCAATAGGCGGCGGCCATCTCATGCGCCAGTGGCAACCCGCCGAGCGCCTCCGACAAATCCTCGGCCGCCGCGCGGTCGCCGCCGCGGCGATGGCGCTCGATCAGGAATTCGCCGCCGGTGTCTTTGGCCAAACCAGGATCTCGACCGGCGTCGCGATCCTGCCCCAATCGGGCGCGTTCGAGGTGACGATGACCCGAGCCGCCCCGCCGCGCGGCAGCCACGGCCGCAACGCCGCGACATCGCGCGCATTGTCGAAGATCAACAGGATGCCGTCGCCGTCGTGCGGCAGCTTCTCCAGGACGGTCGTCAGCGCCGGTTCCTCCTGTGCGTCCTCCGCGACCCAGCCGAGCCGCACCGCGAGCCCGACGAGATCGGCGCGCATTCTTCGATCATACGAGATTCGACTATCAATGATCGCATACGGCTGACCTTATGCGGGTGACATTCGCGACACTACCAAAAGGTGTACTGCCCTGGCAGGCCGCGTTCGGGCTATAATTTTGTTTTGCAACTCATGCCCAGTTCACGCTACGCGTTGGTGACGTACGTCCGCAATTCGGTTGGCGAGTTTGTCGAACAACTGCGCCGGGAACTCCATGCGGTAACCGCTGCAGGCTCGCCAGCTCGTCGATGACGAACCAGACAGGTTTTTGGTCGGGCATGGGTTCGTTCAAGAGGCGCAGAACGAGCGTGTCAATCCACAGACTGATGAGCGGGCGCAGTGCTTCGCGCATGGTTGGACGCGACGTGATGAAGATCCAGCCGCGCCGCGTCTCGGCCCACTTCGTCGCCGTCCATATAGAGGTTGTTTCGTCTTCCTTGGGCAGAAGCCGGAAGCTTGTCCGCACTCATGTTGAGAGAGCCGAGAACGCCAGTCCGCTGTTGCGGGGCTTTCGGATCGATCAGCATCCAATACTCGGTTCCCTTGACGCGGCGGTCGATCTCCGGCGGGATCGTTGGGGGAATATGTTCTCATGCGTTTTCCGTTTACAATAAGCACATTTCCTTCCACCTCAACTGTCCCGGGAAATGAATTGGTAGGCGAATCGTTTTTAAATAATTTCGCAAACTTTTCTGCGTCGTATGCGCTATTAAACTCCATGCGGTCGTCGTTAACAATAAGCGTTTTCCCTTTAATCGCAACTGTCGCAGGAAATGGGCCAGCAATTGAGTCGTGTTTTAATAAAATGGCCAGCGTTTTAGCGTCCGTTATGTCATTGACAGCGACCACATGAAGAAGAGGATCCTGCAAGGCTGCTCGAAAAAACATGCGGCCGATTCGACCAAAACCATTGATCGCAATGTTCGCCTGTCCGCCCTGGGCCATGGCAACCTGAGCGGCCTCTTCTGCCGCGTCTCGAGCCGCCTGAGTTGCTTGAGCATCTGCAGCAGTCGGCGCGGTAGGTGGATAGGCTACTTCCCAGACAGCCTCCGTTGCAGCATTTAATCTTTCGATATCTTTTACGGTTATGGGAACTTCGGAGAAGACAGTTTATTCACTTTTGCTAAGTCTGCATTATCCGAAGGATCAATTTTTCTGGCTAGTCTAGCTGTTATCTCAGCTGACGTCACGTCATTCAATAAAATCAGACCTGCATTACGTGTTTTTTGGTCTTTTCCCACCTGATTTTTTACTTGTTCTAAAGCTAACTCAATGGAGTTGGCAGGCGCAGTTACTGCTTCAGCAGGCGCGGCAGTCCCGTCCACTTGGCGTGCTTTTTCAACTTCCTCGTAAGTTCGCAGACCAGGCGGGATATCGTGCAAGAAGACAACCTTGCCGTCGCCCTGCTGCTCGAGTCCCTGTGGGATATCTTTATTGGCATCACTTTTGAGGGATAGCCGACCGGTATTTTTCCCTCAATAATCGCCTCGTTCGCCTTCCAGGCTTCGGTTTGGGAGGCGTAGTGGTGAGAATCAAGGATTTGGTGGGGAATAAAATGTCCTTCTGAGCGACCCACGCGCGCATATCTGACTTGAATTTATGGTTGCTCGTGTCTTCGGTAAATATCACTTGACCGCCTGGCCGCATCAAACGGAAGTAGCTCATGTTTAAGGTTTGTACGTTCTCGGAAAGTTCCAATGCTGCCTGGGGATCGGCGGACGCTCTACGATGACATCCGGAGGGCCTCCCAGCTCTGCTTCGATTTTTTTAGCGAGCGGTCGTTCTTTAACGTAAGGATTAAACAATTGATCCCACCGCTTGTCCTGCTTGAAAGTCCGAGAGGCCACTATCTTGGGTTCTGCGTAATCGCTGGAGACCGTGTTAGGCACGTTCGGATCGGCAATCAGAGCGCGCAATTTGTAAGACTGCGCATAATTCCCAACGACTACAACCACCTGATGAATGCCTCGCTTTTTGGCCGCTCTCAACACTTCCAGAGTCTGATCGTCGGCCCCGTAGGCCAGCACCCGCTTGATCGCCCGGTCGGATTTGGCATTGTCTTTGGCGTCTTGTATAGCCTGCTCGCGCCCTGGCCGTATCACCGAGAACGTGAATGGCGGCGTCCACTGTCTTGTCCGTGTCCGGCAGTTCGCGCATTTTTCTACCGATTCAAACATGGTCTCGACGGTGGCTGTGCCCGCGACGCCCTCAATTTCGGCTGTAGGATTCAGTTCGGCCCCGAAGGCGGTGAAGCGCCCCACGCCTCTAACGCCTCCCGACGCCTGCCCGCTATTCACGATTTTAGGTAAGACATTGGGGAAATTTCCGCCAAAGAAATCGAGCGCCGCATCGGCCAATTTTCCGCCATTCAGTTCTCGACTTTATCGACGAACCGATTGCACGACTTCAGGCGTACTGGGCTGTCGGGCATAGGAGCAAGTTTTCATAGTCGGTTCGCAATATGCCCCACGACTTCAAAATTGCGATTGGGATCGCTCAGGGCTTCGATTGTGTCTTTCTTTTCCTGGTAGAGACCACTCCAATCACGCGCCGTACGCCGTAGGCCTATCGCGCGCATGGCTATTTCCAGGGCTCGGTGCCCGTGGACCCGCGGCACCGACCAATAGAAGCGTTTCCCGTTCCCCAGACGGATGCTCGGAAATTGTGCCAGATCGTGGGATCCGCCAAGCGGATAGACCGCAGCCTCTTCAAAGGTCAGTTGCGGCGGTTTAGGCATCAGCCTCGGTGTAATCGGCAGCGACATAGGTCGCGTACGCTCCGGACCGGGTAGGGATGTCAGATCCCCTTGGATAATTTCTGAATTGATCATAGCCGCGCACAGCTAACCCGGGCATGTCCGATCGCCGCGTATCATAGCAGCGATCGTACGGATCCGTCGCCGAGGCATTATGCGTAACCACCAACGCACCTAACCGCAGGTGATCACTAAT
>CAVTGB010000026.1:0-25477 GCA_963734125.1 uncultured Alphaproteobacteria bacterium
ATTTCCCCGGGCGACGATGGCGGCCTGCTCGCCGTGGACATCGATAATGCGGTGGGCGAGGACTTGCTCGTCGGGATCATCGGCCAGCATCGAGCTCGCCAATCTCAGAGGAACGTGCGGAGCAATGGGTACCCCACCAGGCTCACGGCGAATAGGGCGAGCCAGGAGCGACGACTTCTTTTGGCGGCGCTGGCCTCCAGTCGCGCGCAAAGCGTCTTGCCTCGGCGATTTGCGCGGGGGTTAGATGTGAGGCGATGCGTTCGTATCCCGATCGAGCGTTGTGCCTATGGATCCCGCGCAGGCTCATCGCTGCGAGGACGAACCAGCCGCAGGCGGTCGTATAGCTGCCGGATATGTCCGGCCCGTCAGCATAGACCTCCGCGAGTTTGACTTGCGCACGAGGCAGGCCCTGCTCGGCCGCGGCCAACAGCCACCTCAAGGCCTGCGGCCTGCCGCCCTCGACGGCATAGCCGTTATCGTCCATGCCGTTGTCGTAGAGGATGCCGAGATTGCACTGGGCGCGGGCATCGCCCGCTTCGGCCGCTTGCAGCAGCCGCTTCTCCACGCCGTCGCTCCTCGCTCGCGGTTCCGGGAAGGACGCGGATGACCGCAATTGATGCCGTCCCATCTCGCTGCTGCCTCCGGAAGGGATTGAAGGGAAAAAGACCATTGCCGCTCCGTTGTGACAAAGCGGCAATAGCCCTTTCGCAAGGCCTGTGCGGAAGCTCGGGCCTAGTAGCCGCCGTCGTCCATGCCGGCGCCCGGCATCGCCGGCCCGCCGGTTTGGGGTTGGTCGGCGACCATCGCCTCGGTGGTGATGAGGAGCCCGGCGACCGAGGCCGCGCCTTGTAGCGCGAGCCGCACGACCTTGGTGGGGTCGATGATGCCGGCCTTCACCATGTCGACGTAGGTGCCGCTTTGGGCGTCAAAGCCGTGATTGAGGACGCCCTTGTCCAATAACTTGCCGACGATGATCGAGCCCTCCGCCCCGGCATTCTCGAAGATCTGCCGCGCCGGCGCTTGCAGGGCGCGCCGCACGATGTCGATGCCGACCTTCTGGTCGTTGTTCTCGGGATTGAGTTGGCCGAGCCTTTGGCTGGCGTAGAGGAGGGTGACGCCGCCGCCGGCAACGATGCCTTCCTCGACCGCCGCCCGGGTCGCATGCATCGCATCGTCGACGCGGTCCTTGCGCTCCTTCACTTCGACTTCGGTCGAGCCGCCGACGCGGATGATGGCGACGCCGCCGGCCAGTTTCGCCAACCGCTCCTGCAGCTTCTCCTTGTCGTAATCCGAGGTCGTCTCCTCGATTTGGGCGCGCAATTGGGTGCAGCGAGCCGCGATATCCGCCTTCTTGCCGGCGCCGTCGATGATCGTCGTGGTGTCCTTGTCGATGCTGACCTTCCGGGCGCGGCCGAGCATCTCGAGCGTGACGTTCTCCAGCTTGATGCCAAGATCGTCGCTGATCACCTGGCCGCCGGTAACGACCGCGAGGTCCTCCAGCATCGCTTTGCGCCGATCGCCAAAGCCGGGGGCCTTGACCGCCGCCACCTTGAGCCCGCCGCGCAACTTGTTGACGACGAGGGTCGCCAGCGCTTCGCCCTCGATATCCTCGGCGACGATCAACAGCGGGTTGCCGCTCTGCACGACTGCTTCGAGGAGGGGCAGGATCACCTGGAGACCGGACAGCCTTTTCTCGAAAAGGAGAATGTACGGCTTTTCGAGTTCGCTGAGCATCTTTGCCGCATCGGTCACAAAGTAGGGCGAGAGATAGCCGCGGTCGAACTGCATGCCCTCGACGATGTCGAGTTCGGTTTCCAGGCTCGTCGCCTCCTCGATCGTGATGACGCCCTCGTTCCCGACCTTCTTCATCGCTTGCGCGATCATCTCGCCGATCTCGCGGTCGTCATTGGCGGAGATCGTCCCAACCTGGGCGATTTCGGCATTGGTCGAGATCGATTTCGACCCCTTTTTGAGGTCGCTCACGACCGAGGCGACGGCCATGTCGATGCCGCGCCGCAAATCGGTCGGGTTCATCCCAGCGGCGACCGCCTTGACGCCTTCGCGCACGATCGCCTGGGCGAGCACGGTCGCGGTCGTTGTGCCGTCGCCGGCCTGGTCGCTCGTGCGAGTGGCGACTTCCTTGACCATCTGGGCGCCCATGTTCTCGAACTTGTCGGAGAGCTCGACCTCCTTGGCGACCGTGACGCCGTCCTTGGTGATGCGCGGGGCGCCATAGGATTTGTTGAGGAGGACGTTGCGCCCCTTGGGGCCGAGCGTCACCTTGACCGCGTTGGCGAGAGTGTCGATGCCGCGCAACATGCGGGCGCGCGCATCGCCGTTAAATCTGAGTTCCTTGGCAGACATGTCGGCGTCCTCCTGGTTAAGCGGCTTTCTTGGTGGCGACGGCCTGGTCGATGACGCCCATGATGTCGCTTTCCTTCATGACCATCAGGTCTTCGCCGTCGAGCTTCACTTCGGTGCCCGACCACTTGCCGAACAGCACCCGGTCGCCGGTTCTGACGTCGAGCGGATGCAGCTTCCCGTCGTCGTCGCGGGCGCCCGGGCCGACGGCGACGACTTCGCCCTCCATCGGCTTTTCCTGCGCCGTGTCGGGGATGAAAATGCCGCCGGCGGTCTTCGTCTCCGCCTCGACACGGCGGATCAGGACGCGATCCTGCAATGGACGCAGTTTCATCGATGGTCTCCTCGGACCGGGATTAATTTGGAACGGTTTGGCACTCGACCAGCCTGAGTGCCAACAGGTATTCGACTATGTGGGTGTCCTGGCGGGAAGATACAACGCAAAAATACGATCAAACATCTCTGGAGATCTTGGAAATAATAAATTACCGTAAACCGAGCTCGTTCTCGCGGACCATGCGCTCATGTCCGTCGATCTCGTTTTTGACTCGATATTGCGGGGTATTCCCGTCCATCGGAAGCAGGCGAACAACCGTATACCGGCCCTTTGCTTTATGGTCGACGGTTCGGTTCGGGAAGAATTCCACCGCTTGACCGACCTCGAATTTGTGGTCTGGCACGCGGGACGGGTGTGCTGCCATATCGCGAGGGCTCCTCAACCATCAGAAGGTAGCACGGAGAGATCGGCTGACAGCATTGCTGCGGGCAGCCCTGTTATTCTGTCAACCGGCGCGCCGCGGCCGGGATGGAGGAGCTTCTCCTAGCTTCCAAGGGACAAGTACCCGCTGGCGATGAGGCCGACGAGCATCGCCAAAGCCGCCGCCAGGTAGATCAACATTGCCGGTGTCCTAAGGCCGGTTGCGGGCCGGGTGCCGGTTGCGGCGCGACCGCCCTGTCCGGCAACCGCGGCCATCGGCAGGCGCTCGATGAGCCCGCCGGCGATCCGGCGCGCCTCCGATACGCTCCATCGATCGGAGAGACGGGCGATCATCCTCGCCAGTTGCTCGGCCGCCGCCTCCCGGGTCAGGTGCGCCAACCGCGCCGCTTCATCGCGCGGATCGAGGTTCAACCGCACCAGCGCCGACAGCACGCTTAGCGGTATACCGTCGACCTCCTCGCCGACATTGGCGAAGAGGAACGCATCGAATTCCGGGAACATCGGCGCATAGGCGCGCGGCAGCGTCATTTATAAGAACTCCCAGGCCGATACTCGGGTCAGCCGAACCGCACCTCGCGACCGCCGCGAGTTCAGGAGGGTTGGCCGAGTTTTTCCGCGCAGGCGCGGGCGACCGCCGAGTTTGTCGTTTCGGTTCCCGGCGTCGTTGCCCAGCCGCCCTTCTCGATCAGCGCGCGCTGGTCCCACGAAGCCGATTTCTTGAATTCGACCAGCTTGGCGGCCGCGTCGGCTTGTTGCGAGAACTTCTCGACGCAAATCGGGGTCAGCACCTCGACGACGGCGCTCTCCGCCCGGTCGGCGGCCAGGCGCTCGGCGGTGCCGCCCAGCATCCAGCCCATCGACGAAAAGCCGACCACCGATATCGCCACGGCACCCGCCACCGCACCCCACAGCACCGGCTTCATGACTGGATGAAATTTCATTGCGTTTACTCCGGGTGTCAGGAGGATCGATTCCCCCTGATCTGCTACCGCGTGCCGCGAGCGAGGGCGTCTACAATGCGGTGCGCGGCCGCGCGCTCTACGCGCTTCCAATGCCCCGCAATTATTCTTTTCAAGGTATTCTCTGCCTGCCCCACATGGTATTCACCAACCGTGATTTCAATCATAATAAATCCCGTGACATCAATTTTTAGGAAATTGTTGAAAATGCGCCGAACCAACCGAAATAATTTCTCACTTTAGGGAGATCTACGGTCGGATGAACGAGCTAAACCGGATAGGATTGCGGGCGGATGAGATCGGGCTTTTTCTCGACGTTGACGGGACCCTGCTCGATCTGGCGCCGAGCCCGGATGGCGTGGCGGTGCCGATCGGGCTTCGCGATACGCTGTGCGCCGCCGAACGGCGTCTGGGTGGCGCGCTGGCGCTGGTCAGCGGCCGGCCGATAGCCGAGCTCGACCGGCTGTTCGCGCCGTTGCGGCTGTGCGCGAGCGGTGTCCACGGCGCCCAGATCCGCGACGCCGCCGATGGTGCCAGCCGCTGGCTGACGCGGGACCGGCTGCCCGAGCGAGCCTGGCGTGATCTGCTGCGGCTGCTTGACGCCTTCCCGGGGACGCTGGCCGAAAACAAGGCGATCAGCTTTGCCGTGCATTACCGCAATTCGCCGTCCGTCGAGGCGGAGCTGGTTGCGGCGCTGCGCCACCTCATCGCGGGCTTTGCCGAATTTGATCTCGAACTGATCGCCGGGGATCGGGTCTTTGAGATCCGGCTGCCGGGGTTCGACAAGGGCAAGGCGATCACCCGCTTCATGGGGTGCGCGCCGTTTGCCGGACGCCAGCCGATTTTTGTCGCCGACGACCGGATGGACGGGGCCGGGTTTGCCGCCGCCTTGGCGCTCGGCGGCCGGGCCTTCTCGGTCGGCGCGGCGCTGCCGGGGCTGTCGGGCTGGTTCGCCGGGCCCGCGGCGGTGCGCGCCTGGGTCGGAGGGATCGCCCGATGAAGGCGCCGGCGCGACCCTTCGAACCGGCCGCCGATGGCCGTGCGCCCGATGACCGGGCGCTCGACCTCGCCCTCATCGGCAATTGCCGGGTGGCGGCGCTGGTCAACGGCACCGGGCGCATCGTGTGGTGGTGTTTTCCGGGGTTCGACTCCAACCCGGTGTTCTGTCGCCTGCTCGCCGGCGAGGAGGAGAAGGGGTTTTGCGATGTCGTCGTCGCCGACCTCGCCGGTGCGAAGGCGGGATATGTCCGCAACACCGCCATCCTCGAGACCGAGCTCGAGGACCGCCACGGCGGCCGCGTCCGCATCACCGATTTCGCCCCGCGCTTTCATCGCTATGAACGGATTTTCCGGCCACCGCAGCTGGTTCGCCGGATCACGCCGGTGGCCGGGCTGCCGCGCATCACCATTCGGGTTCGCCCGTGCCATTCCTATGGTCGGCCGGTCACGGGCCTGTCGGTGGGCTCGAACCACATCCGCTACCAGGGCGCCGAACCGGTCCTCAGGCTCACCACCGACGCGCCGCTCTCCTACATCGTGCAGGAGACGAGCTTTCCGCTGACCCGGCCGCTCACCCTGATCCTCGGCCCGGACGAACCGTTCGAAAGTGCGGTCGACCTGACCGGGCGGGAATTCGAGGAGCACACCCGCGACTACTGGCACGGCTGGGTGCGCTCACTGGCCGTGCCGTTCGAGTGGCAGAGCGCGGTGACCCGGGCGGCGATGACGCTGCTGTTGTGCAGCTTCGAGGAAACCGGCGGCATCGTCGCCGCGCACACCACCTCGATCCCCGAGGCGCCCCAGAGCGGGCGCAACTGGGACTACCGCTATTGCTGGCTGCGCGACGCCTATTTCGTCGTCGAGGCGCTGAACCGGCTCGGCACGACCGAGACGATGGAAGCCTATATCAACTACATCATCACCGTGGCGGCGGATCTGGAGGCGCCGTTGCGCCCGCTGCACTCGATCGTGCCGGGCGCCGATCTCGACGAGAAGGTCGCGGCCGACCTCGCCGGCTTTCTCGGCCAGGGGCCGGTGCGCATCGGCAATGCGGCGGCCTTGCAGGACCAGCACGACGTCTATGGCAGCGTCGTCCTGGCGACGACCCAGATGTTTGTCGACGAGCGGCTGCCGCGGATGGGCGACGCCGCGCTGTTTGCGCGCCTCGAGCCGCTCGGCGAGCAGGCGGTCAAGCGGGCGCTGACCCCGGACGCGGGGATCTGGGAATATCGCGAGCGGGCGCGCGTCCACACCCACTCTGCGGCGCTGTGCTGGGCGGCCTGCCACCGGCTCTCTCTGATCGCCGGACGCCTCGGGATCCTCGACCGCGCGGCGTTCTGGCGCGGCCGGGCGGCGGCGCTGCAGGAGCCGATCCTCTCTCGCGCGTGGAACCCCAAGAGGGGCGCCTTCAGCGGGACCCTGGGTGGCGATGAGCTCGATGCCAGCGTCTTATTACTCGCCGATCTGGGGCTGGTTGCTCCCAGCGACCCGCGGTTCATCAGCACCTGCGAGGCGATCGGGCGCGAATTACGCCGCAACGGGCGGATCATGCGCTACACCAACGATGACGGTTTCGGCACCCCGGAAACGGCGTTTCTCGTATGCAGCTTCTGGTATATCGATGCGCTGGCGGCGATCGGGCGGCGCGACGAGGCGCGCTCCCTGTTCATCGATCTGTTGGCGCACCGCAACGCTTTTGGGCTGTTGTCGGAGGACATTCACCCGGAAACCGGGGCGCTGTGGGGCAACATCCCGCAGAGCTACTCGATGGCCGGCATCGTCAACTCGGCGATGCGCCTGTCGGTCAGATGGGAGGACGTGTGGTGCCGCGTCTCATCGTAGTCTCCAACCGGGTTGCGGTCCCCGGCACCCAGGCGCCGCAGGCTGGAGGCCTCGCCGTCGCCGTCAATGCCGCGCTCAAACACCGCGAGGGGATCTGGTTCGGATGGAGCGGTAGAGTGGCCGAGGATGGCGCTGATCCGCAGCCAACGGTTGTTGAACGGCAACGGCGGACGTTCATCACGCTCGATCTTTCGAACGTCGATTTCCAGGAATATTACAACGGATTTGCCAACCGCGTGCTGTGGCCGATCCTCCACTACCGGGTTGATCTGGCTGAATTCACCTCAGTCGAGCTCGCCGGGTATCTGAGGGTCAACGCGCTGTTCGCCAACGCGTTGTCTCCGTTCCTGCGGCCTGACGACATGATCTGGGTTCACGACTATCACCTGCTGTCCCTCGCCAAGGAACTGCGGGCGCTGGGGCACAACAATCCGATCGGCTTCTTCCTCCATATCCCCTGCCCGCCGCCGGACATCCTGATGGTCTTGCCGCAGCACGCCGAGACGGTCGGCGCGCTTACCCACTATGACCTCGTCGGACTGCAGACGGAGGCTGATGCCGACAACCTCCGCCGCTATTTCGAGATACGGCACGGCATCGCCGGGCCGACCCGCGAAGCCTTCGAATTCGGCGGCAGCTATGTGCACGTTCGCACCTTTCCGGTCGCCATCGATACCGCCTCCTATGCTCGGGTCGCGCGCAATTCCGTGAAATCGCGCCTGGTGACCGAGGTGCGCGACAGTCTCGGGGACCGGCGCCTCATTCTCGGGGTCGATCGTCTCGACTACTCGAAGGGCATCCCCGATCGCATCCACGCGTTCGGCCACTTTCTCGACAGCCAGCCGAAGTGGCGGGGCCGGGTGACATTCCTTCAAATCACCCCGAAGAGCCGAGCCGAGGTGCCGGAATATGCCGACATAGATCGCACGGTGAGTAGGATCGTCGGTCAGGTCAACGGGCGGCACGGCGAGGCGGCCTGGACGCCGATACGCTATGTCAACCGGTCGTATTCACGGGCCGCGCTGGCGGGGCTTTTCAGATCGGCACATATCGGCCTGGTCACTCCGCTGCGCGATGGTATGAACCTCGTCGCCAAGGAGTACGTCGCCGCTCAGGATCCCGACGATCCCGGTGTCCTCGTGCTCTCCCGGTTTGCCGGTGCCGCGGCTGAGCTCGACGGTGCCGTGATCGTCAACCCGCACGAAGTCGAGGCTGTGGCGGAGGCAATCGGAACCGCGCTGGACATGCCTCTTGAGGAGCGCAAGGAGAGGCACGCGCGGATGTTCGCACACCTCTTGAGGAACGATGTCGATCGCTGGGCGGAGCTGTTTTTGTCGACACTGGCGCAGTCGCATCAGCGCCCCGGCTCCCTCAATAGCCGGCCGCAGTCCGTCGCCTCGCCGATCGGCGGGTTAGCGCCGATCTAGAGGATCATGCGCCGATCGCGGGCGCCGATGTACGGTTCTACTATGGTTTTGGTGGCGCCGCCGCGGGTCGGCGACGCACAGTCTGGAAAACGCGGGCTTTGTGTGCCACGGTGGGGCCGAGATAGCCGGAGGTTTGCCATGAGCCAGTTCGATGTCGCCGATTACAACGTTGCGCCGGGTAAGGAGAGCGGGTCGTCGGTCTATGTGCCGCCGCTCCAGCGCACCGAAGGGCAGCCGCCGCCGATCGCGGCGCATGGCGGCCTCTCTTACATGTCGTTCGACCGGGAGGGCGACGCGGGAACCGCCGCGGCGATCCAGGACGCCCTTGCCGAGATCGCCGAGGGCGAGGGCCAGCGCGTTCGCGACATGGTCGCCAAGGCACCGCCGGGCCCGATCAAGACCAAATGGGGCATCGCGTTCCGCGACTACGACGAGTGCGTGAAATACATCCGCGAGTCGAACAGCATCAAGGCCCCGCCGGGCGGCGCGGCGCTGCCGCTGCCCTATACGGTGTACGAGCGGCCGACCTATTCCGTGGTGCCGTCCAACGCCATCTGGCGGGACCCGGAGCGCGCCGAGATCGCGGCGATCCTGCGCACGAACGAGCAGGGCAACCGGCGACAGAACCTCTATTTCCCGCAGGTGCTGCGCGACGCGCGGCGCATCGGCGAGTACTACCCGGGCCTCTCGCCCACCAGCCCCGAATGCATGGACCGGCTCGGCCTGTCCTTGGCGCACCTCGAGTCCAAGTGCACGAACATCTACGATGCGGCGGAGGTGGAGCGCGTGTACTACCCGGAGATCGAGAAGCTGCTGCTCGATTTCTTCCCCGATGCGACCGATGCCCTCGTCTACAACCACGACGTCTTCGACAAGGACTACACCGGCGACCGCACCGAAGATCAGGACAGCAACAACCCGGGGGTCAACGCCAATTACGCCAACCTGGTGCACAACGACCTCAACGACAACAGCGGCCGCGTGCGCTGCCGCGAGCTGCTCACCCGGAACCTCCGGAACTTCGGGCGCACGCAGCACTATACCGAGGAAGAGGCCGACCGGAAGATGTCGCGCCGCTTCATGTCGATCAATCTCGCCAGGCCCATAGAGACAATCGAGCAGTTCCCCTTCGTCTTGTGCGCCTGGCCCTCTTTCGCCGACCAGCCGTACATCAACAACTACCGGATCTACGACGACCGCGTCGGTGAGACCACCCGCTTTACCTACCGTCCCGACCACGAGTGGTACTGGTTCCCCCGGCAGACACCCACCGAGGTCTCGATGCTCAAATGCTACAACTCGGTCACCGACGGCTCGGTCTCGCGCTGGTCGTTCCATACCGCCTGTATCGACCCGAACGTGCCGATCACTGCCCCGTGCCGCAAGAACGTCGTGGTGCGGTCGTATGTGTTCTTCTAGGACGAGAGGGAAAAGCAGCAATCACTTTCTTAAGAGGAGAGAATGTAATGTACAGTCATGTCTTGGTCGGTAGCAACGACATCGCCCGGTCGAAGAAGTTCTACGATGCGCTGTTTACCGCGATCGGCGGCCAGGCCGGCGCCGAGATGCGTCCTGGCCGGATTGCCTATTCGCATAATGGCGCCCGCTTCATCGTGACGACGCCGAACGACGGGAAGCCCGCCACCGCCGCCAATGGCGGCACGATCGGCTTTGCGGTGGGCGATGTCAAACTGGCCGAAGCGTGGCACAAAGCCGGCGTCGCCAATGGCGGCACGTCAATCGAGGACCCGCCGGGCGTGCGTGCCAATGGGGCGTATCTCGCCTATCTTCGCGATCCCGACGGAAACAAATTGGTCGCGGTCGCTCGTCCGGCTGCCTGATTCTTTGTAGAGCGGGAAGAGAGCCGCCCTGTTTGGGCGGTTCTCGATGCGCGCTTCGCCGGCTGCACTATTGTCTCGGCAGGCGCAGCCCCGGTCGCGGTTATGGTCAGTAATCTGGCGCAAAACCTCAATCCTGAACGAGGGAGCGGGCAGCGATGAAAGCTGGCGTGGTTTATCCGCAGATCGAACTCGGCGGCGATACCGGGGCAGTCAAGGCGTTTGCCCAGGCGGCGGAAGACATGGGTTACGACCATGTGGTGATCTACGACCATGTCCTCGGCGCCGTTCATGCCGGCAGGGAACCGAAGTTGACCGGCCCGTATAAGGAAACCGATCCGTTCCACGAGCCGTTGGTCACCTACGCCTACCTCGCCGGCGTCACCAAGAAACTCGAATTGGTCACCGGCGTCATCATCCTGCCGCAGCGACAGACAGCCCTCTTCGCCAAACAGGCGGCCGACGTTGACCTGTTCTCAGAGGGCCGGCTTCGCCTCGGCGTCGGGGTCGGCTGGAACTGGGTCGAATACGACGGTCTCGAGATGTCCAGGCACTTTCGCCGTCGCGGCAAGCGGCAGGAGCAGCAGATTGCCTTGATCCGCAAGCTGTGGGCAGAGCCCGTGGTCGACTATGAAGACACCGACCACCGGATCGACAGAGCCGGCATCCTGCCGCGACCGAAACGGCAGATCCCGATCTGGTTCGGCGGTTTCAGCGAGGCCGCGTACGACCGGGCGGCCAGGATCGGCGACGGCTTCCTGTTTTCGGGGCGGACGCAAACGGAGGCGGTCCAAATCAAGGCTAGGATCGAAGCGAAGCTGCGCGCGCTCGGCAGAGATGTTGATGCCTTCGGCTTTGAGTCCATTCAGCAATACACGCGCGGCGACAACCAATGGCCCGGCGACATCGCGGCGTGGCGCGAAGCTGGGGGAAGCCACTTATCGGTTGTGACAATGGGTGCGAACCTCACCACGGTGGACGGCCACATCGCAGCCATCAAGCGTTGGCGTGACGTTTACAACTCCGTCCGTTAGAGCTGTGGCGCATGGCCGAGGATCTGCGTAGTGGGGGGTGCATCGAGCGCGTCTAAATCAATAATAGTGCGCGCCGCCATTGACGTGGATCGTCTGGCCGGTGATGAAGCCGCCATCCTCGCTGACGAGGAAGAGGCACGTCGCGGCGATCTCCTCGACCTTGCCTTGGCGGCCGAGGGGCACGCCGGCGGCGTTCGGCAGGCGGCCGTGGTACCACTCCGGATTGTCGCGCCGCGTATCGATGCTACCGGGCGAGACGACATTGACCCGGATGTTATTGGGCGCGAATTCGGAGGCGAGCCCGCGCGCCATGCCGATCAGCCCCATCTTCGCCGCCGATAAATGAGTGCGGCCGCTGCCGCTGGCGGAAATCGAGCCGTCGCCGCAGAAGAACAGAATGCGCCCGTACTGGTTCTTGACCATCGGCTCTATCAGTGCGCGCGTCAGATAGAGGGCGCCGTCGAGAACGACGCTGCGGATCCGCTCCCAATCGGCGTCGGTCGTCTCGGTGAACGGCTTGTGCGGCCGGATCGCCGCATTGTTGATGAGGATGTCGACCCGGCCGAATTCGGACAGCGCCTTCTCGGCGAGCGCCAGGATTTCGGCCTTGTTGCCGACGTCGGCGAGAACGGGGAGGGCCTTCACTCCGAGATCGCGCACCTCGCGCGCGACGGCCTCGGCCTCCTGTTGGTTGGCGCGCGCGTTGACGACGATATGCGCGCCTTCGCCGGCCAGCTTCAGCACCGTCGCGCGGCCGATATTGCGCCCCGATCCGGTGACCAGCGCCACCTTCCCTTCGAGCTTGCCCATGCACCCAACTCCTCGACGATGTTTGAATTGGAACCCGCATCTCAGCGCCGGCGGTCGGCAAAGACGCGGCGCAGCCACTCGCAGGCTTGCGTCATCGCCGCGCCGGCCTTGTCGACGACCCCGGCCCAGAACGTGAAACCGTGGTTGACCCCGTCATAGCGCGACGCTTCGACCGCGACGCCGGCTTCTCGCAACCGCTTGGCATAGCGTTCGCCTTCGTCACGCAACGGGTCGTATTCGGCGGTGATGACGAGGGCCGGCGGCAGGCCCGAGAGCACCGGTGCGCGCAGCGGCGCGGCGTGCGGATGGGTGCCTTCCGATGGGTCGTTCAAATAGTGGGCCCAGAACCATTTCATCGTTTCGAAAGTGAGGCCGTAGCCCTCGGCGTTCTCGCGATAGGACGGCGTCCCGGGGGTGTGGTAATCGGTCACCGGGTAGAGCAGCAGCTGGCCGCACAGTGAGGGGCCGCCTTCATCGCGCAGCCGCAGCGCCGTGACCGCCGCCATGTTGGCGCCGGCGCTGTCGCCGGCGACCGCAATGCGGGTCGGGTCGGCGCCGAGTTCGGCGGCGTGCGCCGCCGCCCAGCGGGTCGCGGAGAGACAGTCATCGGGCCCGGCCGGGAATTTGTGCTCGGGCGCCAGCCGGTAATCGACCGAAACAACGACGCACCCGGCGCCGGCGCAGAGGTTGCGACACATCCCGTCATGGGTATCGAGGCTGCACAAGACAAAGCCGCTGCCGTGAAAGAACACCAGCAGCGGAAAGGGTCCGGTGCCGTGCGGCGTGTAGATGCGCAGGCGCAGCGGGCCACCCGGCCCGTCCATCGTCTCCTCCTTCACCGCGGCAATCTCCGCCGGCGGCGCCATCAGCGCGACGCGTACCTCCGCTTGCGCCCGCGCGTCGACGACCGGGAGGGTATGCGTCGCCGGTATGCCGGCACCTTTGTCAAGCAAGGCCTGGATCTGCGGATCGACGGGCATCGCGTTCTCCTTATATCGGCGGATGCCTGGCGGCGGTGCCTCCCGCCCGCTCCCAGGCCGCGGCAACCTGGAACAAGCTCGCCTCACCGAAATAGCGGCCGACGAACTGCACCGACAAGCGGCAGGCCGCCAGTGGACAGCCCCGCCATCATCGCCAGCGCCGGGTGGCCGGTCACATTGAACGGCGTCCGCGCCTGCCGCGGATAGGTGCGCTCGGTCTCCTCGGCATCCTCGATCCGGCTCGGCGGGTCCATCGCACTGGCGCACATGCAGCACATCGACCTCGCGCAGCGCGGCTTCGACCGCCGCGATCATCTCGAGGCGGCGGCGCTGCGCCTGCACGTAATCGCCGGCGCCGATGAACGCGCCCGGCAAGAGGCGGCGGCGCGCCAGGCGGCCGTAGTCGCCGGGCCGCTCGCGCAGCCAGGGGCCGTGGATCGCCCACGCCTCGCTCTGCAGGATGACGCGATTGACCGCGCCGAACTCGCCGAGGCTCGGGAGCCGCACATCGCGGATCTCGGCGCCTTCCTCGCGCAGGCTCTGCGCGACATGCTCCAGCCCGGCCGCCACTTCGGGATCGGCCGGCAGGTCGGCTTCGTGGAAATGCCGGATGAAGCCGATGCGCAAGCCCTTGACGCCGCGCCCGAGCCCCTTCGCATACTGCCCGGCGGGCGCGGCGGCGCTGCCGGGATCGAGCGGGTCGTGGCCGGCGATGGCCTCGAGCAACAGCGCATTGTCGGCGACGGTGCGGGTCAGCGGCCCGACATGATCGAGGGTGAAGGACAGCGGAAAGACACCGCGGCGCGATACGAGGCCGTAGGTCGGCTTCAACCCGACAATGCCGCACACGCTCGCTGGGTTGCGCACGCTGCCGCCGGTGTCGCTGCCCAGGGCCAGCGGGAAGAGGCCGGCGGCGATGCCTGCGCCCGATCCCGACGACGATCCGCCCGGGTGATGGTCCGGGTTCCAGGGGTTGCGGGCCGGCGGCCAGGGCAGGTCGAAGCTCGGGCCACCGATGGCAAATTCATGCGTCGACAATTTGCCGAGCACGATCGCGCCGGCACCGCGCAGCTTTGCCACGCACACCGCGTCGGCCGCGGCGACATGGTCGATCAGGATCTTCGAATGGCAGGTCGTCGGCAGGCCCGCGACGTCGATGATGTCCTTGATGCCGACCGGCACACCGTGGAGGGGCCCGCGCGACCGGCCCGCGATGATCTCTGCTTCGGCGGCCCGGGCAGCCTCCATCGCCGCCTCGGCGTCGAGCCGGATGAAAGCATGCAGCCTCGGTTCGAGCCCGGCGATGCGATCCAAGAGCGCCGTCGTCAACTCGACCGGCGAGAGCTCGCGAGCGGCGATCGCCCGCGCCGCCTCCACGGCGGTCATCCAGTGGAGGTCGGTCATAGCCCGTTCCCCGCGCGCATCGGCGGCCAGGGCTCCGCACGAGGGTCGGTCGGCGCCTTCATCCGCTGGACGACGCTGCCCGCCTGTGCGGCAGCCGCAACGACATCGTCGGGAAACTCCGCGAGCGCCTTCTCCAGCCCGGCGCGCCGCGCCAGCAATTCGATCGTCGCCTTGTCCATCGCCACCCTCCTGCAGCCGGGATATTATGTCATCCTGTGAGCCGCCGAGACAGCGAGGTGAGCCGCATGCCCGATTTCGCCTCACAGGTCACCGCGCCGGCGCGGCCGCTGGTCGAGGGGCCTTCCGCCTGGATCGGCAGCGATATGCGCAACCGCGAGGCGGAATGGAGTTACCGCCTGTCGTCTTCGGAAATTGCCGAGATCGAGGCGGCTGTGCGCCAGGTGCGGGCGCGCGGCCTCGACATCGCCGAGATCCGCCGCGAGGATTTTCCGCTGCCGACACTTGGGACCGGTGCTCGACCGCATATGCGGCGAGGTGCTCGACGGGCGCGGCTTTGTGCTGCTGCGCGGCCTGCCGGTCGAGGACCGGCCGATCGCCGACAGCGCGACCGCCTATTGGGGCATCGGCACCTATTTCGGCAGCGCCCGATCGCAAAATGCCAAGGGGCATCTGCTCGGGCATGTCTACGATCTGGGCCAGGGCCTGAGCGCGACCAACCCCCATTTGCGCAGCTACGCCACCGCGGAACGCCAGAATTTCCATATCGACCGCTGCGACGTCGTCGCGCTGTTGTGCCTGCGGCGCGCGAAGTCGGGCGGCCTGTCGACGATCGTCAGCTCGATGGCGGTGCACAACGCCATGGCGGAGCGCCGACCCGACCTGCTGGAGCGCTTGTACCGGCCGTTCCCGGTGGACCGGCGCGGCGAGGTGCCCGAAGGGCAAGGCGCCGTTCTACGAAGCACCGGTGTTCAACGCCCATGCCGACCAGGTTTCGGTGCTGTACTCGCGCCTCCATATCGGCTCAGCGCAGCGCTTTCCCGAGGCGCGGCGGCTGACCGGCCGAGGACATCGAAGCGCTCGACATGCTGGCCGCGCTGGCAGACGACCCCGAGTTGCGGCTCGACATGAATTTCATGCCGGGCGACATCCAGTTCCTGCACAACCATACGATCCTGCATGCCCGCTCGGCTTATGAGGATTGGCCCGAAGTCGAGCGCAAGCGGCACCTGCTGCGGCTGTGGCTCGCGCCCGCCGGGCGCCCGGCCGCTGCCGCCGGTATTTGCCGAATGCTACGGCGGCCTGACGATCGGCGATCGCGGCGGCATCATCTGCCAGGGAACCCGTCTGCACGCACCGCTTGCAGCCGGGCTGAGCCCGCCGTTCTGTCACCGGGAAGGTGGGTTAACCACAGCCGCGATACTCGGCGCTGCGCCCGGACTTCGAGCCACCGACATCGTCGCAGAAAGCGGCTCGACAGCAGAATCACTGTCAGTTCTCTGGTTCCTCCGCAGCGCCGTACCGGTACATCTTGTCACCACGGTGCGCGTCGGAAAAATCCTCGAGGTCCCTTCTGGAGCGGAACGCCAGAGGTGCTTCGCTGGGCTTCCGATACCAAGCCTCGATTGCCTGTATCTCCTCTTCACTGTAGTCGTTCCGCTTCATGCCGAATGAATTGATCCTGACAAAGCGACCGGAAAATACCAAAGCGAATGGCGGCACATTTTTGGTGATCGTCGAATTCATGCCGATCATACAATGGCGGCCTATGTGCAGCCGCTGATGAACGACACAATTCATCCCAAGAAACGCATAATCATCGACCACGACTGTGCCGGCGAGCATCGCGCCGATGGCCATCCGCACATGATCGCCGATCCGGCAATCGTGAGAAATATGGCAATAGGTCATAACGTAGCAACCGCTGCCGACAACCGTCAGCGCATTGTTGGTCGGTCCGTGTATGCTGAAGAATTCACGAAATACGTTTCGGTCGCCGATTTTCACGCCGCCGGTCGACGCCGGGCTATCCGGATCCTCCGGCGGTTGACCGATTGAGCAATGCGAAACGAAATTGTTCTCCGCGCCGATCTGCGTCGGCCCGATTACGACACTGTGATGCCCGATCCAGGTATTTGCGCCGATCTCGAACTGTCCTTCGATGACTACATTATTGCCGAGCCGCACATTGGGACCGATTGTCCCATCGCCCGTGATCGTGCAATGGCGACCGATCTGAACATTCTCCGCGAGCCTAACGGTTGAATCGACGAACGACCCGTCTCCGACGCGGATCATCCGCAATTCCCCGAATGCGCGTGCGACGGCTTTTCGGACCCTCGCCCACCGCGTACCTTCGCGAATAATCGAGCGATACTGCGAACCGGCGCTGCCAGTCGGCGGCAATCGTCAGCCGTCGCGGATGCCGCCGGCGAGAGCAAGCGCGGCATTCGGCGCCACTGCAGCTGAACGTCATCTTCCGGGCCAACTCGGTTGGCCGCTCCGCGCGGAAACGCGCGCCATTTGCGACCCAACGGCAGGCCGCGGATGATGTGGTCAGCGAAATACAACAACACGCACGAGCCTGCCGAAGACTGTGACAGACACCCACCATCCTTGCCGATTGTCATGGGACCGAGTAGAGTTACGCCCCCTGGGGAAGTCAAGCGCCATGCTCCGAAGCTGTCGAAGCTGTCAGAGACAGGTCAGTTGCGCGGCTTCTAGGCGCGCGGGTCGTCCGCCAACTTTTATGAGTGCAACGTGGGCAGCAACGCCGGCTACCTGCAGCAGGCTACGGCTTCATTTCCGTCAAGTGCACAGCCGCCATTGAAGGTTGCGCCCGTGAATTGCCGCGCCGAGCAAGGAGTCCAAAAACAATGAGCGCCACCGCGAATTCGCAATACGTCATCCCGTTCGTCGATCTGGCGGCCCAATACCGAAACATCGAATCGGAGATCGAACCCGCCATCCGACAAGTATTATCTCGGTGTGATTTTATACTCGGCGCTGCGCTCGATGATTTCGAAGTGGCTTTTGCGGACTTTGTCGGAACTCGCTTTGCGATCGGCGTGAGCAACGGCTTCGACGCCCTGAAAATGATCGTGCAGGCGCTGGATATCGGGCCCGGCGATGAAGTGATTTTGCCCGCCAACACCTATATCGCCTCGGCGTTGGCGGTCAGCTTTGTTGGCGCCAGACCGGTGCTGGTCGACTGCGATCCTCTGACTTACAACATCGCTGCCGAGCAGATCGAGCGCGCGATCACACCGCGGACCAAAGCGATCATGCCGGTTCATCTGACTGGTCAGGCGGCGGATATGGAGCCGATTCTCGACCTCGCGACCCGATACAACCTCCCTGTCATCGAGGATGCCGCGCAGGCGCACGGCACAGTCTACCGGGGGCGCTGCTGCGGCGCCTTGGGCGTGGCTGGCGCGTTCAGCTTCTACCCGGGGAAAAACCTCGGAGCTTATGGCGACGGGGGTGCGATTACGACCGACGATGCGAGACTGGCACACCGGCTGCGACGGCTTCGTCATTACGGTCAGGATCAGAAATACGAGCACCTTGAAAAGGGGCACAATGCCCGCCTCGACACGTTGCAAGCGGCCGTGCTCGGGGTGAAATTGAGGCACCTCGCCCGCTGGAACGAGAGCCGCGCAATCAACGCCAGACATTATCGCGAGGCTCTCACCGGTGTCGGCGACCTTCAATTTCAGGGACGGGTAGCGTCCTCAAGTCACATCTACCATCTATTTGTCGTCGAGACGGAACAGCGCGACGCCTTGCAGGCGCATCTTTCCGCAGCCGGAGTTCAGACCGTTATACACTACCCGATCCCGCTCCACCTGCAGCCGGCCTATGCCGAACTCGGTTATCGCCCGGGTGACTTCCCAAACACCGAGCGGCTTGCCGGCCGCATGATATCGCTGCCAATGTATCCCGAACTCACCGCGGCGCAGATCGGTCGCGTCGCCGAGATTGTGGCAAGCTTCTTCGGCAAAAACGCCCGCGGCGACAGCACTATTGCTTGATAATCATAAGGAAGCATTCGTGAATACTATTCCTGGCTGCGTTGAAGAGGTTGCTATCAGTTCGCCAAACAAACCCTTTGCAATATTCCGCTTGGATCAAAGTAAGACGGTCCTGACCTATGGCGAGCTCTGGCAGCGGGCCAAGGTGCTTCGATCGCCTTTTACCACTGCAGAGCCCCATTTCCCGTTGCTAAAGACGCCCGAAGGGACGATCCTCGTCTCGCGACGACCCGGAGCCCCGAGAATATCGGCTAAATCGTCTATTTTGGAAGACTGAGGTTAAAGACACGAAATGCGAACCGATTTGCTCGCCGCTAAGACGTGGAATGCCGACGAGCCGCTTCAGCACACGAATGCCCGTATTCACGATGGTGTAAGCGGTGAGGAGGCGCTGCTGGGTCGCGCAAACTGGTACGTTCAGGATTTGATCTTTGAAAAATTTCCACAATGTCTACCCCCACCCGGCGCGCATATTCTTGAGATCGGCAGTGGTGTCGGCTGGATCATGCAGGCTATGAGAAATTATCTTTGTGAAGCTAAATCACCGCCGGAACGGATTATAGGCCTGGATATAGCTGAAAATATGTTAGCGAAGGCGCGCACGAGACTGGGGCATGGAGCTCCTTTTGCTTATCAGCTTTATGATGGAATACATATCCCGTTAGAGGACCATTCGATCGATCTAATCTATAGCGTTGCATGCCTACAACACATCCCGCGCCCCTACGTGTTTAATCTGTTTTTTGAGGTGCAACGAGTACTCAAAATAGACGGCTTTGCGGTTTTCCATTTTCCGTCTACGGACGGGTTGGCGCTCTCACCTGACCCGCTTGTTCGGGACCGTCAGCGTCTCGACTGGCACAATGAGATCAAGACGCAGGTCCTTGGCCTCGAGGGTCACTGGCACCATTATTATACTGTCAAGGAACTAGACGATGTTCTAAAGGTTACCGGTTTTCCATTCGTAGCGGTCGATAATACAACCAATGATGGGTTTTGCCTCATGGCTTGTGTATCTAATACTGCCTCGATGGGATAGGAGATCGACGTGACTATACGCGTCATACTAGATCAATGCAATGTGGAGCGAGTTGCTGGTTGGGCGGACGACGACGGGCCGATCCCGTTGCTCAGGGTCGAACTTAACGACCAACCAGTCGGCGATATCGTACCCGACATTTATCGGCCCGATTTGGAAGCTGTTGGGTTGGGAGATGGTCGGCGCGGTTTTTTGTTCTCGTTATCCGAAGAGATGCAAGGTAAGGCCGCAGCCATAATGACAATCAAGGTGCGCGACCAGGTGATCACGCGAAGGCCTGTTGGCGACCAAAGCCAATTTTCACCCGCTATATTGGCGCAAATCTTCGCTGACATCTCACGCGAGCGCTGGCGCGGCGACGAACCGGACGACGGCCTGACCTTCGGGCAGATAATGTCTGGAGATACTTTGTGGGACGCCTATTCTCGTTATCGGGCGTTCAGAGAGACGGATCGGATCCTTGAAATTGGTCCTGGATATGGTCGATTACTCCGCACGATGCTTAATCGTCACGCGCCGTTCTCGGAATACGCCGGGCTTGAGATATCATCCCACCGTGTCGAAAAGCTACGTGCTAAATTCGTAGAGCCGAGGGTGGCTTTCGTCAATGGGGATGTCGACTACTGGCGGGGTTACGGCCAATTCGATGTGGTGATCTCCTCGTCGACATTTGAACATCTTTATCCCGATTGCAGTCGCGCGCTATCCAATCTTGTCACCCAGATACGCCATGGCGGCACCATGTTCATCGATTTTATAGCGACAGAGGTTAGCGCCGCCACAATGGAGCCAACCTGCTACATACGCAGCTACCGCAAAGACGAGCTACGTGACCTTTTCTCTGGTGCAGGTCTGTCTGTCTTAGCAATAGATGGAGTCACGCTAGGTAATAGTCCTGTAGGGATAATCAATAGATTTCTCGTGATTGCGGTGCCCGTGACAGCCCCAATCAGAACGCGCACATAACTGGAAACCTCATACAGATGAGCTGCTGCGTCCGAGTGGCTCAACGGCTGGGCCGATGAGGACGGTCCGGTATGGGTTTCGCTGATCGTCAACGGATCATCGGCCGTCGATTTCGAGGCGACAACCTACCGACCCGATTTGGAGGCTGCGGGCATAGGCGAAGGCCGCAGAGCCTTCAACATTTCGCTGGGCAATTATTTGAAAGCGGGTTTGAATTGGGTGGTTCTTAAATCCGGAACACGAATTATCCACAATCAGGCTATCTGGAAAAATCCAACATAAATAATCTGGACTGCGGTCTGCTATCTAAGGCGCTGATCACGCCGCTGGGTGGCCGGGTCGAGCCCGGCCACGGGGAGGCATATGCAACGGCACGCAGCTTTCACTTAATCCGCGGCGATGCCCTTCCTCGCCATGAATTCGGGGAAGGCCTCCTTGGCCTTGGCGTTGCGCATGACCTGGGTGGTGTAGCGCCGCTCCTCGTCCCACTGCGCTTCGAGGTCCTGCGTCATCTGCTTGAGGAGCAGCGCCTTGATGCCGATGACGGCGGCGCGGTTGTTGCCGGCGATGGTTTTCGCCAATTCCATCGTCTTGGCGCGCAGCTCGGCCTTTGGCACCAGATGGTTGAGAAGCCCGATCCGGTAGGCTTCCTCGGCTTCGACCACGCGCGCCGAGAACAGCAATTCCTTGGCGATCGGCCAGCCGACCTGGTTGGGCAGGGTCCAGGTGCTGTTGATCCGGCCATAGGCCGCCGCCAGAAAGCGGAACTTCGTCTCCTCGCAGCCGATCCGCATGTCGAGGGCGGAGGACAAGACCGCCGCGCCGCCAAACGCCAGCCCGTTCATCATCCCGATATTGGGCTTTTTCGAGATGCTGACGTCGAGGTAGCCGCGCCGGGTGCGCATCCGGTCGAGCTCCTCGTCGCTGTAGCGAGCGTCGTCCTCGAGCTGCTCGTGGATGTCGCCGCCGGCGGAAAAGGCGCGCCCGGCCCCGGTCAAGACGATGCAGCCGACCCCGTCGTCGGCGTCGAGGCGCTGCACCGCCTCGTGCACCTCGCTGGTCAACCGCCGGTTCATCGCGTTGAGCTTCTCGGGCCGGTTCAGCGTGATGATGCCGACCCCATCCTCGATATCGACCAGGATATGCGCGTAGCTCATGCTTCTCTCCTCATCGTGGCACGTCTCCCCAGACGACATAGCGCTGGCGCGGCCGCGGCTGGTTGCCTTCGGCTTCAAGGCGGCGGTTGTGCGCGGCCACCAGATCGGCGAGCGGGTCGCCCGTCACCGCTAAGAGGCCATGCCGGGCCAGGAGCGCCTCGATCTCGCCCTGCGGCCGGCCGCCGTAAAACGGCAGCTGGTCGCCGACCGCGGCGTATTCGGCGCTGGTGCGCGCGTTCTCGCGCTGCGGCGGCGCTGCGGCCTCGTTGTATTGCGCCCCGTCGACGATCGCGAGCCGCCCGCCGGGCCGCAGCACCCGGATCCATTCGTCGATCGCCGCCTCGGGGTGCGGCAGGGTCCACAGCACATGCCGGCTGATCACCAGATCAAAGCTCTTGGGCGCGAACGGCAACCGCTCGGCATCGGCCTCCTCGAAACGGACGACAAGGCCCTGCGCCGCCGCCTTGCTGCGCGCCAGAGCGACCATCGCCGGCGCGAAATCGACGCCGGTGACGCGGTGGCCGCGCCCCGCCAATTCCAGGCTCAAGAACCCGGTGCCGCACCCGCAATCGAGCGCATCCAACACTTGGCCCCCGGGGATCACCAGATCGAGGATGCGGTCCCACGCCGCGCGCTCCGCGGGGCTGCCGATCGAATGGCCGAAATCCTCGTCGAAATGCGCCGCCCGCCGGTCCCAATGCCGGGCGACCTGCGCCTTGACGGGGTCGGATGCTATCGCGCTCATTTCAGCCCCACCACTTCGGCGAGCGCTTCCAACTGCTCGCCATAACGCGACACCGGGTTCAGCAATAAATGGTTGGCGCCCATCGCGATAACCTCCTCGAGCCGCGCGCGCACCTGTTCGGGCGTGCCGTGAATGCCGCAAAGGTCGGTGCCCGGCGGATTGCGATAAACATCGGTAAACCAGCGCAACAATTCGCGGCGCGCCACGTCGGCACGCTCATCGACCGCCATGAAGATGCGCTTGGAGATCGGAAAAGTCGCCGTGTCCCGCCCCTTCTCTTCGAGCGCCGCCTTGAGAATCGGGACCGAGGCCGCGAAATCGGCGATGCGCGACCCGCCCGAGCCCATCCAGCCATCGGCAATTCCCGCGGCGCGGCGGACGGCATTGGGGTGGCCGACCCCCATCCAGATCGGCGGGGGCGGCTTTTGCACCGGCTTTGGCGCCATTGTCTCGTCCTTGAGGTGATAGAAGCGCCCCTGGTAGGTGACCTTCTCTTGCGTCCAGAGCGCCTTGATGATCTCGAGTTCCTCGCGGAACCGGCTGACCCGGCCTTCCGGCGACACCTCGAACTGGCGGTAGTGGTGCTCGCGGCCGATGCCGACCCCGAGGATCGCCCGGCCTTGGCTCACGTAATCGAGGCAGGCCCATTGATGCGCGATCATCAGCGGGCTGTGGATCTGCAAGACGACCACCGAGGCGCCGAGGCGGATCTTCGTCGTCACCGCCGCCGCATAGGTCAAGACGACGACGGGATCGAAGCAGAACACATGGTCGAGCGTGTTCTCGGTCACCCACAAATCCCGAAACCCGAGCGCTTCAGCGCGCGTCGCCACCTGGCGCACCGCCGCCATGTCAATCGGCTCGGGCGCGCGGTGCGGCAGCGCCACCCCGAATTGGATCTGGTCCTTCAAAGCCATGCCTGATCCTTTTGCACCAATCGCCCCTCACCCCCGCCCTCTCCCCGCTCGCGGGAAGAGGGACAGGCTGAGGGGTACTGTCGGCGGTGCGGCCTAGACCTTCTCGATCAGTTCCATCTGGGCGCCGTCGGGGGCTTCGATGAAGGCGACATGGCGGCCGTTGTTGAACTGCTCCATCATGATGTGCGCGCCGTTGCCCTTCAGTTTGGCGATGGCTCCGGCATAGTCGTCGGTCTGCACCGCGATGTGCTCGATCCCCATCATCTGCTTGCGGTTCTGCGCGGCCGAGATCGTCGTGACATTGAGCTGCAGCCCATGCAGGTTGAGCTGGATGTTGCCGTTGGGGGCCTCGTTCTTCATCGTCGCGCCGAAATTGTCGATGTAGAACTTTGCCGTCTTCTTGGGGTCGTAGGTCTTGATATGGACGTGCCCGATTTCCATGGCCATGCTGGTTTCCTCCGGTTGGATCGATGAGGTTCGCGGACAAAGCTTGGCAGCACAAGGCGGCAAACTCAACCACCACAGCAAAGGAGGCAGCGATGAGCGCAGCGCGCGACCTGGCCGAGTTTCTCACCGGGGTCACCGCCGCCGATCTGCCGGCGCAGGCGATCGATCACGCGGCAATGCTGGTCGCCAGCACTTTCGCCAGCGCGGCGATGGGTAGGGGGATCGAGTTCGCCGAAAATCATCAAGGATATGGCCGAGAGCCTCGGCGGCAGCCCGCGCGCCTCGGTGTGGTTCGACGCCGGCGCCAAATTGCCGGTCGTCGCCGCCGCGCAGGTCAACGCGGTGATGAGCGACGCCGCCGCCTCCGACGACAGCGACCTGCGCACGATCGTCCATTGCGGGACGCCCTTGGTCGCGACCGCGCTCGCCGCTCGCCGAGCGCACACGGCGGCACGCGGCGAGGATGTGCTGGCGGCGATCGTCGTCGGCTACGAGGCCGCCGGGCGCATCATCGACGCGATGAGCCGGGTTTCGCGAGCGCGGCTTCCACGGCTCGAACGCGGCGATTTTCGCCGCGACGGTCGCGGCGGCGCGGCTGTTGCACCTCGACGCCGACGCAGATCGACGCACGCGATCGCGCTGGCCGCGACCTCGACCGGCGGGCTGGCCAAGGCCGCCGACACCAGCGTCGCGCGCGAATACCATGCCGGGACTGGCGACGCTGAGCGGCATCCAGGCGGCGCCGCGCGGCGCAGCGCGGCTACAACGCCGAGGAGCGCATGCTCGAAATGAAGCTCGGCTTCTTCGAGGTCTACGGCGGGGTCGACGGCAGCAAAGCCGCCGCCGCGGCGACCCGCGACCTCGGCGCCTCCTGGGACATCGTGACCGACATGGCAGTGAAGCTGGTGCCGGGCGGCCACCCCTATCACGCGCTCGCCGAAGCTGCCGGCAACGCCGCGCGGGAGGGGCAGATCGCAGCGTCGCGATGTCGAAAGCATCACGGTGTCGCGTCCGGGAATGACCGCGCTCACCGGCCCGCTGCACCCCAAGGACCTCATCGACATGGCGCACAGCCCGGCCTATTTCCTCGCCGCCGGGGTCGCCGACCGCGGATTTTCATGGGTCGCATGCGAGCCCGGAGAAGATCGCCGACCCGGTCATCCACGGGCTGATCGACAAAATCCGGGTCGGCGCTCCGCCGACGGACAATGTCGAGCGCTATCGGCAGGGTGCGACGCGTCACCATCCGCACGCGCGACGGACGCAGCGTCACCAGCACCGTCTATGTGCCCAAGGGCTCCGGCATGCTCGGCATCGCCTGGGCCGACATCGACGCCAAGTACCGCACGCTGATGCCGCATGCCGGGCTCACCGGCCGGCAGATCGAGGCGAGCCTCGAGATCATCCACGATTTCCGCCGGGTCGCCGCTGTCGCCCCGCTGATCGCGCAGCTTCGCCCCGACACGTAGGATATTCCGCCGGGCAGGGGCCGGAGATTGTTGCCAGCGGCAAGCCGGGTTCGGTATGAGGTGCGCGCATTTCCAGCGCGACGCGCCACACCGGGAACCAGCTTGATGTCCGACGAGAAGAAGCCGATCCGCCTCATCGGCATGTCCGGCAGTCTGCGCACCGGTTCCTATTCCAACGCGGTATTGGAGACATTGCGCGAGAAATTTGCCGGCCGCGCCGATCTCGCGCTCTACGACCTCGCGCCGATCCCGGCCTACAACCAGGATTTCGAGGGCGAAAAGTGGCCGGAACCGTGAAAAAGCTGCTCGCCGACATCGCCGCGGCGGACGGGCTCGTGCTGTGCGCGCCGTAGTTTACGATATCTGGGGGTCC
>CAVTGB010000027.1:0-19470 GCA_963734125.1 uncultured Alphaproteobacteria bacterium
AGTCCTTGCGCTCATCATCGTCTCCGGGTTGCCCGGGACGCTCGCCTGGGCGCTCGGGCTCCTGGTCGGGATCGACCTGGTATGGGGCGGCATGTCGCTGATCGCGATGGCGCTCTCGGCCCGCAACGCGGCCGGGTGAACGGACGTCCGGCAACACGTGTCATGCCGGGCGAGGCCGAAACCGGCGGCAGGGGTAGATCCCGGCCTCCGCCAGGATGACCCTACCGGGTCACTTCGCCGCCGCCGGTATCGCCGCGCGCGAACGGAAATGCGGCATGACCTTTTCGCCAACGATGCAGTACTGCTCGACGATCTGTTCGGTCGGCGTCGTCAGCGGCGGCGACAGGTTGACGTGCCGCATGCCCGGAAAGCGCTCTTCCAGGGTTTTCAAATGGGTGACGAGGTCGTCCGGCGTGCCGGCGAACCATGATCCCAGCTTCAGGTAATTGTCGACGGTCGGGACCCCGGCGGCATCCCAGCCGCCGCGTTTGGCGGCCGCGTCCATCTGTTCCGGCGTGATGCCGGGGACGAAACCGAGCGGCGCGAACATCTTCACCTGTTCCTCGTAATACGGCACCATTTCGCGGATCGCCACTTCGCGCGACTTGCCGAGAAAGATCGTGACGTTGATCGCGAGGTCCTCGCCGAGCTTCAGGTTGCGGCCGTGCGCCGCCGCGACCCGCTGGTAGGCCGCGATCGGCCCTTCCGAGGTCGTCGCCGCGCCGCCGCCGACCATCCCCTTGATGCCGTGCTTCAGCATGAACTCGATGCCGCGCGTCGAGGCGCTGACGATCGGCTGCCAGCATTCGACCGGGAGACGGAGCGGCCGCGGCACCAGGCTCAGCTCTTTCAGATCGTAGCCGCGGTAGGGCACCCGCGCCGGGATCGTCCAGTGCTTGCCCTCGTGCGAGAAGCTCTCGTTGTTGAACGCCTTGAAGATGATCTCGACCGCCTCCTCGAAGACTTCGCGGTTGGCGTCCTGGTCGAGCATCGGACCGCCTAGCGTCTCCACCTCGCGGGTATGGTAGCCGCGCCCGACGCCGAACACGGTGCGCCCCTTGGTCAGGATATCGGCGACCGCGTAATCCTCGGCCAGACGCAACGGGTGCCACATCGGCGCGATGTTGAAGCCGCAACCGATCTTCAGCGTCTTCGTCAAGTGCGCCAGATGCACCGCCAGCATCAGGATGTTGGGCAGGCACTCGTAACCCTCGTGCTGGAAGTGGTGCTCGGCCATCCACAGCGTATCCCAGCCGTAATCGTCCATGACCTTGGCGATCGCCTCGGTCTTGGCGAAGACGCCGGCAAGCTGGTCGTTCGTATAGCGCCGGTCGTTGGCCGGGGTCGCATTCTGGCCGTGGTCGGGGAGGTCGATGTGGCCGGCGTAGACGGTCATGAATTTGTCGATCATCGGGATTTCCTTTCCCAGGAGACGCCGTCATTGCGAGGAGCGTGAGCGAGGACGCAACACCGGCCGACGAAGCTCATTCTCACGAGATTGCGTCGCTCCGCCCGCAATGACAATCGCCAATGCTCAATCCACCAGCTTCTCGGTCAGATAGGTGAATTCGAGCGCGTTGCGCCGGGCGCGCTCGGCGAGGTTTGCCGCGGCGGAATGGCCGCCATCGACATTTTCGTAATAGAAAAACGTGAGACCCATCGCCGCCATCTTCGCCGCCATCTTGCGGGCATGTCCCGGATGGACGCGGTCGTCCTTGGTCGAGGTGACGAAGAACACCTCGGGGTAGGCGATACCCGGGCGCAGATTGTGGTAGGGCGAGATCCGGCGCAGAAATTCGGCCTCCTCGGGCACATCGGGGTCGCCGTATTCGGCGATCCACGAGGCGCCGGCGAGCAATTTGTGATAGCGCAGCATGTCGAGGAGCGGCACCTGGATGACGATGGCGCGGAACAAGTCCGGCCGCTGCACCAGCATCGCACCCATCAGGAGACCGCCGTTCGAGCCGCCCATGATGCCGAGTCGGCGCGGGCTCGTGATGCCGCGCCGGATCAGATCCTCGGCGACCGCGAGAAAATCGTCAAAGGCGCGCTGGCGCTCTGCTTTCAGCGCGGCCTTATGCCATTGCGGGCCGAATTCGCCGCCGCCGCGGATATTGGCGAGGACATAGACCCCGCCCTTCTCGCACCACAGCTTGCCGATGACGCCAGCATAGGATGGGGTCATCGACACCTGGAACCCGCCATAGCCGTAGAGCAGCGTCGGCGCTGTGCCGTCAAGCTCAAGGGCCTTCGGGCGGACGACGAAATAGGGCACCGCGGTGCCATCGGCCGAGGTCGCCTCGAACTGCTCGACGGTGCTGTTGGCGCCGTCGAAGCGCGCCGGCAGTGACTTGAGGACGGTGGGCGCGGCCGAACCCGGTTCGACCAGCCAGAGCGCGTTGGGGCTGAGGAACCCGGCGACGTCGATAAACCCGCGGTCCTCGCGCTCACTCGTATCGACGATATGGAGCGAGGCGTGCTCGGGGAGCGCCAACGGGCTGGCCGCCCAACGCCCGCCCTCGAAGCGGAAGGCGACCGCGCTGCCCTCGACGTTGCGATAGATCGTCGCCAGCAGAAGGTTGCGGGTCGTGGCGACATCCTCGATCGCCGCGCGCGGTCCCGGCGCATGGACCAGGAGCGGCGCCGCCGCGGCGGGGTCGGCGAGGCATGCGGCAAGATCGAGCGAAATGAGCGCGCCCGCGGGGTAATTCGAGCCCCAATCTTCTTCGAGCGAGAATACCAGCTGATCCGCGACAAAGCCGCGAAAGCTTGAACGCGCCGGCAGCGGCAGGCGGAGCGGGCCACTCGCAGTCAAGAGGTAGCGCTCGCTCTCGAAGAAGCTGACCTGGCGGTTGACGAGGATGCCCTTCACCCGCCCCTCGGGGTCGCGCAGCACGCTGGCACCGACGCTGACGTCCTCGGCGGTACCGGCGAACAACTCTTCCGCCTTGTCGAGCGGTGCACCGCGGGAGAGCCGCTTCAAGATGAACGGATAGCCGGAGGCGGTCATCGTCCCCGGCCCCCAGTCGCGCGCGACGATCAGCGTGTCGCCGTCGAGCCAGACCGCGCTCTGCTTACCCTCGGGGAGGAAGAACCCGCCTTCGACAAAGCGCCTGGCGCCGAGGTCGAATTCGCGCCGCTCGCTGGCGTCCTTGCCGCCATCGGAGAGGCTGACTAGAGCCTGGCGATAATCCGGCCGCAGGACGCTCGCGCCGTGAAACACCCAGTTGCGCCCCTCGGCGGCGGCCAGCGCATCGACATCGAGGAGCGTCTGCCAATCCGGCGCATCTGTCGCGAACGACGCGAGGGTCGTCACCCGCCACAGCCCCCGGACATGCACATCGTCCTGCCAGAAATTGGCGAGGCCCTCCCCTAGAAAGCTCGGATAGGGGATGCGGTCCGAAGCAGTGACGACCCCCAGCGCTTCGTTGTGCATCAGCTGATAGCGCGGATCACCTTCGAGGAGCGCGAGGCTGCGGGCGTTCTGGGTGCGCACCCATTCGAGCGCGCGCGCGCCCTCAACCTCCTCCAGCCACAAAAACGTGTCGTCTTCTTTCATGATTACAGCCGCTTCTCCGTGTTCCCGGCGAAGGCCGAGACCCATTTTGCGGTGTCTCGGGCGCCGAACCATGGATCCCGGCCTTCGCCGGGAACACGGTGCCAAAGGGGTCTACGCCTCGACCAGGACGTTGACGGTGCGCGCCGCGGCGGCGAACTCGCGCCAGGTTTCCTCGTCGATCGGCACTCCCTCGGCGATCCGCTTTTCACGCATCAACCGCTCGGGGTCGCCGGGGATCAGCACCGGTTCGCCGGCGCGTCGTGGTGGCGAGGCGGTGACATAGTCGGTCATCGCCTGGATCTCCTCGGTGAGCCAGTCGGGCTCGGTGAGCCGCGCCGGATCGATAACGATGAGCAGCATACCGTTGGTGACGCTCGCGTCCTCTTGCCGTTCGGGCCGCATCGTGCCGCTGCCGGTCACCGCCCCCGCCAGGATCTCGCAGATGAACGCCAGCGCGTAGCCCTTGTGCTCGGCGAAGGTGAGGAGCGCGCCGCGCGGCCGGCGGTACATGACGTTGGGGTCGGTTGTCGGCTGGCCGTCGGCATCGAGCAGGGTGCCCTCGGCGATCTGTTCGCCCTTGTTGCGCGCCACCCTGACCTTGCCCATCGCGATGCGGCTGGTTGCCATGTCGGCGATGATCGGCCGGTCCGGCGTCGGGCCGGGGATCGCGACCGTCACCGGGTTGGTGCCGAAGCGCGCGTCGCTGCCGCGCCACGGCGCCACGGCCGGGCGCTGGTCGGTGATGTTGACGAACGAGATCGACACCAGCCCGGCCGCGGCGCACATCTCGCCATAGGTGCCGACCCGGCCGATATGATGGGCGTTGCGCAGCGCGACGACCGCGACCCCGGTTTCCTTTGCCCTGCCGATGCCGAGCAGCGTCGCCTCGCGCGCGACGATCTGGCCCCAGCCGCGGGCGCCGTCATAGACGATCATCGAGCCGGCATCGCTGACCACATGCCCCTTCTGATTGATCGCCGCCTTGCCGTTGCCGAGGTTGCGCAGGTAGTTGGCGATGAGCCCGATGCCATGGCTGTCATGCCCGCGAAGATTGGCGTCGACGAGGTGTCCCGCGACGATTTTGGCTTCGTCCTCGCTGCTGCCGGCGGCGGCGAAGACGCGCTCGACGAGGCGGTGCAGTTCGGCGTGATCGACGGTTTTCATGCGGATAGGCCCCTCTCCTCTTGGCGCGCGGCAATGCGTTGCGGGTGCGCCGGGTAGACGCCGAGGATCTTGACCTCGGTTGAAAAGAAGGCGAGTTCCTCGAGCGCCAGTTTGAGCGGGCGGTCCTCGGGGTGAGCTTCGACATCGGCATAGAACTGGGTCGCCGCGAACCGGCCCCCGACCATGTAGCTTTCGAGCTTGGTCATGTTGACGCCATTGGTGGCGAACCCGCCGAGCGCCTTGTAGAGCGCCGCCGGAACGTTGCGCACGTTGAAGACGAAGGTCGTCACGCTCGGCCCCCCGCGCCGCGCCCGCTGCGCCTCGCGCGACATGACGAGAAAACGGGTTGTGTTGTGCTCGGCGTCCTCGATGTTTTCGGCAAGCGAGACGAGGCCATAAATCTCGCCGGCAAGTTCCGAAGCGATCGCGGCGATCGTCGGGTCGCCGAGTTCCTTGATTTCACCGGCGCTTCCCGCCGTATCGGCGCGCACCACCGGCTGGAGACCATGGGCGCGGATGAAGTTGCGGCACTGCGAGAGCGCGTGGACGTGGCTGCGGACGGTGCGGATTTGATCGAGGCTCGCCCCGGGCAGGGCCAGGAGATGATGGCTGCACCCGCTCAAAATGCTCGGCGATGATGAAAAGCCCGAATCGGGCATCAGATGATGAATATCGGCGACCCTTCCGGCGACCGAGTTCTCGATCGGCATCATGGCGAGCGCGGCCCGGCCCTCGCGCACCGCGGCGAAGGCGTCCTCGAAGGCGGCGCACGGCAGCGTCGTCATCGCCGGATAGACATGCCGGCAGGCGAGATCGGAATAGGCGCCGGGCGCCCCCTGAAAGGCGATGGTCTGAGTCGGGTTGGGTGTGTCTGTCATTTCGTACACTACCGAGGTTCTACTCTGTCGTTCCACGATAACATTGTCATCCCGGCGAAAGCCGGGACCCATTTCCGCAACAACTCGAATGCGCAGGAGTGGGTCCCGGCTTTCGCCGGGATGACAATAGAATTGAGCGGCTTTTAGGAATCGCTCTTCCGGCCGCCTGGGCTCTGCATCAGCACCTCGGCCCGTTCAAGGTCCTCCGGGGTGTCGACCTGGACCCCGAGCCATTCCGGGTCGATGAGACTGACCGCGATGCGCATCCCGGCTTCGAGGGCGCGCAACTGTTCGAGGCGCTCGCGCTGTTCGAGGACGCCGCGCGGCAGGGTAACGAAGCGGTCGAGCGCGGCGCGGCGATAGGCATAGAGCCCGATATGCTCGTAATGCGGCCCCTCACCCCACGGCACCGCCGCCTTCGAAAAATAGAGCGCGCGGGCGGGGCGGCCGGGATCGACGAACCCGGCGACCACCTTGTTGACGCTGGTCGCAGCGAGCGCCGCGGGATCGGTGATCAGCGCAGCCAGGGTCGCGATGTCGGCCTCGCTCTCGGACAGCGCGGCAAGCGCGACGCGGATCGCCTGTGGCTCGAGCATCGGCATGTCGCCTTGCACGTTGATGACCGCGTCATGCGCATGCTCCGGGTCGAGGAGGGTCACCGCCGCCTGGATGCGGTCGGAGCCGGTCGGCAATGCCGGATCGGTCATCACCCAGTGGCCGCCGAGCTGCTCGATGATTTCGGCGATCGCCTGGTCGCCGCAGGCGACGACGACCGGGCCGACGCCGGCGGCGACGGCGCGGCGCCAGACATGCGCGATCATCGGCACCCCGGCGATGAGCGCGAGCGGCTTATTCGGCAGCCGGCTCGCCGCGAGGCGGGCCGGGATCAGCACGATCGGGTTGGCGATCGGGTTATTGGCGGGCGGGCGAGCGGCAGGCACGGCGGCCAACGGTCCCTCAAGTCCTTCAAGAGAGAAACAGGCAGCGACAAGATGCCCGGTTCGTTTGCCCGCCGGAAGCGTGATAATTCGGTTGAGTTGGCGCCCGGAATCCGATTTCCTGCCGCGCGCGCCGCCGTCGGCCGATGCCGCACCCGCCGCCCGCGAGCGGCCAACCAAAAGGACGATGATGTCGTCGTTCGAGTGGAACAAGATCATCGCATCGGTGCTGACTGCGATGATCGTCGCAATGGTCTCGGGCATCCTGGCGAGCAAGCTCGTCCACCCCAACCATCTGGAGCACCTGGCCTACGTGCCGCCCGGCGCCGAGGGCGGAGCAAAGGCGACAGCGGCGGCTCCAGAAGCGGCGCCTGCCGGCCCCGAGCCGATCGGGCCCTACATGGCAAAGGCCGATCCGGCCAAAGGCCAGCAGATCGCCAAGGTCTGCCTGCAATGCCACACCTTCGCCAAGGGGGAACCGAACAAGATCGGCCCCAATCTCTGGGACATCATGGAAGAGAACATCGCCAGCGTCTCCGGCTACCAGTTTTCCAACGCGCTGGCCGCCGACAAGGACAAGAAGTGGGACCCAGACGAATTGAACATCATGGCTCTACAAGCCGCAGGAGTTCGCCAAGGGTACCAAGATGACGTTCCCGGGCCTGCCCAAGGCGCAGGACCGCGCCGATGTGATCGCCTACCTCCAAAGCCTCAAATAGGAGGAATGTGGTCGAGCTCGACCGGTTCCTGGCCCTCGCGATCGACCTCGCCGATGCCGCGGGAGAGGTGATCCGCCCCTATTTTCGCCAGCCTCTCGCGGTCGACGACAAGCCCGATCTGTCGCCGGTCACGATTGCCGACCGCGCCGCCGAAGCGGCGATGCGGCATCTGATCGCGGGGCGGTTTCCGGACCACGGCATCCTCGGCGAGGAATTCGGCCGCGAGCGCGAGGAGGCCGAGTTCACCTGGGTGCTCGACCCGATCGACGGCACCAAATCCTTCATATCGGGTGTGCCGCTGTTCGGCACGCTGATCGCGCTCGCCCATCACGGGCGCCCGATTATCGGGATCATCGACCAGCCGATCTCGCGGGAGCGCTGGATCGGTGCCGCGGGCCGGGCTACCACCTTCAACGGCAACCCGGTCCGCACCCGGCCTTGCGCCGCACTCGCTGCCGCGACGGTCTTCTCCACCAGTCCCGACATGTTCGTCGGCGCCGATGTTGCGGCGCATGCGAAAGTCGCCGGTGCCGCCAAGCTCGTGCGCTACGGCGCCGATTGCTACGCCTATGGCCTCGTGGCACACGGCTTCATCGACCTGGTCGTCGAAGCGAGCCTCAAGCCCTACGATTTCAGTGCGATGGCGCCGATCGTCGAAGGTGCCGGCGGGATCGCCACCGATTGGCGGGGCGCGCCGCTGACGCTCGCCTCGGACGGCCGCGTCCTCGTCGCCGGCGACCGCCGCGCGCACCAAGCGGCGCTGGCATTGTTAGCCGCGTGAAACGCCGCGTAACGGGAGGCATCATGGGCAGGCTGCCGGGTGTCTTCTTCGGCTGCCTCATGTGCTTCGGCGCACTGGCGGCCCTGGCGGCAGCGGGGAGCTATGGCCTCTCGCTCTTTGGCGAATTGAAATATCCGCCGGATTTCAAGCATTTCGAGTATGCCGACCCGAACGCACCCAAGGGCGGCACGATGAAGTTTTCGGCGATCGGCACCTATGACACGCTGAACCCCTTTGTCGTCAAGGGCGTGCCGGCCGCCGGGATCGACCAGATCTTCGACACCCTGACGGTGGCCTCCCAAGACGAACCCGGCAGCGAATACGGGCTCGTCGCCGACAGCATCGACCTCGCGGCGGACAAGCTCTCGGTGCTCTACACCTTGCGCAAGGAGGCGCGCTTTCACGACGGCACCCCGATGACGCCGGACGATGTGATGTGGACCTTCAACACGCTGCGCGAGAAGGGCCACCCGATGTACCGCTCCTATTACGGCGATGTGACCGACATTGCGCGGGAAGGCGAGCGCGGCATCCGCTTTCGTTTCAAATCGGCCGAGAACCGCGAATTGCCGCAAATCCTCGGCGAGATGCCGGTCTTGTCGAAAGCCTATTGGGCCGGCCGCGATTTCACCAAGACGACGCTCGACCCGGCGCTCGGCAGCGGCCCCTACAAGGTCGACGCGCTCGATCCGGGCCGCTCGATCACCTATAAGCGCGTCGCCGATTACTGGGGCGCCGATCTGCCGGTCAACAAGGGCCGGTATAATGTCGACACCATCCGCTACGACTATTATCGCGACGGCACGATCGCGCTCGAAGCCTTCAAGGCCGGGCAATACGATATCCGCATCGAGAATGCGGCAAAGAACTGGGCGACCGGCTATGACAGCCCGGCTTTGCGCGCCGGATTGATCAAGAAGGAGATGATCCCGAACCAGCTGCCGAGCGGCATGCAGGGGTTTGGCTATAATCTGCGCCGGCCGTTGTTCCAGGACCCCCGGGTGCGCCAGGCGCTGGCCTACGCCTTCGACTTCGAATGGTCGAACAAAAACCTGTTCTATGGCGCCTATACGCGGACGCGCAGCTATTTCGACAATTCCGAATTAGCCGCGACCGGGCTGCCGCAGGGCGAGGAACTGAAGATCCTCGAGAAATTCCGCGGCAAGATCCCAGACGACGTATTCACCAAGGAATACAACCCGCCCAAATACGACGGCTCGGGAAATATCCGCGACGGGTTGCGCGAGGCGCTCAAGCTGTTGAGGGCAGCCGGGTGGGGCTTCAAGAACGAGAAGCTGGTTAACGACAAGACCGGCCAGCCCTTCGAGTTCGAGATATTGCTGGTGCAACCTGAGTTTGAGCGAATTGTGTTGCCCTTTGTCGACAATCTGCGGCGGATGGGGATCACCGCGCGGGTGCGCACCATCGACACCTCGCAATACGAAAAGCGGATGGAAACCTTCGATTACGACATGGCGGTCGTGTCTTTCGGTGCCTCGCTCTCTCCCGGCAACGAGCAGCGCGAGTATTGGGGATCCAAGGCGGCTGACGAGGAAGGCAGCCGCAACGTCCTCGGTATCAAGAGCCCGGTCATCGACGAACTCATCGAGGAATTGATCAAGTCTCCCGACCGAGCGAGCCTGGTTGCCCATATCCGCGCGCTCGATCGGGTCCTGCAGTACGGCTACTACGTCATCCCCAATTATCACCTCTCGGCATTTCGCGTGGCCTACTGGGACAAGTTCCGCCGCCCGAAGCTCTCGCCCAAATATGGCATCGGCCTCGACACCTGGTGGGTCGACCCCACCGCCGAACAATCGATCGAGGCGAAGAAGGGCGAGGTGGCGAAGTGACGTTGCTCGCAACGTCATCCCGGCGAAAGCCGAGATCCATTTTACCGGCGACGGCGCCGTCGAACTGTGGACCGCGGCGTCCGCCGGGGCGGCGACGTTCCGGTTGCCAGAGCGAGCCATGATTGCCTATGCGGTCCGGCGCATCATGCTGATGGTGCCGACGCTGTTCGCGATCATGGTGGTCAATTTCTTCATCGTTCAGGCCGCGCCCGGCGGGCCGGTCGAGCAGATGATTGCCAAGCTCAAAGGCAACACGATCAGCGCCACCGAGCGGGTCAGCGGCGGCGCCGGCGAGCTGAAGTCCCAATCGGCCAGCGGGGAGACCCGTTATCGCGGCGCGCGCGGGCTCGACCCCGCCTTCATCAAGGAACTGGAAAAGCAGTACGGCTTCGACAAGCCACCCCTCGAGCGGTTTTGGTTGATGATGAAGCACTATGCGACGTTCGATCTTGGAACGAGCTTCTTCCGGGATCGCCGGGTCATCGATCTGATTCGCGACAAACTGCCGGTATCGATTTCGATCGGGCTGTGGACGACGTTGCTGACCTATCTGGTCTCGATCCCGCTCGGCATCAGGAAGGCGGTGCGAGACGGCAGCCGCTTCGATCTGTGGACGAGCGCGGTCATTATCGTCGGCTATGCGGTGCCGAGCTTCATGTTCGCCGTCCTCTTGATCGTGCTGTTCGCCGGCGGCAGCTATTGGTCGATCTTCCCGCTGCGCGGCCTCACCAGCGACAACTGGGTCGATCTCGACTGGCCGATGCGCATCCTCGACTATTTCTGGCATATCGCGCTGCCGGTGACGGCGCTCGTCATCGGCGGGTTCGCGACGCTGACGATGCTGACCAAGAACTGCTTTCTCGATGAAGTGAACAAGCAATATGTGCTGACCGCGCGTGCCAAGGGCCTGACCGAACATCGGATCCTCTACGGCCACGTCTTCCGCAACGCGATGCTCCTGGTGGTCGCCGGGTTTCCCGCCGCGTTCATCGGCATTCTGTTTACCGGCTCCTTATTGATCGAGGTCATCTTCTCATTGGACGGCCTGGGGCTGTTGGGGTTCGAGGCGGCGATCAACCGCGATTACCCGATCATGTTCGGAACCCTTTATGTGTTCACGCTGATCGGGCTCGCGCTCAAGCTGATCAGCGATCTGACCTACATGCTGATCGATCCGCGCATCGATTTCGCGCGGCGGGGAGCTTGAGGGAGCGGCGAGGAGTGCCGGCAGCGCCGGCTCGCGATCTTTGACCCCGCCCGCGTTGCACAGCACAATGGGGGTCGACGCAGCGCAGGAGATCGCATCATGAGGAGGAGCCGCGCTCACCGCGCCGGGTACCGGGGCGACGTGCCATGAAATATGTCGAGCAGGTGCTGCAGCCCGGCGAAACGGTGACCTACGCCACCAGCCTCCATTGGCTGGTCTACCTGCGGGCGATTCTGCTGGTGATCCTGGCGGTCCTCAGCCTGATTGCCGCGAAAGCCGTTGCCGAGCCGGCGGCGCAGATCGCGCTCAACATCATCGCCGCCGTGCTCGGGCTGCTGGCGCTGGTGTCGGGGCTCGACGCGGTGATCCGGCGCTCGACGACCGAACTGGCGGTGACCGACCGGCGGGTCATCTACAAGACCGGCATCTTCCAGCGTCACAGCATGGAAATGAACCGCTCGAAAGTTGAAACGGTCGGCGTCGACCAATCGATCCTCGGCCGCATCCTGGGATACGGCACGGTTATGGTGCGCGGAACCGGCGGCAGCTTCGAGCCGATCCGCTTCATCGGCGACCCGCTGAGCTTCCGGAGCCACATCACGGCGGGCTAGATGCCCAAGCTTCGCGCAGCCGCATCGTCCCTGCGGCGGACCTTCGGCGAGCCGGCAGCTGCCGGGCCCGGCGCCGCGTTGACGATCGGCCTGTGCGCGGCCATTGTCGCGGCCAGCGTGCAGGAGCCGCGGGTGCTGACGATCCGCCTCGCCGCGGAGCGCGGTGCCGCCGAAGCGGCCGAGGCTTTGCCCTCGGGCCCCCTCGAAGCCGAGCACCGCACGCTCGAGATCGGGTTGCGCGCCTGGGTCGAGCGGCAGACCAGCCAGACGCTCGGCTATGTCGAACAGCTTTACACCTTTGGCGATCGCAACCGGGCCATGGGCGGTGGGATGGGCGTCGGCGGCCTCGCGCTGCCAGCCCTGGTCGTCGCCTATCTGGCGCTCGCGCGCGAGGCGCGCCCCGCCGAGTCGACCGAGGCGGAATGGCACAGCTGGTACCGCTATTTTCCGTGGGAGGATTGGCGACAAGGCAAGCCGCCGCTGCTTGGACCGCTCGAGGTACGGCTGGCAGAGTGGGCAGCCGCCACCGGCGGTGAGCGCGAGCGCCGGTTGCGCGAGGAGCGGCTCGGGCTTGCGTTCGGCCGGCACGGCCTGTCGTGGAGCGAAGAACTGGTCCTCGAACGCTACGAGCTCTTCTACGAAGCCGGGCTCGTCGCCGAGGCGTCGCGTGACCTCGGCAGAAAGGAGGCACCCCTTGACCGCGGCGCAAGCGGGGTGGTGATGGCCTCCGACCACCGCCGCATCCTGGCGACCGCGATCGGCCGTCTGCGCGGCAAGATCAAGTACCGCCCGGTGGTGTTCGAGCTGATGCCGCCGGCCTTCACGCTGTTGCAGCTGCAGCGCACCGTCGAGGCGCTCGCCGGGGTCAGGCTGCACAAGCAGAATTTCCGCCGGCTGGTCGAGCAGCAGGGCCTGGTCGAGGAGACCGGCGCGGTGAGCGCCCAGACCGGCGGCCGGCCGGCCCGGCTCGTCCGCTTCCGCCGCGAGGTCCTGCTCGAACGCCCCGCCCCGGGCCTGCGCCTGCGCGCCGGACGACGCCCGGCGGGCTAGCCAACCGCCGGAATATCCGTCCGGGCGAAATCGCCGCCCTTGAAGAGGAGCGGTTCACCAGTCGTTTTCGCCAACGCGTAGGCAAAGCAATCGCCGATGTTAAGACGCGCCGGGTGCCGGCCCCGCCCGAACCGCCGGAACGCCTCGACCGCCGCCTCCGCTTGTCGGACATCCACGGGAACGCGCTCGATTTCGCCGTCGGTGAGAAACGCTTCCAGATCGCTGAGCCCACCGGCGCGCTTGCGGCCGAGCAGCACGAGCGAGGCTTCGACGACCCCGACAACCGAGATCAACTTGACCGGATCCTTCGCCATCACGGCCACGAGCGAGGCCCGCTCCGGCTCGCCGAGCAGACAGGCGATGATCGCCGAGGTGTCGATGACCATCACCACATCCCGTTCTCGTCGTAGCCGATGATCTCGTCCGGCGAGCGCGTGTCGAAATCGGGTAGAGCCGCGCAGTGCAGCGCGATTTCATTCAGCCGATCGGCGAGGCTTTTCCGCGGTCGCCCGCGGCGCAACCTTTCGCGCTCCAAGCGCTCGGCCAGAGCAGTACGCACCGCTTCCGTCAGACTCTCGCCGGTGAGCCGCGCGACTTCGCGGGCCAGCCGATCGGTTTCGGGGTCTTTGAGACTGAGCGCCATGACGCGTTCCAGCGCATATAGAAATAACGGTGCTTTCGATATCGAACTTTGCCGCTCCGATTTCAACGGGCGAGAATTCTGCAAGGTTCGGCCTCCAAGCGCCAGATTGATCACTGTGCCGGTCAGCTATGCGCGGCCGCGGCGCGCGGGGGGTTGACGCGGCGGGTTTCGCCCTTATACTCATATGCAGCATAAGCCCTCTCCGTGGGGGCGCTGGCCGGACATTTATCGTCCGGCTTTTCCGGATGCTAGAAATGCTCATAGGGAGCATAAGTGATGATGCAACCACGACTGCCTGAGACCGTGCCCACCCCTATCGCTGCCGCGATGCCGCTGCCCGAGCTCTACGCTCGCGTCGAGCGCCATGTGCCACCGGTCGAATGGCCATTCCTCGCCGAGGACATCGCCGCGATCCTCAAGCTGAAGCACGAGCGGAACGCGGTCATCCTGGCGCACAATTATCAGACCCCCGACATCTTCCATACGGTCGGCGACATCGTCGGCGACAGTCTCGCGCTGGCCCGCGAGGCGGCGCGCACCGACGCCGCGGTCATCGTCTTGGCCGGGGTCCACTTCATGGCCGAGACAGCGAAGCTGCTCAACCCGGAAAAATCCGTGCTGATCCCCGACACGCGCGCCGGCTGCTCGCTCGCCGCCTCGATCACCGCGGCCGACGTCCGCCTGATGCGCGAGCGCCATCCCGGGGTCCCGATCGTCACCTATGTCAACACCTCGGCCGCGGTGAAGGCGGAATCGGACATCTGCTGCACTTCAGGCAATGCCAGGAAGATCATCGAGGCGCTGGGCGTGCCCAAGGTGATCATGCTTCCCGACGAATACCTCGCCCGCAACATTGCGAAAGAGACCAAGGTCGAGATCATCGCCTGGAAGGGCCATTGCGAGGTCCACGAGCGCTTCACCCCGGAAGACATCCGCGGCTTGCGCGAAACGCACCCCGGCATCACCGTGTTGGCCCATCCCGAATGCCCGCCCGAGGTCGTCGCCGAATGCGACTTCGCGGGCTCGACGGCGGCGATGGCCGATTATGTCGGGACAAAGCGGCCGGCGCGGGTCGTGCTCCTGACCGAATGCTCGATGAGCGACAACGTCGCGCTGCAATACCCCGAGCTCGATTTCATCCGGCCGTGCAATCTGTGCCCGCATATGAAGCGGATCACCCTCGCGAACATCCGCCATGCGCTCGAAACCATGACCCACGAGGTGACAATCGCTCCCGAAATCGCCGGGCCGGCGCGCCGCGCCGTCGAGCGCATGCTTGAAATCGGTTGAGGTCGGCGTTACCGATCCGGACACCCTAGCGTCCTTCGAGACGGCCGCTCTGCGACCTCCTCAGGATGACGATAAAGAATTGATATAATAGAAAAATATTCGTCATCCCGAGGAGTACCCCGAGGGGGTGCGTCTCAAGGATGCTGAGCGCAAATGCAACCGAGACCGCCAATTGCTGCAATTGGAGAAAATCAATGCTCCGCTTGTTGATCGAGCCGATTGTCCGTGCCGCACTCCTTGAAGATCTCGGGCGGGCCGGCGACATCACGACAGACGCGATCGTGCCGGCCGATGCGCCGATCGATGCGGTCATCACGGCGCGCCAGCCGGGCATCCTTGCCGGGCTGGAGGCCGGCCTCCTCGCATTTGAACTGCTCGACCCCGCGCTCAAGATCGAGCGCCTGCGCGCCGATGGGAACCGCGTCGAGCGTGGGCAGGCGGTCGCCCGCATCGGCGGCCGGGCGCGGCCGGTGCTGGCGGCGGAGCGTACCGCGCTCAACCTCGTATGCCGGCTCTCCGGCGTCGCCACCGCGACCCGCGCGATGGTCGACGCGATCGAGGGCACCCGGGCGCGGATCGTGTGCACGAGAAAGACAACGCCGGGCCTGCGCATCCTCGAAAAGGAGGCGGTGCGCTTGGGCGGCGGCGCCAACCACCGCTTCGGCCTCGACGATGCGATGCTGATCAAGGACAACCACATCGCTGTTGCCGGCAGCGTCCGCGAGGCGCTCGAACGGGCGCGCGCCCATGCCGGCCATCTGGTCAAGATCGAGCTCGAGGTCGATACGCTCGACCAGCTCGCCGAGGCGTTAGAGCACCGGGTTGACGCGGTGCTCCTCGACAACATGGACCCCGACACCTTACGCCGCGCCGTCGCGATGGTTGCCGGGCGCGCGGTGACCGAGGCCTCCGGACGCATCACCCGCGAGAGCGTACCGGCGATCGCCGCCGCCGGGGTTGATCTGATCTCCTCGGGCTGGATCACCCACAGCGCCCCGATCCTCGATTTGGGGCTCGATATCGAATAGCCAATCGCCGGCGTCTGGCACCGGCGGGCGAACCCTGCTTAGATAGCGGCTCCCGCGGCCTCACGGAGCCTCGCCGATGCCGAATGTCGAACCGCACCGCCTCTCGGCGACGGTGCTGGCCCGCCTCGTCGACAGCGGTGAATTGACCGCCGAGACGGTCGTGCGCAGCTGCCTCGAGCGGATCAGGGAGCGCGAGCCGGTGGTGCGGGCGTGGACCCATCTCGACCGTGGGGTGGCGCTCGCCGCGGCCCGCGCCTGCGACAACGGCGGGAAGCAAGGCATCCTGCGGGGCGTGCCGTTCGGCATCAAGGACATCTTCGACACATCCGACATGCCATCGGGCTACGGTTCCCCGATCTATAGCGGGTGCCGGCCGAGCTTTGATGCAAGCGCGGTGGCGCTGCCGCGCGCCGCCGGGGCGATCCTTCTCGGCAAGACGGTGACGACCGAATTCGCCAACCGCCATCCCGGACCGACGATGAACCCGCATAACCGCGCATTCACCCCCGGCGGCTCGTCGAGCGGGTCGGCCGCCGCGGTCGCCGATTTCATGGTGCCCCTGGCGCTCGGCACCCAAACCGGCGGGTCGGTCATTCGCCCGGCAGCGTTTTGCGGGATCGTCGGGTTTAAGCCGAGCTATGGCCTCTTCCCCCCGGCCGGGATGCATCCCAACACCGAGACCCTCGACACGGTCGGCGCGATGGCGCGCTCGGTCGAGGACATCGCGCTTTTCCGCGCCGCGCTGATGGCGATCCCCTACCAGCAGCCGGAGATCCCCGAGCGCCCGCCGCGCCTCGCGCTCTGCCACACGATGCACTGGGACCGCGCGCAACCCGAGGGGAAAGCGGTCCTCGAAGCGGCGGCGGCGCGGCTCGGCGCTGCCGGAGCGACAATCGTCGACAGCGAGCTGCCCGAAGCGTGCGCCGACATCTCCGAGATCCAGCGCCGCCACAGCGCCTATGAGGCGCCGCGCAACCATGCTCCGGAACTCCATCGCCACGCCGCGCTGCTCAGCGATGACCTCCTCGCCCACGGCCGCATCGCCGCCGGGCGCAAGCTGAGCCTTGAGGATTTTCGCACCGCCTGGCGCGGCGCCGAGCGGGCGCGCGCAACCGCACACGAATGGGCCGGCGGGTTCGACGCAATCCTCACCCTCCCCGCCCCCGGCCAGGCGCCAAAGACGCTCGCCTCGACCGGTGACGCGGTCTTCAATTCGTTGTGGACGATGCTCCATATGCCTTGCCTGACGATGCCGGCGGGCGCGGGACCGGACGGGTTGCCGGTCGGCATCCAGCTGGTCGCCCGCCGCCACGACGATCGCCGTCTCTTGGATATCGGGCTCTGGGTCGAGCACCAATTGGGAGCGCGGCCATGAGCGCACCAAACCGGCTGTCCGCCGCCGAGGCGATCGCGGGGCTCGGCTCCGGGGCGGTGACTGCCGAGGCGCTCACCCGCGCCTGCCTCGACCGCGCCGCGGAGCGATCCGACGTCAAGGCCTGGATCTGGCTCGATCCGGAACAGGCATTGGCCCAGGCGCGCGACGCCGACCGCGCCGGCCGGCCGGGCCTCCTCGCCGGGTTGCCGATCGGCGCTAAGGACATCATCGACACGCGCGACATGCCGACCGGGCACGGCTCGCCGATCTATCGCGGCAACCGCCCGTTTGCCGACGCCGCGTGCGTCGCCCTCTTACGCATGGCCGGCGGCACGGTCATGGGCAAGACCGTCACCACCGAGTTTGCCAACCGCTTCCCAGGCGCCACCGTCAACCCGCACAACCCCGCGCATACGCCGGGCGGGTCGTCGAGCGGCTCGGCTGCCGCGGTCGCCGATTTCCAGGTGCCGGCCGCGCTCGGCACCCAGACCGGCGGATCGGTGATCCGGCCCTCGGCGTTTTGCGGGGTCATCGGCTACAAGGCGAGCTTTGGCGAATTCAGCCGCAGCGGCATCAAGCTGCAATGCCACAACTTGGATACCCTCGGCATCCTGTGCCGCAGCCTCGACGATCTGCCGCCCTTGCGCGCCGCGCTCGTCGCGGGGCCCCTGCGCAAGATCGACCGATCGGTCAGGGCGCCGCGCATCGGGGTCTGCCGCACCCCCGCCTGGGAGCGCGCCGAGCCGGCGACCCAGGCGCTGATTGAAAAGAGCGCATCCCGGCTTGCCGCCGCCGGGGCGAAGGTCAGCGAGGTGACCTTTGCAGCGCCTTTCGCCACCATCCTCGAGCACCATCGCCGCATCTTCAATTTCGAGGCGGCGCGCAATTACGCCTACGAATACGAAGCGCACAACGAGCAGGTCAGCCAGGTCCTTAAGGACACCGTGCTGACCCCGGGCCGCGAATTACCGCTTGCCGCCTATGTCGAGGCGATCGAGACCGCGGAGGCCTTCCGCGGTCATCTCGACGACATCTTCGACGAATTTGATGTGCTCTTAACCCCGAGCGCCGCCGGCGAAGCGCCCGAGGGGCTAGGCTCGACCGGCGACCCGAGCTTCAACGCGATCTGGACCTTGGCGTGGACCCCGTGCGTGACCTTGCCGGCGGCGAGCGGCCCCAAAGGCCTGCCGCTCGGCATCCAGCTGGTGGGGCCCCGCTTCCAGGACGAGGCGCTCTTTGATGCCGCCGCCTGGGTCGAGGCGCGGCTCGCCGCCTGACCCGTTTCCCGTTCACCTATTCACCCCAGGGAGGACCCAAGATGATCTACGAATTGCGCGTCTACCACTGCGTCCCCGGCCGCCTGCCCGATCTGTTGAAGCGGTTCGACACGATCACCCTTAAATTGTGGGAGAAGCACGCGATCCACCAGGCCGGGTTCTGGACGACCCTCGTCGGCGAATTGAACCAGGACCTGACCTACTTCCTCAAATGGGAATCGTTGGCCGAGCGCGACGCGAAAATGAGCAAGTTCGGGGCCGACCCGGAATGGCTCAGCGCGCGCGCCAAGACCGAGGAGAACGGCCCGATCGTCGCCTCGATCTCCAATTCGTTCCTGACCCCGACCTCGTTTTCGTCAGTGAAGTAAACCGGCCCCTTACGGTCATGGCCGGACTTGATCCGGCCATCCACGCCGATCCCCGGGACAAGCCCGGGGATGACATATCCTTTGGAGAAAACCACATGATCTATGAACTGCGCGTCTACCACGCCGTCCCCGGCCGCCTGCCTGATCTATTGAAGCGGTTCGACACGATCACGCTGAAGATCTGGGAGCGCCACAAGATCAAGCAGGCCGGGTTCTGGACTACCCTGGTCGGCGGCTCGAACCAGACGCTTCACTATTTCCTGCAGTGGGAATTGCTCGCCGACCGCGAGACCAAATGGAACGCCTTCCAGGCCGACCCCGAGTGGCATCAGAAGCGCGCCGAAACCGAGAGGAACGGCGCCCTCGTCGCGCGCGTCGAGAATTCGTTCCTGACGCCGACCAGCTTTTCGTCGGTGAAGTAGCGCGGCATAACGGTCTAGACCCCGGCGCAGGCCGGGGCCTATTGTCCAGCCGCTCGACCTGCGGACAGATGGGTCCCTGCCTGCGCAGGGACCTACTTCTTTCGCCAGCGTCGGGTTGCCTCGTCGTCTTCGGCGCGCGCGGCGACCCAGCGCTCGCCCTCTGGCGTCTCCTCGCTTTTCCAGAACGGCGCGTCGGTTTTCAGCCAGTCGATGAGGAAATGGCAGGCGGCGAGCGCGGCCTCGCGATGCGGCGAGGCGGTCGCCACCAGGACGATACGGTCGCCGGGCTCAAGCCGCCCATAGCGGT
>CAVTGB010000028.1:0-53594 GCA_963734125.1 uncultured Alphaproteobacteria bacterium
TCGGGGGTTCCATCGACGCGGAACGCGCCCAGCGTCGCACCGTAGGTTTGATCGTAAAAATAGGTCGCCTTGGCGTGGAGACTGCGCAGGGTGTTGTGCCCATTCGATGCGAGGCCGAGGGCTGGGTTCGAACTCGCACCCAAATTCTGATTTTCGAAGATCGCGCTGCCTTCAATCGAGATGCTGTGGCGATCGGCGAGAAACTGGTATTGCGTGTCGAGGCCGACATCGGTCAGGCGGTCGGCGCCAAACCCGGAGATGCGCTGCGGCGTGATGCTTGCGGTCATGCCGAACACGCCCGCCTCGAGCGAGTTTCGTTCCCAATCATGCTGGAGCGCCAGTCGCCAATAGGGTGCGATGCCATTGATGGCGTTATTGGTCGAGGAATTGACTCCCAGCACCGACTGCGTTCTCGGCGACAGGGTGCCGTAGCCGCCGACCTCCAGAAAGACCAGCCGATCCCACAAGGCGTAAGCGGTCAGGCCCGCCACCTGTTGCGCGAAGCCGCCTTCGATCATTGTCGCGGCTGCCGGCGATGGCGCGAGATTCGACGCGACATAAGGAAAGCTCCAGGCCGGCGTCGTGTTCCAGACATCCTGCACGGTCGGATTGTTGTTGAGACTCAAGCCCCACACCGTTTCGGCGTCGAACAGACTTGCCGTCCTGGCGTAACGAATATCGGTGTTGTCCCAACTGAGAGCGCGACCGATGCCGTCGTATGTGATCTGGGCGAAGGCGCCGAGATTGGGCGCGATCTGGCCGGCATAAAACAGAGCGGTTTGATCGAGCGCGAAATTGCTGTTGGGGCCGAAATGCGGCGCGGCGCCACCCGCCTGATCGGTCTGCGTGTGGGTGAGCGAGCCGAAGGTCATCACCGCGAGCGGCGGATAGTCGGATGTGCCGCCACCGAAGGTGTAGGCGTTCAACTTGAACAGCCGACCATAGGGCGTCAGCTCGGGAAACCCGGTCGCATGGCAAGCGGCGCATTCCTGCCCGGTCTGACGGGCATAGGCCGGCAACGCCCGCGCCATTCGGGCATAGCCCGCACACACCACCGGCACCGCGACCAAGAGCGTCACCGCGAGCCGCGCGTACCCGACAGCCCCCAATGCCCCAAGCCAATGTGCCATGCCGACACGCACACGAACCCCCTACTCTACCATCGGTAGACGCAGGCCCAAATCTGCCGGTTAATTTTAATTACTTCAAGCGCCAGTTTGTCGAGACTACCGGAACGCCAGCCGGCGGCGCAGCGCGATTTGAGAAGAGGTTTCGTCAAGCCTTGATCCACAGCTTGCACCACCCCGACGGGCTGATCTCTCCATCGACCGACTTGCAGGCGTTGGGCGGCTCGAACAGCTTGCAGCCCTTGCAGTCGTGCCCGTCCTTTGGCGTCGTCTGATAGGCGACCAGGTTCGGTGCGACTTTGGCGGAGGCTTCCTTGGCGGCGACGCTCGCCAGCCCGATGCCGCCGACCATAGCGGCAGAGCTGCGCAGAAAACCGCGACGCGTTACGGACATCGGACTTCTCCTTGATGTTGAGACGCATGGAGGTACTAGAACAGACCAATTCTTCGTCGATCCCGGTCAACCAGGTCAAGACCGCCCCGCTGGATCGCTCTCTCGGTCCCCTCGCGAATTGACGGGCGCGACGGGGCATGCATGGATTGGTCACCAGCATGACCCGCCGGTCCGCCTCACGCGGGCTGCTAGCGTTTATCGAATTGGGGATCGTAATGCGCGATTTCAATATACCTGGGCGTTCGGTGGCGGTCGCCACTCATGGCATGGTTGCGACCTCGGCGCCAATGGCGACGCTGGCCGGGGTCGACGTCTTGCGGGCCGGCGGCAACGCGATCGACGCCGCAATCGCCGCGGTGGCGATGCAGTGCGTCGTCGAGCCGCAGAGTACCGGGATCGGCGGCGATTGCTTCGTACTCTATTCAAAAAACGGCGCGCTGCCGGTGGCGCTCAACGGTTCCGGCCGCGCCCCGGCAAAGGCCACCGCCCAGTGGTATGTCGAGCGGCAGATCCATCAGATCGCGACGCAGACCGCGCACGCCGTGACGATCCCCGGCGCGGTCGACGCCTGGTGCACGCTCAACCGCGACCACGGCACGCGCCCGCTCGGCGAACTGCTCGAGCCGGCCGCCCGCGCCGCCGAGGAGGGCTACCGTGTCACCCCGCGGGTCGCCTGGGACTGGACGCGCAACCAGTGGAAATTGCAGGACCCGGTGACCGCCGCGGTGATGCTGCCCGGCGGCAAGCCGCCCGCAGTCGGCGACCGCATGAGAAACCCGGCGCTCGCCGCGACGCTGCGCGCGATCGGCCGCGACGGGCGCGAAGCATTCTATGAGGGGCCGGTGATGCGCGACATCCTCGGGCGCCTCCAGGAACTGGGCGGGTTGCACGAGGAAGCGGATTTCGACGCCCAGCGGTCGAACTGGGTCGAGCCGATCCACGCCGCCTATCGCGGCCACGAGGTCTACGAGCTGCCGCCCAACGGCCAGGGCCTCGCCGCCTTGATGATCCTGCGCCAGCTCGAAGGCTTCGCGCTCGGCGACGACAGTTTGAGCGAAGCTGACCGGCTCCACCTCCTGGCCGAGGCGACCAAGGCGGCCTACCGGGTTCGCGACGAATTCATCGCCGACCCGGCGCAGGTCAACGTCGATGTCGAGGGGTTCTTGTCCGACGCCTGGGCGGACCGCGCGCGCCGGGAAATCCGGCTCGACCGCGCCCTCCCGGGGCCCGACTGGCACGGCGGCACCGAGCACACCGACACGGTCTATCTGTGCGCCGTCGATCGCGACGGCAACGCGGTGTCGTTCATCAACTCGCTGTTTTCCTCGTTTGGAACCGGCATCATGGCGCCCAAAAGCGGTGTCCTCCTGCACAATCGCGGCACCAGCTTCCGCACCACCCCCGGCCACCCCAATGCGATCGCGCCGGGCAAACGCCCGTTTCACACGATCATCCCGGCGATGCTCGTCCGGGACGGGCGCGCGGTGATGCCGTTTGGGGTGATGGGCGGCCAGTATCAGGCGGTCGGCCACGCCCACTTTGCGCATCGCATGCTCGATCGCGGCATGGACCCGCAACAGGCCGCCGACGCGCCGCGGATCTTCGCCTTCCGCGGCAAGCTGCGGGTCGAACAGAGCCTTCCCCAGCCGATCGTCGCTGATCTGGCGCGGCGCGGGCACGACATCGACGTGGCGAAAGTGCCGCTCGGCGGCTGCCAGGCGATTTGGATCGACCACGCGAAGGGCGTCCTGATCGGCGGCTCGGAGCCGCGCAAGGACGGCATGGCGCTGGGGTATTGAGCGCGTTCAACCTTCCTCACCAACCATCCGCAATCGCCGGTGGTCCCCCCTCTCCCGCCGCATGCGGGGGGAGTGGGCAGGTTCAGGAGGGTGCTTCAGCGGTTCGGGGCGTTGCCGAGATCGGCTTTGCCGTGCGGGCAGGCGCCACCCGCCTCTCCCATCTCTACCAGCAGGACCCGATGCGGGTGCTGTTCCCGGCGCCCGAGGCGGGCGACTCGAGGCTCGCGGTCTTGGTCACCACCTCGGGCGGGCTGGTCGCCGGCGACCGCATCAGGCTGGCCGTCAGCCTCGATCCCGGCGCCCGCGCCCACCTGACCGCCTCGGCCGCCGAAAAGATCTACCGTTCGACCGGTGCGACGACCGAGATGGCGCAGGATCTGTCGCTCGGCGAGGGCGCCTGGCTCGAATATCTGCCGCCCGAGACGATCCTCTTCGACGGCGCGCGGCTGCGCCGCCACACGAGCGTCGCGCTCGCGCCCGATGCTGGGTTTCTCGGCGGCGGCATCCTCGTCTTCGGCCGGCGTGCGCGCGGCGAAGGCTTCACGCACGGCCTCCTGCACGACGAGTGGCAGGTGAGAAGGGGCGCCGCGCTCCAATGGGGTGACGCGCTGCATCTCGATGATGCCACCCCAGGCAATCTCGCCGCGATCATGGCCGATCCGGCGTGTCTCGATTCGGCGGCGGCTTGCGCGACACTGGTCCTGGCGCCGCCCGAGGGCGATCCCGGCGGGTTTACCGCAGGGGCGCGCGCGCGCCAGCAGGAATCGCCATCCCCCGGCCTGCGCGCCGGGGTGACCGCGGTCGGCGGGCTCCTCATTGCGCGGTGGCTCGGCCCCGACCCTCAGGCGCTGCGCCGCGCCTTTAGCGATCTGGCTTGCCATTTGCGCGAAGCCGCGATGGGATTGCCGGCGCGCCTGCCGCGCCTCTGGCATGCTTGAGGCTGAGGGAATGCGATGAACCTGACCCCGCGCGAGAAAGACAAGCTCCTCGTCGCCGTCGCGGCGATGGTCGCGGCGCGCCGTCTCGAGCGCGGTGTCAAGCTCAATTACCCCGAGGCGGTCGCGCTCATCAGCGACTATGTGCTCGAAGGCGCGCGCGACGGCAAAACCGTCGCCGAATTGATGCGCGACGGCGCCACGGTCATCACCCGCGACCAGGTCATGGAGGGCGTGGCCGAGATGATCCATAGCGTCCAGGTCGAGGCGACCTTCCTCGATGGCACCAAACTCGTCACCGTGCACGAGCCGATCCGCTAGAACGCGACCGAACACGAGCCTCGGCCGCTCGCTTTTCGCCGCCGCCGACCGTATGCTCGCTCCACAGTCCCGCTTCTACGGAGACAGCGATGAAAGCAGAAAAGTTAGGCATGTCATCCTCGCGCCTCGCGCGGCTGGATGAGGTCATGCGGCACCGTTATGTCGATGCCGGCCTTCTGCCCGGCATGCTGACCCACATCTACCGCAAGGATCACCTCGTCCACACCAACCTCTGCGGGCATATGGACATCGAGCGCGGCCGGAAGCTGCGCGAAGATTCGATCTTCCGCATCTATTCGATGAGTAAGCCAATCACCGCGGTCGCGCTGATGATGCTGGTCGAAGAGGGTTTCCTCGGCCTGGATGACGCCGTCCACACCCACATTCCGGCCTGGAAGGACCTCGGCGTCTACGCCAGCGGCATGCCCTCGATCCTGGGCAATTCGCCGGCCAGCTATCTGACGACCCCGCTCCAGCGGCCGATGAAAGTCATCGACCTCGCGACCCATACCTCCGGCCTCACCTACGGCTTCATGACGCGCACCGCGGTCGACGCCGCGTATCGCAGAATGAAGATCACCGATCGCAACACGCCGGGCGGCCTCTCGGAGATGGTCGATCAGCTGGCCCGGATCCCGCTCGATTTCTCGCCGGGCACCGCGTGGAACTATTCGGTGGCGATCGACGTCCTCGGCTACCTTGTCGAAAAGCTCACGGGCGTCAGCTTCGGCGAGTTCTTGCGCACGCGGCTGTTCGAGCCGCTCGGCATGAGCGACACCGCGTTCTACGTACCCGAGGACAAGATCGAGCGGTTCACCTCGTGCTATCAACCCGAACTCAAAGGGAAGGGGCTGAAGCTTCAGGACGACGGCCGCGAGAGCCCCTATGCGACGCCGCCGTCCCTCGAATCGGGTGGCGGCGGTCTCGTATCGACGGCGCACGACTACCTGCGCTTCTGCCGCATGATGCTGAACGGCGGCACCCTCGACGGGGTGCAGATCCTCAGCCCCAAGACGGTCGCGCTGTTCAGTCTCAACTTCCTGCCTGACGGGCGCGAGGTCGCCGACATGACGACGCCGGGCATGTTCAGCGAGTCGGGTTATGCCGGGGTCGGCTTCTCGCTCGGCTGCGGGGTCAATGTCGATGTCGCAAAAACCCGCCTGCCCGGCTCGCTTGGCGAATATTTCTGGGGCGGCGCGGCGGCGACCGCATTCTGGATCGACCCGAAAGAGGAACTGACGGTCGTCTTCATGACCCAGGTCATCGGCAGCGAAGCCCGCCTTACGCTGCGCCGCGACCTGCGCACGCTGGTCTATTCGGCGATGACCGAATCGTTCGCGTAGCGCGGTGCTCGATCGAGTTCGACGCGGGAAGCATCACCCCCACCCCGACCCCATCGAAGGGGCGGGAGTAGAAACAGCAGTGCCGATGGAGGCCCTCCCCCTTGATGGGGGAGGGTTTGGGAGGGGGTGAGCGCGGTGCAACTTGATCGGAAACCGCACTAACTAATCGATCCGTCAGCGCGTCGGCACCGGCTTCTCGCCGCGGTAGTCGTAGAACCCGCGGCCCGTCTTGCGGCCGAGCCATCCGGCCTCGACGTATTTGACCAACAGCGGGCAGGGCCGGTACTTGCTGTCGGCCAGCCCCTCGTAGAGCACCTGCATGATCGAGAGACAGGTGTCGAGCCCGATGAAATCGGCCAGTTCCAAGGGCCCCATCGGATGGTTCGCGCCGAGCTTCATCGCGGTATCGATCGCCTCGACCGAACCGACGCCCTCATAGAGCGTGTAGACCGCCTCGTTGATCATCGGCAAAAGGATGCGGTTGACGATAAAGGCGGGGTAATCCTCGGCCGCGACCGGGGTCTTGCCGAGCTTCAGCGCCAGATCGCGGGTCGCGGTAAAGGTCGTCGTCGTCGGTGGCGATGCCGCGGATGAGCTCGACCAGGCTCATCACCGGCACCGGGTTCATGAAATGCATGCCGATGAACTTGCCCGGCCGGTCGGTCGCCGACGCGAGCCGGGTGATCGAGATCGACGAGGTGTTGGTGGCGATCAGCGCCTCGGGCTTCAGCATCGGCACGAGCGTCTTGAAGATCTCGCGCTTCACGTCCTCCTTCTCGGTCGCCGCCTCGATCACCATGTCGCAATCGCCGAACGCGGCGTAGTCGGGGGCCTTGCCGATCCGGGCGAGCGCGGCCTCCTTGTCCTCCTCGCGAATCCGGCCGCGCGCGACCTGGCGCGACATGTTGGCGTTCGATCGACGTCGAGGCCGCGGGCGAGCGCCTCGGGGCTGATATCGGTCAGCACAACGATCGAGCCCGGCCAGCGCGCAGACATGAGCGATGCCGCGGCCCATCTGCCCGGCGCCGATCGACGCCGATGCGGCGGAGCTCCGTCACTTCTGGGTTCTTCGGCGAGCTCGTCGTCGAGCTCGGGCAGGATCTTGAAGAGATCGCCGACCAGACCGTAATCGGCGATCTGGAAGATCGGCGCCTCCTCGTCCTTGTTGATCGCGACGATGACCTTCGAATCCTTCATGCCGGCGAGATGCTGGATCGCGCCCGAGATGCCGACCGCGATATAGAGCTCGGGCGCGACGATCTTGCCGGTCTGGCCGACCTGGTAGTCGTTGGGGACAAACCCGGCATCGACCGCGGCGCGCGAGGCGCCGACCGCCGCGCCAAGCTTGTCGGCGACGGCTTCGAGCAGGTGGAAATTGTCGCCCGACTGCATGCCGCGCCCGCCCGAGATGATGACCCGGGCGCTGGTCAGCTCCGGCCGCTCGGATTTCGATAGTTCGGCGCGGACGAATTCGGAGAGGCCGGCCGAGCCGGCGCCGCTCACCGCCTCGATCGCGGCGGAGCCGCCCTCGCCCGCGCGCCGGCGGAAACGCGGTGCCGCGCACGGTGATGATCTTGATCGTGTCCGTCGACTGCACCGTCGCCAGCGCGTTGCCGGCGTAGATCGGCCGCACGAAGGTGTCCGGCGACACCACGGCGCTGATATCGGAGATCTGCATCACGTCGAGCAGCGCGGCGACCCGCGGCATCAAATTCTTGCCCGAGCGTCGTCGCCGGCGCGAGCACATGGCTGTAACTGAAGACACCGGAGTGGCCGGAGCTGGCAAGGCCGACGACCAGCGGCGCCAGGTTTTCGGCGAGCCCGTGATCGAGCGCGGCATCGTCGGCGAGGAGGACCTTGGCGACGCCGGCGATCTGTGCCGCCGCCTCGGCGACCCCTCGGCAGTCTTTGCCGGCGACGAGGATGTGCACCTCGCTCCCGGCCTTCTCGGCGATCTCCGCGGCGGCGGCGACGGCCGGCAGCGTCGCCGGCTTCAGCGCCGCGTTGTCGTGTTCGGCAACAACCAGAACCGACATCAGATCACCCGCGCTTCGTTCTTCAATTTGTCGACGAGCTCGGCGACCGAACCGACCTTGATCCCGCCCTGGCGCTTGGCCGGCTCCTCGACTTTGAGCGTGATGAGGCGCGGCGTCACGTCGACCCCCAGTTCCTCGGGGGTCATCGGCACGATCGGCTTTTTCTTCGCCTTCATGATGTTGGGGAGCGAAGCATAGCGCGGCTCGTTGAGGCGCAGATCGGTGGTAACGATGATCGGCAACTTGAAGGCCAGGGTTTCCAGCCCGCCATCGACCTCGCGCGTCACCTCGGCCTGATCGCCGCTGATCGTAATCTTGGAGGCGAAGGTCGCCTGCGGCCACCCCAGGAGCGCGGCCAGCATCTGCCCGGTCTGGTTGCAGTCATCGTCGATCGCCTGCTTGCCGATGATGACGATCTCCGGGCCTTCCTTGTCGATCACGGCCTTCAACAGCTTGGCGACGGCGAGCGGCTGCAATTCGACATCGGTCAGCACCAGGACGCCGCGGTCGGCCCCCATCGCGAGGCCGGTGCGGATCGTCTCCTGGCATTGCTGGATGCCGGCCGAGACGACGATCACCTCTTCGACGATCCCCGCCTCGCGAAGCCTCAGCGCCTCCTCGACCGCGATCTCGTCGAACGGGTTCATCGACATCTTGACGTTCGCGGTCTCGACCCCGGTGTGGTCCGCCTTGACACGGATTTTGACGTTGTAGTCGATCACCCTTTTCACCGCGACCAGCGCTTTCATCTCGTCCCTCATGACGGTTCGGCGGCGAATTTGTGCACGCACCCCCTTGGAAGGCAAGAGGGCGCGAAGGCAAGAGGAATCAGGTCGCTCAGGGGTAGGACAAAAACGGATCGACAGGCTCGCAGCGACAGGCGGCGGTGATTATATCGCCGATTGAAATTCTGAGCGCTCTTCGCGTCGTGATGGCAGCGAGAGCAGACCCTTGGAGGGAAGAATGCTAAACCGCGAGCTTCATAGCTGGGACGAGTTCTTGGTAAAATGTAAGGCGCTCGATGATTGGCGCAAAAAGAGAATTCAACAGTCTGATGCACGACTCGTATCTTCTTTCCTCTTTAGAGGACAAGCAAAGGAAACGTGGTGTTTACAGACAACATTGGAACGATATACGCAAAAGTGTTGGAAAATGGGCGAGTATTTTCGTAAAATGCAAGGAGCAAAAGCACAAATCGAGACGTATACAGGAAAATCATGGCAAGATGTCCCTACGCCGGATGATTATGATTCGCAGCTAAAAGACATCAATATGCCGTCGAATCCTCCTAATCTGCTTCCGGGCTATGAATACATGGTGTACCTCCGACATCATGGGTTTCCATCGCCCCTACTGGACTGGTCACAATCACCGTACATCGCTGCGTTCTTTGCGTTTAACGAGGCAAAGCCCGATCAAAGTGAACCTGTTGCGATTTACGCCTTTTTGGAACGGACAGGAGCTTCTACCCTTGTCCCCGGTGGGCCATCTACACCTACGTGGGTAGTAGGTCTGGGACCGAACGTGCGAAGCGATAAGAGGCACTTTCTCCAACAGAGCGAATACACCATATGCTGCACGCGGTGTAGGGACGATGGTGTCTGGTCGTACCATTCGCATGAGGAAATGTTAGGGCAGAATAATTCAGAACAACTTTGGAAATTCTCGATCCCCATTAACGAGCGGGCCAGAGTGCTACACTTGCTGGATAGGAGCTACAATATCAATGCATCGTCACTTTTTGAGTCGGAAGAAAGTTTGATGGAGACGGTAGCAGCACGAGCGTTTTTGCACCCGTGATAAGAATGTGGGCGATTCCGATTGTCTTGGTTTTACGTAACATCCACTCATGTGATAATTAGAGAGACGGCCACAGCATGGACCCCATAAGGAAGCGGATGACGCTGGTCCTTGGTCTGTGGCTTGGATTGTGGTTCGTGGCACAATCCTATCTGGGCATACGCCTCGTAGAGCTCGGCGGCGGGGTTCCCAATCAGCCACTTTCTTTCTTGGCGCTCGCTTACCTGGGCTTTGGGGTCCCGATCCTCGCCATGAGGGCTGAGGCGAGGGCGCGGGAAGGGAGGCGGATGGCGCCGACCTTGGTTCTGTGGTTTGGACTATGGTTCATGGCGCAATCTGACGTAGGCACACGCCTTGAAGACCTCGGTGGCGGGTTTCCTGATCAACCACTTCCTTTCTTGGCGCTCATTTATTTAGAGCATAGCCGTATTGGCTGGAATCGCTGAAAGGGATTCCCGCGCAAGGTAAAGTGTGATTCGCTTCCCGGACCGCAAGATGTTGGGGGCAGCGATGGTTTGGCGGCAAGGACAGAGCTATTCGGAGGACCTGCGGGCGCGGGTTCTGGCGGCGGTCGATGGTGGCTTGGCGGCGCGGTCTGCGGCGAGCGTGTTTCGGGTCAGCGTGTCGTACATCTACAAGGCCGTGATCCGGCGGCGGCGGACCGGGGAGGTGAGCGCCAGCTCGCGGCGCGGTCACCGGCCGCGCAAGCTGACGCCGGCGCAAGAGGCCGCCCTGGCGGCGCATATCGCGGCCCATCCGGACATCACCCTGGCGGCGCTGCAGACCTGGCTGGCGGGTGAGCACGCGGTGCGGCTGTCGAACGGGGCGATGTGGTTGGCGGTCGATCGCCTCGGGTTGTCGTTTAAAAAAAGACACTCCGCGCCGCCGAACAGGACCGCCCGGATGTCGACGCCCGGCGCCGGATCTGGCGGGCGGCGCAGCCCTTTGTCGATGCCGACAAGCTCGTCTTTATCGACGAGACCGGCGCCAGCACCAAGATGACCCGGCTCTATGGCCGCGCCCCGCGCGGCCGGCGTCTGTTGGCCCAAGCCCCGTTCGGCCATTGGAAGACCACAACCTTTGTTGCTGCCCTGCGGCGCGATGGCTTGACCGCGCCAATGGTGCTCGACGGCCCGATGACCGGCGAGGCCTTCCTGGCCTATGTCGAGCAAGTCCTGATCCCGACACTCCAGCCCGACGACATCGTCGTGATGGACAATCTGCCGGCCCACAAGACCGCCCCAGTCCGCGCCGCGATCGCCGCTGCCGGCGCCCAGCTCTTCCTGCTGCCGCCCTACTCGCCCGACATGAACCCGATCGAGATGGCCTTCGCCAAGCTCAAGGCGCTGCTCCGCCAAGCCCCGGAACGCACTGTAGATGGGCTGTGGCGACGCATCGGCGTCCTGCTCGATCAGTTCACTCCCGGCGAATGCCGCAACTACTTCTGTGCCGCCGGCTATAGCGACTCATTCTGAAAATGCTCTAGCCTTCGTAGTCCCAATCCTTGCGATGAGAGCCTAGGCAACAGTCCGGGAACAACAGCGCGCCGAGAAGGTCTGATGGTCTTGACCATAGCCGGGCGGCCTGACCGGCCGCGCCGGCCGGCCGGCGGTGCTACCGAGTCAGCACGGCGAATTACAGCCGGTCCTTGTGCTCGACGATCTTCCAGAAGGTGTTCTTGTGGACGATCTTGTCGCCCAGGAAGCGGTAGATGTCGCAGCCCTGGTAATTGAGCTCCTCGCCGTCCGCGCCCTTGCCGCGCACGATCCAGAGCGACACCGCCTGGTCACTGGCGAGGATGTAGTCCTGCCCGTCCCAGCGCATGTCGGGGATCTGCTTGAAGCGGTCGGTGAGGGCCTTGCGGATCGCCGCCTTGCCGCGAAGCGTGCGGCCGACCGCTTCCGGCCCGCGCGCCAGGCAGAAAACCCCGTCCTCGGCAAAGCAATCGACGATCCGCTCGACATCGCGGCTGTTGAACGCCGCCGAGATCGCCCGCATTAACTCGATCGTCACCATCGCGACCTCTCCCTCCTGCGGTTCCGCCGGCCTTCTCCCACTGATTGTCATCCCGGCGCACGCCGGGATCCACTCATCCGCGCCCGAGACTGTTGAAGCATGGATCCCGGCCTACGCCGGGATGACAACTTTGGGCTCACACGTTTCCTCACCGCGTCGCGCCGGGCTGCCACAACACGTCCTTCGCGCCGTTGTCGTTGACCCGGCGGCCGAGTACGAAGAGGTGGTCGGAGAGCCGGTTGAGGTACTTGAGCGCCTCGGGGTTGACCCTCTCGGCGGCGGCCAGCGCGCAGACGAGGCGCTCGGCCCGGCGGGTCGCCGTGCGCGCGAGGTGGAGGTGCGCCGCTGCCGGCGTTCCCCCCGGCAGGATGAACGAATCGAGCGGCTGGAGAGCGGCGTTCATCGCATCGATCTCACGCTCCAGGCGCGTGACCTGCGCCGCGACGATGCGCAAGGCTCCGGCCGCGCGCCTCCCGTCCTCCGGCGTGCACAGATCGGCGCCAAGGTCGAACAGATCGTTCTGGATACGCGCCAGCATCGCGTCATCCTCGCCACCGACATGAAGCCGCGCCAGCCCGATCGCCGCATTGGCTTCGTCGACGGTGCCAAAGGCCTCGACCCGGGGCGATTGCTTTGGCACCCGGCTGCCGTCGCCGAGCGAGGTCTGGCCCTTGTCGCCGCCCCTCGTATAGATGCGGGTGAGGCGCACCATGGCTCAGCGGTGGCTGGCCATCAGCCACAGCAGCACCAGCACCAGGAGCGCCACCCCCTGCATCACCACCCGTCCCTGCATCAGCTTGTTGGAGAGGCGCGGGTTGCCGCCGCGGAGCATCGTCACCACCCCAAAGCCGAGGACGCCCAAGACGCCGAGCATCGCCACGACGAGCAGGATCGTGAGGAAGACTGTCATCCTTGGACTATGATACCGGCCGAGGCGGGTGTCACCCCGCGAGCGCGGCGACACGCGCCCTTGCCAGCGCGCCCGATCCGGGCAACATGCCGCGGCGAGCGGTATTCTATCGGGGACACGAAGTGGACGAAGTCGAGGCGGTCGTCGTCGGCGCCGGCGTGATTGGCCTGGCGGTGGCGCGGGCCCTGGCGCTCAACGGGCACGAGGTCATCATCCTCGAACGCGCCGACACCATCGGTGTCGAGACCTCCTCGCGCAACAGCGAGGTCATTCATGGCGGTCTCTATTATCCCGCCGGGAGCCTCAAGGCGACCAGCTGCGTCGCCGGCCGGGAGCGCCTCTACCCCTATTGCCGCGAGCGCGGCGTCGCTCATGCGCCCATTGGCAAGCTGATCGTCGCCACCAATGAAGCGGAGATCCCGGGGGTCGAGAAGATCGCCGCAGCGGCGCGCGCCAACGGCGTTACCAACCTCGAATGGCTGAGCGCGTCAGAGGCCCAGCGCCTCGAGCCCGAACTCAACTGTGTCGCCGCCCTCATGTCGCCCTCGACCGGGATTATCGACAGTCACGCGCTCATGCTCGCCTATCAGGGCGAGGCGGAGGATGCCGGGGCCGCCCTGGCATTGCGCTCCCCGGTCTCATCGGGACGGGTGCGCGGCGATGGGTTCGAGCTGGCAGTGGGCGGTGCCGAGCCGACGACGATCCGCTGCCGCGTGCTCGTCAATGCCGCCGGGCTCTCCGCGCCCGCGCTCGCCCGCGCCATCGACGGCGTGCCGCGGGCCACCATCCCGCCCGCGTATTTCTGCCGCGGGGTGTATTTCACGCTGAGCGGCCGGACGCCGTTCCGCCACCTGATCTATCCCGTCCCGGAGCCGGGCGGGCTCGGCGTCCACATCACCTTGGATCTCGCCGGCCAGGCGCGCTTCGGCCCCGATGTCGAATGGATCGATCGCGTCGATTATGCCGTCGATCCCCGGCGCGGCGATAAGTTCTATGCCGCGGTGCGGCGCTATTGGCCGGGGCTGCGCGACGGCGCGCTCATGCCCGGCTATGCCGGCATTCGCCCGAAGATCAGCGGTCCCGAGGAGCCCGCCGCCGATTTTGTCGTGCAGGGGCCGGCCGAACACGGCGTCCCCGGCCTCGTCAACCTCTACGGCATCGAATTCCCCGGTCTCACCGCATCGCTGCCGCTCGCCGACGAAGTCGTGAAAAAGCTCGCCGGCTAGAGCAATGTCCGATCATTTTGAAGCGCGGGGACCCGAGCAAAGCGTGGACGGGCGAGGGGCTGGCAGGGCGCGAGCCGAGGTGACCGGGATTGCGCTCAGCCCTTCCGCACGAACTTGTCGACGCTGCGGTCCTGCGTCAGCCCGGCGTAGATGTCGCCCCGCGAGTCGACGCCGATGCCGTGGATATGGCGGCTGGGGAAGCGGGCGAGCACCGCTCCCTTGGGGTCGCGGACGCAGACCTGCGCCGGGTTGCCGGAATCCTCCTGCTCGGCGATGTACCAGTTGCCGTCCTTGCCGCGGGTGATGTCGTTGGGGCCGCCCATCCCGGTCCATTGGCCGCGGAATTCGCCGTCGGGCGTAAACATCTGGATGCGCTTGTTGGAGCGGTCGGCGACGTAGAGCATCCCAGAGTCGTCGTAGCCGATCGAGTGCGGCAGGTGGAACTGGCCGGGTCCCTGCCCCGGAGAGCCCCACGACGTCTTGAGCTTGCCATCGGCCGAGAAACGGTGCACCCGGGCGTTGCGGTAGCCGTCGGTGACGTAGATGTCGCCATTGGGGTGGCGGATCATCTCGGTCGGGTGGTTGAACGGCCCGGCCGCGCGCTCGACCAGCCAGTTCTCGACCTTGCCGGTGTCGGAATGCTGACCGGGCGTGCCGAGCGCGAGGGTGACCTTGCCGTCGAGCGTGAAGGATTTGGCGCACGAGTCGGAGCGGTCGGTGGTGTAGACCGTGTCGCCGATGATCTTGAGGCCGTGCGGGTCGGCGACCGCGCCCGAACCCCAGGCGCCGAGGTATTTGCCATCGCGCTCGAACACGACGACCGGCGGGTCCTTGCGCTGGAAGACGTAGATGCGGTCCTGCGCATCGGCCGCCACCCGGCTGACGAGGCCAAAGGTCTCGCCCGCGGGTAGCTTGCAGAAATCCGGAACGAGCTCGTAGGTGTACTTGCCGGTGCCAACCTGTGCCATGGCTTTCTTCCTCCCGGTAAATTGAGTGCCGCGGGATGGATGATCCGCGGGTCTCCCTACATCCTACTGCGCATAACCGACCGGTTGTCTACCCAGTTTGCACCGCATAGCCGCCGCGCATTCCTCTTCGTGCAATAATCGCATGGGTTTGATACACTCGCGCAGCCCTCTCAAGAATGGAGCGTTCGGACATGATGCAAGTAGTGGAAAAAACACGGTTCACCGCGGGGCCCCTGACGTTCGTCGTCAAGCACGAACTGTGGGACGGCAACATCCAGGACCATGCCGACCAGGGTGTCGCGATCATGGTGATGGGAGATGTCGGCGGCAAAGCGACCACCTTGCTGCGGTTCAACTGCTTCGACTTCGAAAAAAGCTATGTCTACGGACCGGAAAATGACGGTCTTGAGGTTGCCGGGCCGGAGATGCTCGGCGGCACGACGCTGACCAACCTCTTCCGGATGGATCCGATCGCCGACGGCAACCCGATCGCGTGGACGGTTCGGACCCTCGGTACCAAGCTGCCGAAGATGCTGGAGCGGGCCGGCTATCCGGAGCTCGCCGCGGCGACCGATCTGAAGAAGGTAAAGCGCATCCTGCCGGAGGTCGAAGACTGCGCCCGGACGCTCTATGCCGCCGAGCGCAATACGGTCAAACACAACCGCGGCACCCACATCTTCGAAGCCGGCAATATCCGCTTCGGGCTCGAGATGCGGCGGCTGCCGATGGGCGACGGCGGCCTTGCGATCCACGTGCTGGCCGACATCGGCGGGACGCCGGGCAAGAAATACACCGAGGAAACCGAGCTGTTGGCCTTTGACCACTTCTGGAATGGCGCCCATTACCACTATGGGCCGCGCAACAAGAACCACCGGATCTATTGGGACCGCACTCTCGTCGAAGATCCGCTGGCGTGGACGCTGGAGCAGATTGAGACCGGAAAGCTGCGGGCGATGATCGAGCGCGCCGGCTATCCGGGGGTCGCCGCCGATCTCGACGCGGCAAAAGTCGCCGCCGTCTTCCCGGCGATGAAAAAGCAGGCGCTGGCGATGTGGGAGGAGGGCGAGCGGCTGACCGGCCATCCCGGGCTGCCGCTGGAGTTCACGCCGAACCTCGCCGCCGCCGAATAAAGCATACCGGGCAGAGCCGTCGCTTCTGCCTCGCAGGCCTTGACGAGACAGCCCGGTCGCCCGCAAGCGGCCGGGCTGTTCGTGTTCCACATCACTGGAAGGAGAGAGACATGCCCACCCCCTCCGATCAACGCCCGCCGGTCGCCGTCGGCCATGTGCGGCTTCCGGTCAAGGACGTCGGCGCCGCGGCGCGCTGGCTGGAGGTGGTGGGGCTGCGCCCGATCGTGACGCGCGAGGAATTGGCCGTCCTCGAGCTGCGCGGCGGGACCCACGTCGTCGTCCGCCATGCCGAGGCGCTGCCCGCGCCCGGGACCAGCGCCCCCTTCGACCTGATGGTCGACGACGTCGACGACGCGCACCGCGACTATGCGGAGAAGGGCCTCGCGCCGTCGCCGATCAGCCGCGGCCGCATCCACGACTCATTCACTGTCGCCGGCCCCGACGGCTGGGCCTTTACGGTCAATTCGTCGCACGCCAGCGGCCAGCCGATCTGACTGCCGAGCTGCACTACGGTTTCAATATGGCTCCCGCACAAAAATAAACGTCGTGCCGGTGACGATCGGGGCGCTGGCGCCGACGAAGGAGATGTTGGCGTCCTTGACTTGGCGCGAGCCGGCGCGGCCGGAGGCTTGCAGCGCTCCTTCGATGATGTGCCACAGGCCGTGGATGCGCCCGGTGCCGAGGCTGCCGCCGAAGGTGTTGAGCGGGAGTTCGCCATCCAGTTCGATGCGCCCGTCCTGGATGAAATCGAGGGCCTCGCCCTCGCCACAGAATCCATAAGATTCAAGACCATAGATGACTGAAGCTGAGAAGCCATCGTAGATCTGGGCGACGTCGACATCCTTGGGGGTGAAGCCCGAGCGCTCCCAGGTCAATTTCGCCGAACTGCTGCCGCCGGCCATGTAGCTACTGAGGCTGCCGATGCGGCCGGCGACCTCGAAATGGAGGCGCTGGCCATAGCCGGCGAGATAGGCCGGCTTGGGCTTCAAATCGCGCGCCCGCTCGGCCGTCGTCAAGACGACGGCGACCGCGCCCTGCACCGGGATGTCGCAATCGAAGAGGCAGAACGGGTAGGCCACCATGCGCGAGGCGAGGTAGTCCTCGCGGGAAAGCGGCGTTCCGTAGAAGTAGGCGTGCGGGTTGTGCTGAGCGTGTTTGCGCTGGGTGACCGCCAAGATCGCCATCTTCTCGCGGTTCTGGTTGTTGCGCTCCAGCCAGCGTGTATAGGCGACCGCCATCCCCTGGCCCGGACCGCCAAAGCCGTAGGGCGCGGTGAATTGCGTCGCGCCGGCCGCCATGCCGCTCGGCAGGTTCTGGTAGGTGCCGCGCGGGTTGTGCATCGCCCGCCACACGACGGCGTAATTGCACACTCTAGCGAGGAGCGCGTTGACCGCCTGCTGGAGCGCACCGCCGATGTTTACCGTGCCAACCTGAATGTGCCACGTTAAGTTCGGCAGCTTCAGCATCGCCATCATGCAGTTGACCGAGACGATCGAGATGCCGTCGACCTCGGCGTGGCCGGTGGCCGGGAGTTCGGGATAGGTCGCCAGACCGTCGATGTCCGACATTTGGAGGCCGGAATCGGCGACCGCCTCCCGGACGGCGGTCAGCGCATGGGCGGCAAGCGGAATGTCGGCCGCGCGCGAGACCTTGGAAAAGCCGACGCCGCTGACCGCCACCTTGCACCGGTTCTCCCACATCTGGCCTCTCCTTATTCCGCGGCGGCCGCGGTCGCTAATCGGAATTGCGGCAGGGTGATGTCGTCGTTCAGTTTCTCGAAAATGACTTCGACGCGGCGGCCGACCTTGGCCTCGGTGTATTCGGCCTCCAGGAGGTTGCCGGCGATCAAGGCGCCCGGCGCGTCGTCGAGTTCGACGATGATCGACGCGTAGGGCACGGCCGCGGCGAAGCGCTTGTCGCCGGTGTGGTACATGATCGTGTAAGCGTAGATCGTGCCCTCTCCGCGGACCGGTTCGAATTTGAGGTCGGTCGCGACGCATTGGGTGCAGGTCGCATAGGGCGGGTGCTGGAAATGCCCGCAACTCTGGCAGCGCTGCAATTCCAGAACGCCGCGCCGGGCGGCATCCCAGAACGGCTTTGTCCATTCGTTGGGTACCGGGATCGGCCGGGTCACCTTGCTCCAGTCGCTCATCTCGCCCGCCGGTGCCCCTTTTATGGTTGCGGCGCCCAGTGTAGACCAGGAACGATGAATGGCCGCAATCGCGCGGTGCAATCGCGCGGCGCCGGCCGCGCATCTGTTGCAATCCTGGTCTGCATGGCGCACCGGGCTGGGGGTGCGGCGCCGCGATCCTTGTCAGGCGGCGGCCGGCCACCCATACTGGGGCGTGATGCGCCGTCAACCGATAGATCCCCTGTTCGTGGCCGAGCCGGCGCCGCCGGCGCGCCTGTGCGAACACCCGGGCTGCGAGTGCGGCGGCGAGTTCCGGGCGCCCCGGTCACGGCTCGAACTCGACCGCTATTACTGGTTCTGCCTCGAACATGTGCGTGCCTACAACCTCGCATGGAACTATTATGCGGGGATGAGCGAGCCCGAGATCGAATCGGAAATCCGGCGTGACACGGTGTGGCAGCGGCCGAGCTGGAAGCTCGGCGAGCGCCACGGCCCGATCCCCGGGGTCCGCGATCCGTTCGGGTTCTATACCGGCAACGAGCACGACGGCGACGGGCGCCGCACCAATGGCCATGCGGGCGGTCATACGAGCGGCCGCGCGAACGGTCATGCCGGAGGTCCGGCCGGCGAGGCGGCGATGCGTGCCGCCTCGGCCCGGGCGCAGGCGATTGCCGTGTTCGATCTCGAACCGCCGCTGACCCCGGTGCGTTTGAAGGCGCGCTACAAGACGCTGGTCAAGGAGCACCATCCGGACGCCCATGGCGGCGACAAGGCCGCCGAGGAGAAGCTGAAGATCATCAACCAGGCCTATGCGACCCTCAAAGCCGGCTATTTCAACTGAACATCTGAGGATCGCCGGCCCCATCTTTCCCTCGCAACACAAGAAAGCGCCATACGAATGCCAACCGTTCAGCAAGCGGCATCTACTCCGACTCCGCTCGGCGGACCAGACATCAAGATCTCGGTGCGCCAGACCTTCGGCATCGATAGCGACCTCGAAGTGCCCGGCGTTCAGCCAGCCGAGCGAGCATGTGCCGGATATGGACGATGCCTATCGCTTCGACCATGACACCACGCTCGCCATTCTCGCCGGTTTTGCCTTCAACCGCCGGGTGATGATCTGCGGCTACCACGGCACCGGCAAATCGACCCATGTCGAGCAGGTTGCTTCGCGGCTCAACTGGCCGCTTGATCCGGGTCAATCTCGACAGCCACATCAGCCGCATCGATCTCGTCGGCAAGGACGCGATCGTGCTGCGCGACAGCAAGCAGGTCACCGAGTTCCGCGAGGGCATCCTGCCCTGGGCCCTGCAGCATCCGGTCGGGCTGTGCTTCGACGAATACGATGCCGGCCGGCCCGATGTGATGTTCGTCATCCAGCGCGTGCTCGAGGTCGAAGGGCAAGCTGACGCTCCTCGACCAGAACCGGGTGATCCGGCCGCATCCCGGCGTTCCGCCTGTTCTCGACCGCGAACACGGTCGGGCTCGGCGACACCACCGGCCTCTATCACGGCACCCAGCAGATCAACCAGGGCCAGATGGACCGCTGGAACATCGTCGCGACGCTCAACTACCTGCCGCACGACGCCGAAGTCGAGATCGTGCTGGCCAAGGTGCCGGAGCTATAACGACGAGGACGGGCGGCGGCGGATCAGCGCGATGGTCGCGCTCGCCGATCTGACCCGCAGCGGCTTCATCAACGGCGACATCTCGACCGTAATGTCGCCGCGCACGGTGATGACCTGGGCTGAAAACGCCCGCATCTTCGGCGATCTCGCGTTTGCCTTCCGGCTGACCTTCCTCAACAAATGCGACGAGATGGAGCGGCCGACGGTGGCGGAATACTACCAGCGCTGCTTCGGCACCGAGCTGCCGGAGACCGGCGTCAACGCGACGCTTGATGTGACCGGAGCGGGGGATGTAGGCGAGCGGGATGACGGCGGTGAGCATGGCGCAGGAATTCTCGCCGACCGAAATCTTCAAGCGGGCGACCGCGTCGACCTTGCGGGCGATCGCCGAGCGCGACGATCTGACCGTCGGGTTCGGTCCGGAGCCGCCGGGGCTGTCGGGCACCAGGGTCAAACTGCCCAATCCGGCGCGCGACCTGCCGCCGGACGAGGCGGCGCAATTGCGCGGCGCCGCGGATAGCCTCGCGCTTCGCCTGCGCTATCACGACGATGCGGTGCATTCGAAGCGCGTGCCGGGGAGCCCCTTGGCGCGCGCGGTATTCGAAGGGCTCGAACAGGCGCGGGTCGAGGCCTTGGGCGCCCGCCGCATGGTCGGGGTCGCCGCCAATCTCTCCGCGATGCTCGACGAGCAATACCGTCGCCAAGGCTTCGAGCGGGTCACCGAGCGAACCGAAAGCACGATGGCCGAGGCGGTGCGGCTGTTGACCCGCGAAGCGTTGACCCATGAGCTGCCGCCGCCCGCCGCGGCGCGTGTCGTCGACCTGTGGCGGCCGTGGCTCGAAGGCAAGATCGGCCGCGACATCGCCGAACTCAACCGCACCATCCTCGACCAGGATTCCTATGCGCGCGCCACCCGCCGGCTGATCCAGGACCTCGATCTCGATCTCGGCGACATTGACGAATTCATCCTCCGACGACAACCAGAGCCAGGGCGAAGACGCCGAAGGCGACAACCAGAGCGAGGGCGAAAGCGCCAGCGCCGGCGCCGAAGCCTCGCCCGACGGCTCGCCCGCCGACAGCGCCGACGGCGATGCCGAGGAAGACGGCGATGCCGACGCCGACGGCGAGATGATGCCGGGCGCCAGCGACGATGATCCCGGACGCCCGGGGCGGCCCGGGGTGATGCCGCGCGGCCGGCCCGACGACACCGCGATCTACCGCGCGTTCAGCACGACCGCCGACGAGGTTGTCGACGCCGAGACGCTGTGCGACTCCGACGAACTCGGCCGCCTGCGGCATTTGTTGGACCAGCAGCTGTCGCACCTGCAGAGCGTCATCGCGCGCCTCGCCAATCGGCTGCAGCGCCGGCTCCTGGCGAAGCAGACGCGGGCCTGGGAGTTCGACCTCGAAGAAGGGCATCCTCGATGCGGCGCGGCTGTCGCGCGTCATCACCAACCCGGTCCTGCCGTTGTCCTACAAGCGCGAGCGCGAGACCGAGTTCCGCGACACCGTCGTCTGCCTCTTGATCGACAATTCGGGCTCGATGCGCGGACGCCCCATCACCGTGGCGGCAATGAGCGCCGACATCCTGGCGCGCACGCTGGAGCGCTGCGGCGTCAAGGTCGAGATCCTCGGCTTTACGACGCGGGCGTGGAAGGGCGGCCAGGCGCGCGAGAAATGGATCGCCGCCGGGAAGCCCGCCAACCCCGGCCGGCTCAACGATTTGCGCCATATCGTCTATAAGCCGGCCGATGCGCCGTTGCGGCGCGCCCGCAAGAACCTCGGGCTGATGCTGCGCGAGGGCATCCTCAAAGAGAACATCGACGGCGAGGCCTTAAGCTGGGCGCACAACCGGCTCTTGGGGCGCCCCGAGGAGCGCCGCATCCTGATGGTCATATCGGACGGCGCGCCGGTCGACGATTCGACGCTGTCGGTCAACCCCGGCAACTATCTCGAAAAGCACCTGCGCGAGGTCATTCGCGAGGTCGAGCGGATGGGCGTCGTCGAATTGACCGCGATCGGCATCGGTCACGATGTCACGCGCTATTACCGGCGCGCCGTGACGATCGTCGACGCCGAGCAACTGGGCGGCGTTATGCTCGAACGCCTCGCCGACCTGTTCGAGGAAGAGGGCTCCGGCAAGACGCGCGTCAAGAGCCGCCGCGCGGCTTGAGAGGCAATCGCCACGCCGGCGTCATTGGGCCGCCAGTTTCTCGCGCGTCTAGTTTTCTCGCGCGTATAGTGGGGTGGGGGACCGGAACGCGGCTTGGGGGCCGGGCCGAGCGAGTAAACTCGCCGTCCGGCTCATTTTTCCGCGCCCGATCGCGCTTGGCGGGTTCGGGCCATGGCGGTGTGCTTCGCGAGAATCCTGTCCGTGCTGGCGATGCTCGGCGGCGTCGCCCCGGGATGCGTGGAGGTAAGCCCGGCGCCGCTCAGCGCGGCGGCGAGCGCCAATGATCTCGACAACCGGACGCTCGACGATCCTCGCCTCTTAACCTTCGTGCGGGCGAGCATGGCGGGCAGGACCGAGCCGCAACCGGCGATCTCCTGGAACCTGACGACGCTCACTCTCGCGGCGGTCTATTACCATCCTGACCTCGCTGTCGCGCGCGGGAGGCTGGCGCTGGCGCGCGCTCGGGTCGTAACGGCCGGACAGCGCCCCAACCCGATCCTCAACTTTGCCGCCGTTTTCGACACCGCCGCGGTCAGCGGGGCGATCCCGCCGGCGGCGGTCCCGCTGACGATCGGCCCGGTCGTTGATTTCATCGTCGAAACCGCCGGCAAGCGCGAGTACCAGGTCGGCGAAGCGAGGCACCTGAGCGAGGCCGCGCGCTGGACCCTCGCCACCGCCGGGTGGCGGGTACGCGCGGGCGTCCGCGGCGCGCTCCTCAAACTCTGGGCGGCGCGGCAACGCATCGCCTTGACCCTGCGGCGGCGCGAGCTCCAGACAGAGCTCGTCGGCCTCCTCGAACGGCGGCTCGAAATCGGCGAAGCCAGCGCCCTCGAGGTCAGTCGCGAGCGCATCGCCGGCACCCGGATCGCGGTTGATTTGCGCAGCTTCGAGGGGGTGGCCGCGGCGGCGGAAGTCCAGTTGGCGACGGCTGTCGGCGTTCCGGTGCGGGCGCTGTCCGGGGTCAATCTCGGCGTCGACGCGTTCGCGCATGAGGGGACGCTGCCGGAGGGAGACGGGGCGGGCGAGCTGCGCCGCCGCGCGCTCACCGGGCGCAGCGATGTCGAGGCGGCGCTGGCCGAATATGAAGCGGCGCAATCGGCCCTGCAGCTGGCGGTCGTGGGGCAATATCCCGATGTGAGGCTGGGCCCGGGCTATAATTACGACGCCGGCATCAACAAGTTCAGCCTGAGCCCGACGCTCGAACTCCCGGTGTTCAACCAGAACCAGGGCCGGATCGCCGAGGCGATCGCCAAGCGGCAGGAGGCCGCGGCCGATTTCACCGCGCTCCAGGCCCGGATCATTGGGGCGATCGACAGTGCGCTCGCCGCCTACCGCGCGGCAACGCGCGAGCGGGCGACCGCGGACGCGCTCTTCTCCGACGCAGAGCGCCGCGAGGGCGAGGTCGGCGCTTCGTTCCGCGCCGGTCAGATTGATCGGCCGACCCTCTTATCGGCGCAACTCGAAACCGCGGCGACCCTTCTCGCGCGCTTCGACGCGAGCCTCGCGCAGCGCGAGGCGCTGGGGGCGTTGGAGGATGCGCTCCAGCATCCCCTCTTCGAGCCGAGCACCGCATTCTCCGCCCCAGAAACCAGCCCTCTTTCCGCGCCGGAACCGCGATCATGATGCCGGGACCGCAATTCCCCGATCGGCGCCAGGTCATCGGCGCTGTGCTGATCGTGCTGGCTCTCGGGGCCGGAACAGGGTTGCTGGCGCCGCGGCTGCTCGCCCCGAGCCGGGCCGAGGATGCGGATAATGCCGACCGCGCGGCCAGCCCGAAGCCGCCCCGGGTGACGATGAAGAACGGCCTCGCGGTCGTCACCTTGAGCGCGGCGGAGCAGCAGGCGAGCGGCATCGAGGCCGCCCGCGCAGCACCAGCGCCCTCGCAGGATGCGGTGGTCGGCTACGGCGCCGTGCTCAATTCGGCGCCGTTGAGCGAACTCAGCAACCGGTATCTCGCGGCCGAAAGCGAGGTCGCGACCGCGACCGCCAAGCTTGCGGTGTCGCGCGGCGCCTTCGAACGGGCGAAAATCCTTTACAAGGACCGGCAAAATATATCGGCCGCGCAGTTAGAGGCGGCGGAGGGGACCTTCGAAGTCGATCGGGCGATGCTCGATGCCGCCCAATCGCGGCTGCGGGGTGTGGCGGCGAGCGCCCGGCAGGCCTGGGGCGGCGTCGTTGGCGTGGCGCTGATCGAGCGCACCGTTCTCATCACCCGGCTGGTTGAGCGAGAGGATTACCTCGTCAGGGTGACGCTGCCGCCCGGGGGGGCCGGGGCGACCCCGCCGGAAACCGCCAGCGTCCGGCTCGACGGGGGACGCGAGCTTAGCCTCGCCTACCTCTCGCCGGCACCCACGATCGACCCGAGGCTGCAGGGGATCCGCTATCTCTATCGGGCAAACGCCGATAGTGCGCTGCTGTCCGGCATGAACCTCGAGGTGCTGTTGGCCGTGCCGGCGAGCGGGCAGCGGGTGGTGGTGCCCGAGGCGGCGGTCGTCTGGTTGCAAGGCAGGGCCTGGATCTACCTGCGCACCGGCCCCAACACCTTTGTGCGGCGCGACATCGTCCCCGATCGCGCCGCGCCCGATGGCGGATACCTCGTCAGCGGGCTGCCGCCCAACCCGGATATCGTCGTGCGCGGCGCCCAGATGCTGCTTTCCGAAGAGTTTCGCGCGCAGGTCCCGATCGAGGATTAGGGATGATGCGCGGCACCGGGCTGCAGGCCCTGATCATCCGCTTTGCGCTGCGCTGGCGCGGCGTCGTCATCGCGCTCGGGTGCCTCCTCGTCGGTTACGGGATCTATAGCCTCGGGCAGGCCAGCTACGACGCGTTTCCCGAATTCGCGCCGCCGCAGGTCGACGTCCAGACCGAAGCTTCGGGCCTCTCGGCCGAGCAGGTCGAGACGCTGGTCACGCGGCCGATCGAGACCGCGATCAATGGCGCGCCAAACCTGCAGCGGGTAACCTCGACCTCGATCCAGGGACTGTCCGACATCAAGGTCTATTTCGACCCGTCGACCGATCTCTACCGGGACCGCCAGTTTGTCTCCGAGCGGCTCGCGACGGTCGCCGGCCAGCTTCCGAGCGGAACCCAGCCGCCAACGATGACGCCGCTGACCTCGTCGGCGGCGACCGTCCTCGTCATCGGGCTGACATCGGCCACTCAATCGCAGATGCATCTGCGCACCATCGCCAAGTGGACGATCCAGCCGGTCCTCCTATCGGTGCCGGGGGTCACCGGGGCCGAGATCTTTGGCGGGGAGGAGCGGTCGACCCAGATCCTTGTCGATAGTGACCGGCTGATCCGCTTCGGGCTCAGCTTCGAGGACGTGCTCGCCGCGGCGCGGCGCGCGACGGGCGTGCGCGGCGCCGGATTTGTCAGCACCCCCAATCAGCGCATCACGATAGAAACCGAAGGACAACCCAAGGGGCCGGCGCAGCTCGCCCGTACGGTCATCGCCCGCCACGACGGCAGCAGCGTCACGCTGGGCGAGGTGGCCGATGTCGTCGAAGCGCCGCTTCCCGCCGTCGGCGGCGCCGCCATCATGGGGCAGCCCGGGATCGTGATGAATATCGACGAGCAGTACGGCGCCAACACGCTGGAGGTGACCGCGCGGCTCGAAGCCGCTCTCGGCGATCTCGCCCCGGCGTTGGAGCGCGAGGGCGTGACCCTCCACCCCGGGCTGTTTCGCCCGGCCAATTTCGTCACGACGGCAACCGACAATTTGCGGTCCTCGCTCTTGATCGGCGCGGCGCTGATCGTCGTCGTGCTGTTCCTCTTTATGTTCGATCTGCGCACCGCGGCGATCTGCTGCACGGCGATCCCGATTTCGCTGTTGGCGGCGCTGGTCGTCGTCCAGCAATTCGGCGTCACGCTCAACACGATGACGCTTGGGGGTCTCGCGATCGCCGTGGGCGAAGTGGTCGACGACGCGGTCATCGGCGTCGAGAACATCACCCGCCGGCTGCGCGAGAACAAGCGGCTCGCGCTGCCGCGAGGGGCCGCACTCGTCGTCTTCGAGGCCACCTTCGAAGTGCGCAGCGCGGTCGTTTACGCGACCTTCGCCGTCATCCTCGTGTTCCTCCCGGTGGTCACCTTGCCGGGGGTTGCCGGGCGCCTCTTCGCGCCGCTCGGCATCACTTACATCCTCGCGGTCGTTGCCTCGCTCGTCGTCGCCCTCACGGTCACTCCGGCGCTGTCTCTCCTGTTCCTGCCGCAGCACACAAGAGCGCGCGAGCCGCCGGTCGCAGCGTGGAGCCGGCGGCGCTACGAGGCCTTGCTGCGCCGGGTGGTGGAGGCCCCGCGACTGATAATTCTCGGCGCCTCGGTGTTGACCCTGTGCGGCCTGGCGCTGTTGCCGTTCTTTGGCGCGAATTTTCTGCCCGAGTTGCAGGAGGGGCACTTCATCGTGCATATGACGGCGATGCCCGGCACCTCGATCGCGAAGTCGCTGCGGATGGGGGCGCGGGTGACCGCAGTATTGGCCAAGCTGCCGATCGTCCGCTCGGTCGCGCAGCGCGTCGGGCGCGCCGAACTGGCCGCCGCGGGCGACACGCACGGGACCCATCAGAGCGAATTCGAGGTCGATTTGAAGCCGCCGGCCGACGAAGCGGCGGCGACCGCCAAGGCCGAGCTCCTGCGGCCGCTGGAGAATTTTCCCGGCATCAATGTTTCCGCCAACACGTTTTTGACCGAGCGGGTCAACGAGACGTTTTCGGGCTTTGCGACGCCGGTCGCCGTTAATGTCTACGGCAATGATTTGAAGCTGATCGACGAGACGGCGCTGAAGATCGCCGAGGTGTTGCGGAGCGTTCGCGGCGCCGCCTCGGTCGAGGTCGAAGCACCGCCCGGTCTGCCGCAACTGACGATCAGGCTGCGCCCCGCTGACCTGCAGCGCTGGGGCTTGGATCCGCTCCCGGTGCTCGACGCCATTCGCGCCGCCTATCAGGGCGACGTGGTGGGACAGACCTACGACGGCGAGCAGGTCTACAACGTCGTCGTCAAGCTCGCTTCGCACCACCCCGGGAATATCGCGCAGATCGGCAATCTGCCGCTGCGCGCGCCCGACGGAACCTATGTCCCACTGAGCCGGGTTGCCGATCTGCGCGCGACATCGGGCCTCTATGAAATTCAGCACCAGGGCGGGCGGCGGCGGCAGGCGGTCACGCTCGACGTTGAAGACCGCGACCTCGAGTCGTTCGTCCGCGACGCGCGCCGGGAAATCGCGGCGACGGTGAAACTGCCGAGCGGGACCTACCTCGAATTTTCCGGCGCCGCCGAGGGTCAGGCTCAGGCGCAGCGCGAGCTTCTGGTAAAAGCGTTGTTCGCCGGGGTCGGAATTGTGCTGCTGCTCTCGGTGGTCACCCGAAACTGGCGCAACCTTCTCATTCTGATGGCGAACCTGCCGTTCAGCCTCGTCGGCGGCGTGGTCGCGGTGTTTCTAGCCGGCGGCATCCTCTCACTCGGTTCGCTGGTCGGGTTCGTCACCCTCTTTGGCATCACCTTGCGCAATTCGATGATGATGATCTCGCACTACGAGCACTTGGTCGCGGTGGACGGCCGGGCGTGGACGCCGCAGACCGCGGTAGAGGGCGCGGCCGACCGGCTCGCCGCGGTCCTGATGACCTCGCTCGTCACCGGGCTTGGCCTCCTGCCGCTGGCGGTCAGCATGAATACCGCGGGCCGCGAGATCGAGGGCCCGATGGCTCTGGTAATCCTTGGTGGCCTCGTTACCTCGGCGGCGCTCAACCTGTTGATTCTGCCGCCGCTGGCGTTGCGCTACGGCCGGTTCGCGCCGGCGGGCAACGAACGCGAGGGGCTGACGGCCGCCGCGAAATAACGGCGCTACAGCGCCCGGCGGGCCTTCAACGCGGCGGTCAGCGTGCCCTCGTCGAGATAATCGAGTTCGCCGCCGATCGGCACGCCCTGGGCGAGGCGCGAGATCCTGGCGCCGGTGGGCGCGGCGCGGTCGGCGAGGTAATGCGCCGTCGTCTGCCCTTCGACCGTGGCGTTGAGCGCGAGGATCAGCTCGCTTTCCGGCCCGAGCCGGGCGATCAGGCGAGCGATGTTGAGGTCGTCCGGGCCCACCCCGTCCAGCGCCGACAAGGTGCCGCCGAGCACGTGGTAGCGGCCGCGAAAGGCGCCGGTGCGTTCCAGCGCCCACAGATCGGCGAGGTCCTCGACGACGCAGATCGTGGTCGAGTCGCGCTCCGGATCGCGGCAGATCGCGCAGGGATCGGCGGTGTCGAGGTTGCCGCACGCCGTGCACGGCCGGATCGCCGCGGCCGCCGCACCAAGCGCGGCGGCCAACGGCTGCATCACCTGTTCGCGCCGCTTCACCAGAAAGAGCGCGGCGCGACGCGCCGAACGCGGTCCCAATCCCGGCAGCCGGGCCAAGAGCTGGATCAGCGTGTCGAGTTCGGACATGGCGCCGTTTCCGGGAGCGCGGCCGTCTCGGCCGCGAGCGGGCGGGACGCCCGCAGTCGGACCAAACCGGTCAAAACGGCAGCTTCATGCCGCCGGGGAGCTGGAGGCCGCCGGTCAGCTTGTGCATTTCGGATTCGGCGTGGGCATTGACCTTGGCCCGGGCGTCGTTGAACGCGGCGACGATCAGGTCCTCCAGCACCTCGACATCGGCGGGATCGACGACGGCCTTGTCGATCTTCACGCGTTTGACGTCGCCCTTGCCGTTTAGCACCAGCTGGACCATGCCGCCGCCGGCCACCCCTGTCATCTCGACGGCTTCGAGCTGCGCCTGCATCTCGGCCATCTTTTCCTGCATCGCCTGAGCCTGTTTCATCAGCTGGCCGAGATTTTTCATGACCCGTCCTCTCCCGTGCTCACGCCATCTTCGCTCTGGGTAGCGCCGACATCATCGCCGACATCATCGGGCGCTGCATCGCTCCCGGCGTCGGCCGCGACAAAGCGCTCGCGCACCGCGGCGATCGTGGCGCCGGGGAAGGTGTCCAGCACCGCCCGTACCAGCGGGTGGGCGGCGACCTCGTGCCGCAGCGCTCTCGCCCGGCGCTCCTCCTCCTCGGCCAAACTCGGCGCGCCTTCGGCCTGGGAGATTGCGACAATCCAGCGCGTTCCGGTCCATTCGCTCAAGAGAGCGCCGAGCTGGTTGGTCAGGTTGCCCGGCGCCGCCTCGATCGGACGGATCTCGATCCGGCCCGGCTCGAAAGTGACCAGACGGACGTTGGCCTTCAGATGCGCGGCAATGACCGCCTCGCGCCGGCTCTCGAAGAGGGCGACGACATCGAGAAAGCTTTGCGGCATCGGATCGAACTGCGCCGGTGATGCGCTCGGCGCTATCGCAATAGCCGGAGCGGCGGCGCTCGCGAGCCCCTCTCCCGCACTGCGGGAGAGGGAGGGACCAGCGCCGAAGGCGTGGGAGGGTGAGGGTGGCTGCGGCGCCTCTGCGGATTGCCCCCTCACCCCAACCCTCTCCCCCGGTGGGGGCGAGGGAGTAGTGGTTTGCTCCCCGGCGGTCAGCGCGCGCACCAGATCGGCCGGGACCGGGAGATCGGCGACGTAGGCGAGGCGGACCAGCACCATCTGGGCGGCCTGCGCCGGGGCGGGCGCCGTCTGGACCTCCTCCAGGCCTTTGAGCAGCATCTGCCAGGCGCGCGCCAGGACCGGCAGCGCCAACGCCGCCGCGAGCGGGCGGGCGCGCTCGCGCCAACCGTCCTCGAACGGGTCGCCGAGGCCGGCCTCGGGAGCGAGCTTCAGCCGGGTCACGAAATGGCTGAGTTCGAGCAGATCCTGGAGGACATTCAAAGGATCGGCGCCGCCCTGATAGAGGCCGTCCATCCGGTCGAGCGCGCCGGCGGCGTCGCCCTTCAGCACCGTTTCGAACAGGTCGAAGACGAGGTTGCGGTCGGCGATGCCGAGCATGTCGCGTACCGCCGCCTCCTCGATCGCCGCGTCGCCCGAGAGCGCGATCGCCTGGTCGAGGAGCGAAAGGCCGTCGCGCACCGAGCCGTCGGCGGCGCGGGCAATGAGGGCGAGAGCGGCCGGCGCGACGCTGATCCCCTCAGCCTCCGCGAGGCGCCGGTAGTGCTCCACCAGCTGGCCGATCGGGACCCGGCGCAAGGCAAAACGCTGGCAGCGCGACAACACGGTCACCGGTACCCGCTGAACTTCGGTCGTCGCGAACACGAATTTGACGTCGGGCGGCGGCTCCTCCAGCGTCTTTAAGAGCGCGTTGAAGGCCGGTTTCGACAGCATGTGCACTTCGTCGATAATGTAGATCTTGTAGCGCGCCGAGACCGGGCGGTAGCGCACCCCCTCGGTCAGATCGCGGATGTCGTCGACCCCGGTGCGCGAGGCGGCATCCATCTCGACGACATCGACATGGCGGTCTTCGGCGATCGCGCGGCAATGGACGCATTCGCCGCACGGCGTCACGGTCGGGCCGCCGGCGCCGTCGGGCCCGATGCAATTGAGGGCGCGGGCGATGATCCGCGCCGTCGTCGTCTTGCCGACCCCGCGCACCCCGGTAAGGATGAAGGCGTGCGCGATCCGCCCGGTCGCGATCGCGTTCGAGAGCGTGCGGACCATCGCCTCCTGGCCGATCACCTCGGCGAAGGTCTGCGGCCGGTACTTCCTGGCGAGGACGCGATAGGAGGTCGCGAAGTCGGTCATTCTTTGGCCGCTGGGCCGGGGCGCGGGATGCGGTGGGAGACCGGACGAACGACCCAGGCCGGAACTCGTTGCGGCTGCTTCCTTCCGGACCTGACCGGGTTGGCGAGGAGCCTGTCCGCCGCCGACCTCCCGAAGGCACTATATCAGGTGCCGGGGACGGCGCGGCAAGTTTCGCGGATCATGCCGGCAGGCCGGTATGGCGCAGCGCCTCGCCGATCGGGTTCCAGATCTCGGCGCGGCCGGTATGTGCGCGGACGAACTCACCAACGGTAAAATTCGGCTCTAATTCGAGCACCCGTCGCGCCACCGCCTTGGCTTCGTCGAGCCGACCGAGATTGGTCAAGGCCGCGGCTCGCAAAACCTGGGGATAGCTGAAGCGCGGATTGGCCTGAGCGGCCTTGGCCCCGGCGGCGGCCGCCTCGGCGAAATTGCCGGCGGCAGAGTAAGCGGTGGCAAGCCCGGTGTATGGCATATAGAGCATGAAGTCGGCTGGGCTGAGGCGGATCGCGCGCTCACCATACTCGATCGCGCGGATGGTCTGACCGGCATGGCCGAGGATGACCGCGCCAAAGCTCAGCGCCAGCGCCGAGGAACCGGTCAGCTTGAGCGCATTGTCGATCGCGTTCATTGCGGTCTCGTAGTCATGCGCGACGAGGCCGATGACGAACCCGGCAGTCGCCAGAGTCAACGCATCGTCGGCGCCGGATTCGATCGCCGCGCGCGCATGCCTCAACCCGGCGACCTTGTCCGCATCGTGCAGCCCGCCGCGCAAATATCGCTGCTCGTAGCACCACGCCGCCAAGGCGTGCGCCGCGGCATAATCCGGCTGAAGCGCCAGCGCCTGATTGAGAAGGGCGAGCGCCTTGTCGGCATCGCCCGGCATCGCCACCTGGGCAAACGGCGAGGCGTGCAAGTAGAGATCGTAGGCGTCGAGACTGCCCGGGCGCTTGCGCTTGGCGCGCTCGATCTCGGCCTGGCGCAGGCTCGGCTCGATGGCGCCCACCACGCTCAATGTGATCTCGTCCTGCAGCTCGAAAACGTCGCCGAGCGGGCGGTCGTAGCGCTCGGCCCAGACATGCGTCCCGGTGCCGGCCTCGATCAGCTGGGTGGTGATGCGCAACTGGTTGCCGGCCTTGCGCAGGCTGCCTTCGAGGACATAGCGCACGCCGAGATCCCGCCCGACCTGTTTAACGTCGACGGATTTGCCCTTGTAGGTGAAGGTCGAGTTCCGAGCAACGACGAGGAGCCATTTGATCCGCGACAGGCCGGTGATGATGTCCTCGACGATGCCGTCGACGAAATACTCCTGCTCGGAATCGTTGCTCATGTTCTGAAACGGCAAGACCGCGATCGACGGCCGCTCCGACATGGCGGGGCCGGGCATCGGAGCGGTCGCTGCCGGCAGGGTTGCGCCGGCAGCGACGTTTGGCTCGACCCGGTAGACACGGACCGGGCGGGCGATGTTTTTGACGCTCTGCTCGCCCATATCCTCGAAGCCGAAGTCGAGCTTGTCGCGCACCTGGTCGCGCACTACCCGGCTGATGCAGATGCCACCGGGAGCGGCGAGTGCCTCCAGCCGGGCGGCGACGTTGACGCCGTCGCCGTAGATATCATCGTCGTCGATGATGATGTCTCCGAGATTGATCCCCATGCGCAACTCGATCCGCCGCACGGCCGGGATGTCGGCGTTGCGCTCGGCCATGCCGCGCTGCATCTCGACCGCGCATCTAACCGCGTCGACGACGCTGGGAAACTCGATCAGCACGCCGTCGCCGGTAGTCTTGACGATGCGGCCGCGGTGCTCGGCCACCTTGGGGTGGAGGAACGAGGCGCGGTGCTCCTTCAGGTCGCGCAGCGTGCCTTCCTCATCGACGCCCATCAGCCGGCTGTATCCGGCGACGTCACCGGCGAGGATTGCCGCAAGCCTGCGCTCGACCCGCTCGTTCGCCACAGCCGCCTCTGCGGTGGAGTTGGGTTACAGTATCAGTCCGCTGTGCAATCGCGAAGAATGATCGGCGCGACCCGCCGGTTTGTGGCGGGCCGGCACCAATGCTAGCGTTCGCTGTCGCGCCAAATGACGGGAGACGCCACCATGGCCGCTTTGCTTCGCCATCGTTCGAGGCGCGATATCCCGGCGCCAAGTCGTCGCCAAGGGTGAGCGGAAGATGACGAGCACAGCGGCACCATCCGGCGCGATGGGGTGGGGGCAAAGCCTGCGGCGGCGATTGCCGCTCTTGGCGCTGGTGTTGGCGATTGCCGCGGCGGTGCTGCTGGCGTTGGGGCCGCTCGGCTGGCGGGCCGGGTGGTGGCATTTCCGGATCGGGTTCTTCTATCTGATGCCCGGGGCTTTCTATTGCGGGCTGGCGGCGATCGCGGTCGCCCTCCTCGGGCTGGCGCTGGGCGCACGCAGCCTCGGTGCGGGGCAGATCGCGACCCTTGTAGCGGCGCTCGCGATCGGCGGGACAATCGCCTATGTGCCGTGGCATTACGACGAGATGCGCGGCATCTATCCGGCGATCCACGACATCACCACCGATTGGGAAAACCCGCCGCAATTCAGCGCGATCCTGCCGCTGCGCGAGGCGGCGAGGGCCAATTCGGTCGCCTATGAGGGGGCCGCGGTCAGCGACAAGCAGCGCAAGGCCTATCCCGATATCGTCCCGCTGACGCTTGATGCTGCGCCGCCCAAGGCGCTGGAGCGCGCACTCGAGGTGGCCCGGCAGGTCGGCTGGACGATTGTCGCCAGCGATCCGGCGGCGGGGCGGATCGAAGCCAGCCAGCGCACCCGCTGGTTCGGCTTCACCGACGACATCGTCGTCCGGGTGACCGCCGCCGGCGCCGGCAGCCGGGTCGATGTGCGCTCGGTGTCGCGGCTCGGGCGCGGCGATTTCGGCGTCAACGCGGCCCGCGTGCGCCGCTTTCTGGCTGCGTTGCGCGCGGCGCTGCCGAGCCGTTAAAGCACAATCCGGTCAGGTTCGATCACCGCCGATGGCGTCTTCATTTTCCCCTCTCCCCCCGCCGGCCGGAGGAGAGGGAAGGGTGAGGGGGCCGTCCAACAATGAAGATGCCAAGCCCGCGTCGCTTGGTCACCAGAGGCCGATGCCGTGCCAGGCATCCCCCTCCCCTCCCCTACCCTCTCCCCCCGTGGGCACGCTAGGGCATGCGCACATTTTTGAGGCGCACATCCGGTACGACGGATTGACTGGCCCCGCCATTGGATTCCAACCCAAGTTTGGGCATGCGCACTGTGTGCATACCCTAGCGCGAATGCGGGGGCGGCCGCGGCTGATATCACACCCGCTCCGGGTCGAAGCGCGGGCGCTGGCCGCTGCCGTAGCGTTTGAGGGCACTCTCCTCGCCGGCCGCGTTCGGGCGCTGGAAGATCCAGTTCTGCCAGGCGCTGAGCCGGCCGAAAATCCGGGTCTCCATCGTCTCCGGGCCGGGAAAACGCAGGTTCGCTTCGAGCCCGGTCAGCGCATCCGCTGAAAAGCTCGCGCGCTCTTCGAACATCAGGCGCACTTCTTCATCCCAATCAACCTCGTCATAGATTGCCGTGACGAGACCGAGCGCGTCTGCCTCCTCGGCCGCGAGCGCGGCCCCGATCCGCTCTGCAGCGCGGTGCACGCTGTCGGGGTCGCCGAGAAAGCGGGTCGCGAGCCGGGTCAGGCCGTTGCCCATCGGGTAGGCTCCGAGATTGAGCGGCGACAGGGTCAGCGTGGCAGGGCCGCGATTGTCTCCGGTGCGCGACCCGGCAAACATCAAGGCGCGGTCGGCGGCGAAGACCAGCTCGGCGAGACTGCCGGCGAAGCAGCTGCCTGGCTCAACGAGGGTGAAGAGGCTGCGCGAGGTCACGTCGATGCGCTTCAGGACGCGCTTCAGGAGGAGACGGATTTCGCGCACCAGCCAGTCGTTTCCGTGCGCCACCAATAGCGTATCGGCCGCCAGCACCGCTTCCGGATCGCCCTCGGAGCGAAAGACGATGATGCCGAGCGCGGGCTCATTGAAGCGCAGAAGGAGGATCGCATCGTCCAGTTCGCGCGCCATCGCCAGCGGCCAGAACGCGGCGCCCTCGGCGTGAATGCCGGCGAGGTCCGTCGGCAGCCGCGCAGGCCCGAGCACGGTGATCGTCGCACGGCGGCCGGCACGGTCGAGCGCGATCCTGAGATGGCGATAAGCGACCGTATCGTCGCTGAGCCGGCGGTCGAGCGCCGGCAGCGTGATCCCGGCAGCGTGCTGCGGGCGGTCGGAGCTCGCGGCGAGCGCAAGCGCACGCTCGCCTACCTTCTCGTCCCACGCCGACGGCATGACGATCTCGTCGACCAGGTGCCAGTCGAGCGCGCGACTCCCGCGCAATCCCTCTTCGGACGCGCAGAACATATCGGCGCGGTCGCGCCGCACCCGGCGCTTGTCGGTGAGCCGGGTCAGGCCGCCGGTGCCCGGGAGAACGCCCAACAGCGCTACTTCGGGCAGGCTCACCACCGAACGGCGGTCGTCGATCAGCATGATCTGGTCGCAGGCGAGCGCCAGCTCATAGCCGCCGCCGGCCGCAGTGCCGCCAAGCGCCGCCAGATAGCGCTGGCCGGAATTCTCGGAGGCATCCTCGATCGCGAGGCGCGTCTCATTGGTGAATTTGCAGAAATTGACCTTGTGGGCGTGGCTGGCGCGGGCGAGCGCGCCGATATTGGCGCCGGCGCAGAAGAGGTTCGGCTTGCCCGAGCGGATCACCACGGCGCGGACCTCCGGGTGCTCGAAGCGGAGCCGAGTCACCGCATCGGCCAATTCGATATCGACCCCGAGATCATAGGAATTGAGCTTCAATTCAGTCCCGGGGAAGAGGCTGCCCGCGGGATCGACATCGAGGGTCAGCGTACCGACCGCCCCATCACACACCAGCCGCCAATGGCGGTAGCGCCCGGGGTCGGTGGCGAAATCGATCGGCAGGGGCGCGGCGTCGTGCGGCATCGCGGCATTATACGCCGTATTCATGCGGCCGGCAGCGCCAACCAGTTGAGGAGGGCCGGACGGTCGGCCTAAACTCGCTGCCCGCAATATTGCCCCGGCCGTCCCCCATGCCCCAGCCCGCTAGCCCGCGTATCGCCATTCTCGGCTTCTCGATCGAGTGCAACAAATTCGCGCCGCCGGCGACGAAGGCGCATTTTTTGGCCCGCACCTACCTCGAGGGCGACGACATCCTCACGGAGGCACGCGCTCCCACCCCGACGATGCTGCCGGAGACGCCGGGTTTTGTCGCGGCGATGGATGCGGCGGGGCCCTGGCAGCCGGTCGGCATTGCGCTGGCGATGAGCGAACCCAACGGCCCGGTCGAGCACGGATTTTTCACCGAGCTCCTCGACACCATCGCGCGCCGGCTCAAGGCCGCATCGCCGCTCGACGGCGTCTATATCTGCGCGCATGGCGCGGCGCTGACGACGGCGGAGGACGACCCCGAGGGCGTCCTCTTCGAGACCGTGCGGGGTATCGTCGGCGCGAACGTGCCGGTCGTCGCGAGCTTTGATCTGCACGCCAATGTCTCCGACCGCATGGTCCAATTGATCGATGCCTTTATCGGCTACCGCACCAACCCGCATCTCGACATGCGCGAGCGCGGCGCCGAAGCGGCCGCGGCATTGCGCGAATTGCTCGCCGGTGTGAAGACGACTTCGGGTGCGCCTGCGGCTGCCGATCGTGCCGCCGACGGTGACGCTATTAACCGCCGCCGGCCCCTATGCCGAGATGATCGAACTCGGCCAGCAGCGCATGGGACCCGAGATCATGAACGTCTCGGTGATGGGTGGATTTGCCTATTCGGATACCGCGAAGAACGGCCTCAGCGTCATCGTCACCGCGCGTGGCGACAAGGCTGCCGCCACCGCCCTCGCCCGCGAGATCGCGCAATATGGCTGGGACAACCGGGCGCGCTTTTATCCGAAGCTCACCCCGCTCGACGAGGCGGTCGGACAAGCGCTGGCGGCGGGGCGCGACCCGAGCTTACGCGCGCTTGCCTTTGCCGATGTCGCCGACAATCCCGGGGGCGGCGGGCGCGGCAACACGATGTTCCTCCTGCGCGCCTTCGCCGAAGCTGGGGTGGAGGGTGCCCTCTTCGGGATCATCTACGACCCCGATCTCGCCGCCGAAGCTCATACGCACGGCCTCCACTACAATTTCACGGCGCATTTCAACCGCGCCGAGACGACCAACTTTTCCGAGACATGGAGCGCGCCGGCGCGGGTCGTGGCGCTCTCCGACGGCAATTGCGTCGGGCGGCGCGGCATCTATGCCGGACAGCGGCTCGCGCTCGGCCCCTGCGCGGCGCTGGCGATCGGCGGCGTCACGGTCGTCGTCGTGTCGCACCGGCTGCAATGCGCCGACCCGGTGTTCTTCGAGATGATGGGGCTCGACATCGCTAAGGCGCGCTCGATCGCGGTCAAGTCGCGCGGCCATTTCCGCGGCGGATTCGACGAGTTCTTCGGCCCTGCTCAGATCGTCGAGGTCGATCTGCCGGGCCTCACCTCGCCGATGCTCAAGCGGTTCGAGTGGACCCGCCTGCCGCGCCCGGTGATCCCGCTCGACGAGGGGGTCGCGTTCAGCCTGTCTTAGCCGCCGCGCTGCCGTTGGCGTGCAGCTTCAACGCCGCGTAGACAAAGCTGTTGACCGGCGTCGGGATGCCGTGGCGGCGGCCGAGCTCGACGACCTTGCCGGCGAACCACGGCAGTTCGAGCTTGTTGCCGCGCAAGAGATCGTTGGCCATCGAGGTCATATGATGATCGGGCATTGAGCGCAGCATCGCCAGGCTGCGCTCGATGCAGTCGGGCGCAAGCCGGACGCCCTCGGCGCGGCCGACCGCGGCGGTCTCGTTGAGGCTGGCTTCGACCAATCCCCAAGAATCCGGGTCGGCCCGATACCGTCCGAGCGGCACCCGGGTCAATGCATTGACATTGGCGAGCGGCACCAGGACGAGGAATTTCTCCCACAACGGCACCCGGATGTCGGGGCTGAGGACCCCGTCGAAGCCGGCCGCGGCGCACAGATCGCGCAGGCGTTCGCCGCGCGCGCTGATGCGGCCGTCGAGTTCGCCAAAGGTCATCTGGAAATAGGTGCCGGTCTGGCGCACCACACCCGGCGCGACGATCGAGCCGGTGACAAAGGCGCTGCCGCCCATCACCGCACCCTCCCCGAGGATCGGGACAAGCCGCTCATGCGCATCGACCCCGTTCTGCACCGGTACGACGGCGGTGTCCCGCCCGACAATCGGGCGGAGCTGCGCGCCGGCGCTCTCGACATCCCACAGCTTGACGCAGAGGAGCGCGTAATCGACGGGGCCCCCGGTGGCGATCTCGGCGATGTCGTCAGTCGCCCGCGCCGGACGGATCACCGTCTCGCCGCGGTCGCCCTCGATCCGCAGCCCGTTTGCGCGCATCGCCGCCAGATGCGCACCGCGCGCGACAAAGATCACATCGTTGCCGGCCTTGGCGAGCGCGGCGCCATAGATCGCGCCGATGCCGCCGGCGCCAATGACCGCAATGCGCATGGGATCCTCCGGTGGCTGCAGTACTTTTCCCGCGCCCTAGGCTTATTCTAGGCGGAACGCCCCGGCTCACAAGGCCCGGCTCACAAGGAGAGAGATCATGGCCCCACAACCAACCTCGCCCGCCCGTGAAGCAATCCGCGGCACCGTCCCAAAGCTCGCCGAAATCTCCGACACCTGATTTATGGCGAGGTCTGGGAGCGCCCCGGATTATCGCGACGCGACCGCAGCCTGATCACGGTGGCGGCGCTCCTCGCGATGGGACGCGAGAAACAGCTCGAGGGCCATCTCGCCCGCGCCCTCGCCAATGGCGTGACCAGGGACGAGATCAGCGAGCTGATCACTCACCTCGCCTTCTACGCCGGCTGGCCCGCCGCAATGACCGCCGCACTGGTGGCGAAAGAGGTGTTCGAGAAGGGGTGATTGCCTAAGGGGGACCGACTTGGCGTATCTCGCCGACGCGCGTATCTCGGATCGCTCGCAACAGAGACGGAACCAGGGGAAGGAGATCTTCGAGCTTATTACTTGGGGCAATGAGGACGATCACCATCAGGGGCGACCCCGCTAAGTTTTGTTGGAATTGGAGATTTTGGTCACTGGTGACGAACACCTCGAATAGATCGTCAGCCGCGCGCCGCAACAACTCGCCATTACCCAACCCGGCCCAGCCCTGCTGTTGCACGGTGCGGACGTGATGACCACGGATGCGCCGAGCGAGGTGCCGAGGCAGTTGTTCATCCAGGAGGATGCGCACCGGCGGTCAATGCCACGTGGGCGGCTTCCAGTGCTGCAACTGCCTGCTCGCGCGACACCGACGGGAAGGCGTCGAGGAACTCGTCCAGGCTGTAGCCGCCCTCAAGATAATCGATCAGGTTGCGCAGCGGCACTCTGGTCCCGACAAATACCGGCGTTCCGCCCAAGATTTCCCCGTCGCTGTGGACGATCGAACCGAGCTTTGCCATCGCAATCATCCCGAATAAACCCGATGGTTCACTTGAGTTGTAGAGCAAAGGAGGAGACCGGCATAGAGCGACATCCTCATGCCGCGTCGTGGAAGATGATGCCGAGGGTGAAGCGCCGGCCGGAACGGAGCCGGCTGACGCCGTGGCGCATGGTTCGCCGGTAGTAGCCGCGCGCGCCGGCGACCGGGCGATGGCTGACAGCGAAGACGACCGCATCGCCCTGGCCGAGCCCCACCACCTCGCCCTTTGACTGCATCCGCGGCCGCTGTTCGACGAGCAGGAACTCGCCGCCCTCAAAGTCGCGCCCGGGTTGGCTCAACAAGACCGTCGCCTGCACCGGGAAGACGAGTTCGCCGTAAAGGTCCTGGTGCAGACAGTTGTAGTCGCCCGCCTCGTATTTGAGGATGAGGGGCGTCGGGCGCTCTTGCCCCGCGGCGTGGCAGCGCGCGAGATAGTCTCCATGGCTGGCCGGAAAGCGCTGGTCGAGCCGCAGCCGCTCGTGCCACCGGTTGGCGATGGGGACGAGGCGCGGATAGAGCGCCTCGCGCAGCGCGCCCACCGCCGCGGGCAGCGGATAACGCAGGTATTTGTATTCGCCCGACCCGAAATTGTGGCGCGCCATGACGACCCGCGAGCGGAACGCATCGTCGCGGGCGTAAAGCGCCGCCAGCGCGGCGCATTCCGCCGCATCGAGCAGGCGGGGCAGCACCGCGTAGCCGCGCTCGTCGAGGGCGGCCACGAGCTCCGGCCACGACCCGTCGGGCGGCAGCCTCACTCTGCCGCCGCCTCGGCGGCCTGCGCCGCTTCGCGTTCGCGGGCAATGAGTGCGCGCTTGCGCTCCCTCCCCCAGCGATAGCCGGCGAGGTCGCCGTCGCTGCGTACGACGCGGTGGCACGGCACCAGGAGCGCGACATTGTTGCTGGCGATCGCGCGGGCCACCGCCCGCACCGCCTGCGGACGGCCGAGAGCGGCGGCAACCTCGCTATAGCTCGTCGTCCGCCCCGGCGGGATCTTCTGCAGCGCGCGCCACACCTGCGCCTGGAAGGCGGTGCCGCGAATGTCGAGCGGGAGATCGGGCTGCACATCGGGCCGCGTGACGAAGCGGACGATCTCTTCGGCCCAGGCGGTCAACGCAGCATCGGCCGGCCAGATCAGCGCCGCGGGAAAGCGCCGGCGCAGCTCGGCTTCGAGCGCGCTGCGCTCGTCACCGAGTGCGGTCATGCAGATCCCGCGCGCGGTCGCGGCCACTAAGGCCCAGCCGAGCGCGGTCTTTACGATGGTGAAGCGAATGGTCTCGCCGCGCCCGCCGTGGCGCCGGGCCCCCGGGGTCATGCCGAGCCCGCTCGACGCCGCTTCGTAAGCACGCGAACTGGCGCCGAACCCGGCGGCATAGACCGCGCCGGCGACGCTTTCCCCGGCGTCGAGCCGTGCGGCGAAGCGGTCGAGCCGATGGGCCTTGCCCCATTCGCGCGGTGTCGCCCCGGTGATCTGCTTGAACACGCGATGGAAATGAAAGCGGCTGATGCCGGCGGCCGCGGCCATTTCGGCCAGCGTCGGCAGAGTGTCGCCGGAGCGGATCAGCGCGCAGGCCCGGTCGATCGCCGCGACATGCCGGTCGGCCGGCGACCCCTCGTGTGGGCGACAGCGCTTGCAGGGCCGGAACCCGGCCGCTTCGGCGGCGGCCGGCCCCTCGTAAAACGCCACATTCTCGCGGCGCGGCATGCGCGAGGCGCAACCCGGCCGGCAATACACCCCGGTTGTGCGCACCGCGTAAACAAAGGCGCCATCGGCGCTTCCGTCGCGGCTGACCAGCGCCGCCCAGCACTGCTGCGTAGTCAACATGGCCTCTTCTCCACACCAAGACATGGTGACACTCTGGCGTCGTCGCGATAAAGCCTCTACCCGGCGATTGCTTTCTCATTTTCAGGGCGTCTACGCTACCCAGCCCGGACCGACCGCCTTGGTCCGGCCGAATTGACCGGAAAGCGTGAGCGATTTGGGGAGCGAGATGTTGAAATCCAGGATTCTGGCCGCTTACTGACGCTGTCCGCGATCGCGGCCGCACCGTCGGCGATCGCACAGACCGCCCCGGACTACGCTGCAATTGTCGCCGCTCCCGACCGAAGCGACGCGGATCGCAAGCTCGACACCAACCGCGCGCCGGCGCAGTGGCTTGCGTTCATTGGCGCGAAGCCCGGCATGAAAATCCTCGACATCGAGGCGGTATACGGATGGAAAGCGGAACTTCTGGCGCGTGCCGTAGCGCCGGGCGGCAAAGTGTATGCGCAAAATTCGGAAGCGACCTTTGCCCGCGTCAAGGACCGGCTCGAGGCGCGGCTCAAGACCCCGGCCGCCGCCAATATCGTCTCGGTGGTGCGGCCGTTCGAGGATCCTGCACCGACGGGTATGCATGATTTCGATCTCGTGACGTTTTTCTATGCCTATCACGACGTCACCTACCTCGGTGTCGACCGAGCCAAGATGAACAAGGCTTTCTACGATGCGCTGAAGCCCGGCGGCGAATTGGTCGTGGGCGATTACTCGGCCAAGCCCGGCGCCGGCACGAGCGTCGTCCAGACCCTGCACCGTTCGGACGAAGCGCTGGTCAGGTCGGAGATCGAGGCGGCCGGGTTCAAATTGATCGACCACGGCGATTTCCTCCGCGTTCCCGGGGATGCCCGAGACACCCCCTCGCATTCCTCGGCTCAACCGGTCGATATCTACGTGCTGAAATTTCGCAAGCCGGGCTGACCACGATAAAGGAGACGCCAGATGCTGATCGCCGATGGCCAGATCCATCTCTGGGAAAAGGGTGCGCCGTCCCCGCCGCACCGTCAGGAGCCGTATTCCGCGGCCGAAGCGATCGCCGCGATGGACGAAGCCGGCGTGGACCGGGCGCTGATTCACCCGGTGCTGTGGGATCCCAGCTCGAACGAACTGGCCCTCGAGGCGGTACGGAAATACCCCGACCGCTTCGCCATCATGGGGTGGTTCTATCTCGATGATCCAAAGGGCGCCGATCTCGTCGCGCATTGGAAGGAGCGGCCGGGCATGCTCGGCCTGCGCTTCTATTTCAACGAGCGGCACAAGCGCGAATGGATGACCGACGGGAGCCTCGATTGGCTGTGGCCGGCGGCCGAGCGGGCGCAAGTGCCGGTGGCGCTCGCGAGCGCGTTGTTCCTGCCGACCGTCGGCCGGATCGCCGAGCGCCATCCGGGGCTGAAACTAATCGTCGACCACATGGCCGTGCCGCCGGGGAGCCGAGGCGAATCCGCCTATCGCTTCCAGCCCGAACTCCTGGCGCTCGCTAAACACCCCAACATCGCGGTCAAGGCAACCGGACAGCCCGGCTACGCGGAGGATGCCTATCCGTTCCACAGCTTCCACGAGCACCTGCACCGCGTCTTCGATGCGTTCGGCCCGAACCGCGTGTTCTGGGGTACCGACATCACGCGGATGCCGTGTTCGTGGCGGCAGTGCGTCAGCGTCTTCACCGAGGAGCTGCCGTGGCTCAAGGGCCGCGACCTCGACCTCGTCATGGGCGAAGCCCTGTGCAACTGGGTCGGCTGGCCCCTCCCCAGCTGAGCGCGGCCATCGGTAGGGGCCGGCAGCGAACGCACAGATGATCCCAAACCCCGAAGCGAGGAGTGACGTTCATGACCAATTCGAGCCGTTGCGATGTGATCCTCCTTTTCATCTTCGGCATGCTACTGATGATCTTTCCTGCGGCGTCTTGGGCGCAGCAGCGTCCACCGATCGTCGAGCAGATAGCAAAGACTTATGGCATTGATTCATTCGATAAAATTGAAGCGATCCGCTTCGCTTTCAATGCGGAACTTCCTGGTCTCAATCTGTCTCGCACCTGGGAATGGAACCCGAAGACCGGCACGGTCTCCTACAAGGCGAAAGACAAGGAAGGAAAGCCGGTACAGGCCACCTATCAGCGCTCGCAGCTCGGCAGCCAAAGCGATGCCATAAAGAACGAAATCGAGCCGGCATTCGTCAACGACCAGTACTGGTTGCTCTTTCCGTTTCATGCCGTGTGGGACAGTAGCGCGACGGTGACCGATGAGGGCATGCAGAAGCTGCCCGTAGGGGATGCTTCCGCCGAACGGGTCGTGGTGAAATATCCGGCGGAGGGCGGCTATTCGCAGGGCGACACATGGGAACTCTATGTTGGCGCAGACAAGAGAGTCGAAGAGTTCGTCTTCCGTCGGGGCGGAAGCCGGAAGCCCAGCGTCGTAATCACAACGTGGGCGGGCTACAAGAAGGCCGGCCCCCTCCTTATCTCAACCGATCACCGCGGGACCGCGGATGGGAAACCCGTGCGGATCTCCCTATCGGATGTGTCGGTTAAAATGACGGGATCAGAAAACTGGATCAACGCGCAGTGAACATGGGACGGGCTCGTTCGAACGACCGATGAAAGAATGGGCAAATGAAGCCTTACGTCGTCTGCCACATGAATGCGAGCGTCGATGGTCGGATTCTGGGCTCCCGGTGGCGGCCGGCCGAGAACCGCATGGCGGGGCTGTTCGAGCGCCTGCACGAAGAGCTCGGCGGCGGCTCCTGGCTGATCGGCCGGGTGACCGGCAGCGAATACGCCAAGGCCGCTTCCTACCCCGACCGCACCGACCAGAGCTATCCGCGGGAGCCCTGGTTTCTCCGGCGCGATGCCGCGGCCCCCATCGCCGCGTGGGGCATCGCCCTCGATGCGCACGGCAAGATCGCCTGGGGACGCTCCGAGATCGGCGGCGATCCGATCGTCGCGGTGCTGACGACGCGGGTCTCCGACGCGCATCTGGCGGGACTGCGCCAGGATGGCGTCTCCTACATCTTCGCCGGCGACGATGCGCTCGATCTCGGATTGGCGCTCGAGATCCTCAACCGCGAACTGGGGATTGAACGCCTGCTCCTGGAAGGCGGCGGCGGCTCGAACGGCGCCTTTTTGCGGGCCGGTCTCATCGACGAGATCAGCGTTGCGATCTGCCCCGCAATCGATGGCGCGAAGGGCGCGCCGAGCCTCTTCGATTCGAGCGACAAGGATGCCAGCGTCGCCGCGCCGATCCGAAGAATGACGCTGGCGAGCACCAAGGTGTTGGAGGGCGGCGTGGTTTGGCTGCGCTACCGCCTGCAAAACGGCTGACTGTGACGCGAGGACCGCCCGTAAAGGGCGGCCCTCCTCAGGGTGGTCGGCGAACACTCAGCCTGACACGCGATGCAGCGCGCACAGCTTGTTGCCGTCGGGATCGCGCAGATAGGCGAGATACATCTGGCCGGCGGCTCCTTGCCGGATGCCGGGCGGGTCCTCGATCGACGTGCCGCCATTGGCGACCCCGGCCTTATGCCATGCCTGGACCTGTTCCGGGCTGCTCATCGTAAAGCCGATGGTGCCGCCGTTGGCATTCGACGCCGGCTTGCCGTCGATCGGTTTGGACACCATGAAACGCCCGCCATTATGCGAGTAGGCCAGCCGACCCCTTGGGTCCTGAGTGCCCGGCTGAGCGCCCATCGCGGCAAACAGGGCATCATAGAATTTCTTCGACCGCGCAACGTCGTTACTCCCGACCATGATATGGCTGAACATTGCGTTTTCTCCTCTTCGGAGCCACAGGCGCCCGCCCTCCTCCGTCTGAGGAACGGAAGACGGGCAGCAGGCCGGATTCAGTATGGCGGGGCGACGGTCGGCAAAAGAGAAAAATCTTTCTCCTATGGACGGGCGGCGCACCGGCCTGCTCGGCCCCAGCACGCGACAGGGTCGAGGCTTCGCCGCGGCCGTGTTATACTCCGCGGATGATCAGGTGGCTTGCCCTCGCGGTGGCAATCGCTTTCGGCTCCCCGGCTTTCGCCAACGGGATCGATTCCCGAACCTATACCTGCGTCGGCCTGCAATCTCTAATCGTGGCGCAGCGCTTCGTTTTTATCAGCCAGGCAACCTTCGGAGACTTCGTCGTCGCCGATGTCTCTTATTGTCAGGGCGGAAGCGCGCTGGAATTGCGCACGGTAGCGACCTCTGATCTTCCGGAGTGCCCGGTCAACTACTGCGTTTCTCGGGGTATGGGGTCTTATGGCGGCGGGATGTAGCCGCTGACGGAGCGGTGCGCCCTGACATCGCTGGGCTTCACTTTCGGAACCACACGCCTCTGGTCGCGCCCCGCCGGCATCCGAACCCCTGCCCGAATGCGGCCGTTCGAATACCCGTGGTTTAACCGACCTTCACGAGCGAACATTTGCGCAGGGTTGCTTATCGCGGTCAGCGGATGACGGCGAGCCCGCGATGCGGTGCGCCGGCCTTGCCGATCTGGCGTGTCAAGTCGTGCGCCCGGCGGCTGGCATCGGCGGCCGCGACTGCGGCGCGGCGGCTGGCCAGGCAGGCGAGCCTGGCGGCGGCGATCGCGAATTCGGCGGCATGGCTGTGCTGCGGCGCCACGTCACGGCCATTTTCGCGCAGCACCAGCTCGAAAACGTAGCCCAGCAGCCGGCGCGGGTCGAACGGCCGTGCTACGATCGTGTCGTCATCGGCATCGACAAACTGCGTCGCCGTCGGTTCGATGACGATCAGCGCCTTCAAACCGGGTTGCCAGCGGCGCGCGTGGCGCAGGAACTCGACCCCGTCGCCGTCACGCAGCGCCACGACCGCCGCGGCGAACCCGTGGCGCGTCATCGCCGCCCGGGCGACCCGGTCGAGCGCGGACGCTACCACGCCAAACCCCACCTCGCGCAATACGCCGGCGATCACCGCGCGCTCGTCCGGGTCGTCAACGACAACAAGTATCGTCGGTCTATTGACTGCCATCGTGCCGGGTGCCTTTCGTGGCGACGGTGGCGGCGAATGTACGGGGCGGAAGTTAAGGTTTTGCTTACGACGCTGGCGGCAGCGGGAAAATGCACGCCGCTCTTTCCTGTCGGGCCAAACCGCGGCATTCTCTCGCCTCGGAAGAGTACCGCTCCCGGTGGGGCGCGCGGGCTTCGGTCGGCATGGCGCCTATCGCCCGGGGTGTGCGTGCGGTGATACCGCCGTCGACCAGACCGGGCAGTCAACACCATCGCGATCCCGGCGATTCACGATGATCACCGCTGTGGATAAGTAGGCGGCCGCCGCCACACTCGTGGCGGTCACTGTGGCGGGCTACTTACCCATAGCTCCTACACCACTTGGCGGGACCCGACACTCCCAGCCTCCGAACCGGGTCCGCCCTCGCCGTCAATGCATATGGGACATCTCACCCCGGGCCATCGCGAGATGATGCAGCTGGTGGTGGGTGCCACTCGCCAGGATCCCGATAAAGCCGAGCCCCCGGATATGAGCGACCTCCGCCGGGTCGTGCGCCGTGACGGTAAGCCTCACCCCATCCGGCAGCATCTCGGTCTTGGCGCTCCAGCCGTTGAGATGGGTGCGCTCGACCTCGGCGGCGTCGGCCGGAACCATGCGCTGAATCGCCGCCAGGGTACGCCCGCTGCCGGTGACCGCAATCTCCAGGCCGCCGTCGACCGGCTTTGCTGCGGCCGCGGCCTTGAGCGTCACCTCGTTCATGTCGATCAGGTGCTGCCGCAACCCTTCGAGATCGACCTTTGTCCAGTCGGTCTTGGGGTCGGTATCGAGGATGCCCACGATCTCCTGGATCGCACCAAAGGCATCCTGGCCGGGCAGCGTCGGCACCGTCGCGGTCGCGTGCATGCCGGCGTGAGCGCCCATCGGCGTCATGCCCTGGTGGTGGCGCATCATTTCCTGCATGTGATCCGGCCCCATCGGATGCTGCCCGGACGGCATCGTCTGCTGCATGTGGTCCGGCCCCATCGAGTGATCGCCGGGCGTCGTTTCAGCGAGCGCGACGCCGGACGCCACGACGACTAGCACGGCAGCGGTGGCAAACAGCTTACGGGTGGAAAACATGGAAGAACCTCATGGGGATTGCTCTTGTCGGCACCGTTCGGACCGAGAAACCCGAAGACCTCGCCACGGCTGATAGTGAAATCGATGCGATCGACGGCGATGCGCTCGCCGCAATGGCGGGTCAGGCCGTCGGCCTCGATAATCGGTCCTGCCGACATGGCCGAAACCCTACCGTATTCCGGCCGCACACCCGCATGATCTGGATCATGGGATATCAGATTTCCTGAGCACGATCGCCGTCTCGGTGCGGGTCAGGTGCCCTTCGGCTTCGAGTGCCGCGAGCGTCCGGTACAGCGCCTCGCCAAAACGGTGCGATCCGCTCGTATCGGGCGAGATTGGGGGGCCGCCTGCTATCCACCGGGCGGCGCGCCTCAGCCGGGCTCCGCGGGCAGCGCGACAAACCGCGTGCTGCCGTCGCGCTCGACCTCGACCAGCAGTTTTTTCTGACCGCCCTTTTTTGCCGCTGCGGCGAGTTGCGCCACCTCATCGGGGGTTGTCACCTGGGTGTGCACGACCGCGATCACCAGGTCGCCCGGGCGCAGCCCCTGCGCGGCTGCGGCGCTGTTCGGCGGCACCTCGGTGACGACCACCCCCTTGGCCGCGTCGGGCAGCGAGAATTGCTTCTTCAAGTCGGGGGTGAGCTTGGCGAGCTTCAAACCGAACGCGTCGACGGCGACGATCGGCTTGGGTTTTTCCGGTGCGGGCGGCGCGGGCGCGGCGCGGTCGGGATTGAGCACCGCGACCTTGAGCTCGGCCTCGCGTTCCTTGCCGTCGCGCCAGATCGTCACCTTGACCTGCTTGTCGGGCGGGGTATCGGCGACCAGCCGTGGCAGCTGGCGGCTGCGCTCGATCGGCTTGCCGTCATAGCTGAGGATGACGTCGCCCGGCCGCAGCTTGGCTTGCAGCGCCGGGCTCCCGGGGTCGATCGCGGCGATCATCGCGCCGCGACTCTTGTCGAGCCCAACGCTTTCGGCGAGGTCGTCGGTGACCGGCTGAATGCGCGCCCCGATCCAGCCGCGCTCGACCTTTCCGGTGGCTTTCAGCTGTTCGATGATCGGGCGGGCGAAGGCCGATGGGATCGCGAACCCGATGCCGATCGAGCCGCCCGAGGGCGAATAGATGACGGTGTTGATGCCGATCACCTCGCCCGCCAGATCGAACATCGGCCCGCCGGAATTGCCGCGGTTGATCGAGGCGTCGGTCTGCAGATAGTCATCGTAGGGGCTGGAATGGATATCGCGCGCGGTTGCCGAAATGATCCCGGCGGTGACCGTGCCGCCGAGGCCGAACGGGTTGCCGATCGCCAGTACCCAGTCGCCGACCCTGGCCTTGCTCGAATCGCCCCAGGTGGCCGCGGGCAGCGGACCCTTGGGGTCGACCTTGAGGAGCGCCAGATCGGTAACGGGATCGCGGCCGATGACCTGCGCCTGGAGCGCGGTATCGTCGGCCAGCGTCACCGTGATCTGCTCGGCATTGGCAATGACGTGGTTGTTGGTGACGATCAACCCCGACGGGTCGATGACGAAGCCCGAGCCGAGCGAGGCGATCCGCGGGCCCGGCCCTCCCGGCGCGCCCTTGTCCCCGAAGAAGTCGCGAAACACTTCGTCGAGCGTGCCCCCGGGTGAGTTTTGCGGCGTCTCCGGACCGGTCTTGGCGGCGGGCGGCGCGGCCTGGGTCGAGATGTTGACGACGACGCCGCTCAACCTACTCGCCAGCCGGGCAAACAACTCGGCAAACGGCGCTTCCGGAGGCGGGGCCGGGGTTGGCGCCGCCGCATTCTCCGCCGGCGGGGCCGGGGCCGGCGCAGGCGGTGGCGGGGCCGGGGTCGACGCCGGCGGTGGGGCCGGGGTCGACGCAGGCGGTGGCGGGGCCGGGGTCGCCGCCGGCGGCGGCGGGGCCGGGGTCGCCGCCGGCGGCGGCGCCGGAGCCGGCGCCGCCTGGCGCTGCGCCGGGCCTTGCGCGGCCGGCGGGTTGGGCGGCTGGGCGCGTCCAGAGACGATGATTTCCGGCGCGAGGATCACCGTAAACAATGCCATCGAGGCGGCAATGACGGCGCCGTTCCGGCCGGAAATCCTCACCCCTACTCTCCCTCGCGCCGGCTGCGCTCGATGCTGTGCGGAACGATGGTGCGAGCCTGTCGCGGCAGGCCCGGATCTGGCGCTGGCCTTTTCGGCACGGTCGATATGAAATGGCACCGCAAATGGCAAGGGCCAATCGACGAGGCAAATTGACCGGTTGGAATGCGGGTGTGAACGCGCAGGAGCCTAGCAGAGATTTGCGACTGCCTGCGGGCGTTGTTTGACGCGGCTCTCGCCGCCGCCGATCCCGCCCGGGCGATCGCCCGGCATCTGCCCGAGCCGGTCGCCGGGCGCACGGTCGTGGTCGGGGCTGGCAAGGCCTCGGCGGCGATGGCGCGCGCCTTCGAGGCCGCCTGGCCCGGGCCCCTCGATGGCGTTGTCGTCACCCGCCACGGTCACGCCGCCCTTTGCCGGCGCATTCGCATCGTCGAGGCCGCCCACCCGGTTCCCGACCTTGCCGGCGAGGACGCGGCGCGGCAAATCCTCGATCTCGCCGGTGGGCTTGGGGCCGAGGACCAGCTGGTGTGCCTCATCTCCGGCGGCGGGTCGGCGCTGCTCGCCTTGCCGGCGCCGGGGCTGACCCTCGCCGACAAGCAGGCGGTGACCCGGGCGCTGTTGCGCTCGGGCGCGACGATCGGCGAGATCAACACGGTACGGAAACACCTCTCGAGGGTCAAGGGCGGCCGCCTCGCCGCGGCCGCGGCGCCGGCGCGGGTGGTCACCCTGGCGATTTCCGACGTGCCGGGCGACGATCCGGCGGTGATCGCCTCGGGCCCGACAGTCCCTGATCCCTCGAGTTTCGCCGAGGCGCGCGCGGTCCTCGCCAAATACGGGATCGAGGAGCCGCGCTCCATCGTCGCCCATCTCGCCGCCGCGGCCGAGGAAACCCCCAAGCCCGGGGACCCGATTTTCGCCCGCACCCGGTTCGAATTGATCGCCAGCCCGCAGCAGGCGCTCGCCGCCGCGGCGGACGCCGCCCTCGCCCGCGGGATCACGCCCATTGTGCTCAGCGACCGGATCGAGGGCGAGGCGCGCGCGGTGGCGCTGGTGCACGCGGGAATCGCGTTGCAGGTCAGCGCCGGGCAGTTTCGCGTCGGTGCCGACCTCGTCGCGCCGCCGGCGGTCATCTTGTCCGGCGGCGAGACCACAGTGACGGTGCGCGGCCATGGCCGCGGCGGCCGCAACAGCGAGTTCCTCCTGGCGCTCGCTGCGGCTCTGGACGGCGCTCCGGACATCGCCGCCATTGCCTGCGACACCGACGGCATCGACGGAACTGAAGACAATGCCGGGGCGATCATTTATGGCGACACGATCGAGCGTGCGGCCGCGCGGGGCATCGCCATCGCCGACAAGCTGGCGCAGAATGACAGCTATGGATTTTTCGCCGCCCTGGGCGACCTTGTCGTAACCGGTCCGACCCTGACCAATGTCAACGATTTCCGAGCCATCCTTATCCTCGCGCCCGGCCTTGCCGGCTGAGCGGGCGCGCGGCCGGAACCGGGCCCTGCGGCGCCGGCGCAGCGCCAAGATCGTCGCGACCCTGGGGCCCGCCAGCGCCGGGCTGGAGCGGATCCGCGCCCTCTTCGATGCCGGGGTCGACGTCTTCCGCCTCAATTTCAGCCACGGCACGCACGAAGAGCACCGCGCCAGCTTCGCCGCGATCCGCCACGTCGAAGCGGAGACCGGACGCCCGATCGGCATCCTCGCCGACATGCAAGGCCCCAAACTCCGGGTCGGCAACTTCGCCGATGGCCGGGCCGAGCTGGTCGCCGGCGCGCGGTTTCGCTTCGACCTCGATCTGAGCCTCGGCAATGCCGCGCGGGCGCCCTTGCCGCATCCCGAGGTCTTTGCCGCCATCGTACCCGGGACCGAGCTCCTCCTCGACGACGGCAAGCTGCGCCTCCGGGTCACCGCATGCGGCGCCGATTTCGCCGACACCGAGATCCTCGTCGGCGGCACCCTTTCCGACCACAAGGGCGTCAACGTCCCCAATGTCGTCCTGCCGATTTCGGCGATTACGCCAAAGGACCGCGCCGATCTCTCCTTCGCGCTGGCGCACGGCGCCGACTGGATCGCGCTCTCCTTCGTGCAGCGCCCCGAGGATGTCGCCGAGGCCCGAAAACTCATCGGCACCGCTGCCGGCATCATCGTCAAGCTCGAGAAACCGGCGGCGATCGCGCGGCTCGACGAGATCATCGAGCTTTCGGATGCGCTGATGGTGGCGCGCGGCGATCTCGGCGTCGAGATGCCGCCCGAAGATGTGCCGAGCGTGCAAAAGCAGGTGATCCATGCCTGCCGGGTCGCCGGCAAGCCGGTGATCGTTGCGACGCAGATGCTCGAATCGATGATTCTGGCGCCGACCCCGACCCGGGCGGAGGCCTCCGACGTCGCCACCGCGGTCTATGAGGGGGCGGATGCCGTCATGCTGTCGGCGGAGACCGCGGCCGGCCAGTACCCGATCGAAGCGGTCACGATGATGGACCGCATCGCCCGGCGGGTGCAGCAAGATCCGCTTTATTTTGCGACGCTCGACGCCAGCCGCATGCCGCCCGAGCACACCAATTCCGACGCGATCAGCGCCGCCGCCTGTCAGGTCGCCGAGACGATCGGCGCCGCCGCAATCGTCTCGTTTACCAGCTCCGGCGCGACCGCCTTGCGCGCGGCCCGCGAGCGCCCCGGAGCGCCGATCCTCGCCTTGACGCCGAACCTCGGGACCGCGCGCCGGCTCGCGCTCCTCTGGGGGGCGCATTGCGTCCACCTCCCCGACATCAGGAATTTCAACGACATGGTACAAAAGGCGGTGCGCACCGCCCACCGCGAGGAGATCGCCGGGCCGGGTCAGCGCGTCGTCATCACCGCCGGCGTCCCCTTCGGCACCCCCGGCTCGACCAACGTCCTGCGCATCGCCTGGATCGATAGGTAAAACCGAACCGATGATATCTAAAGCAGTTCACAATTTAATAAAATTAGACCGTAGCTATGAATTTCTTCTATTCTTCCTATCATGTTGATTAATTGTCCTTTTCTTAATATTTCTATTCTGTTATTCCAATTATTTGAAAACTGAGATCTGATAAATTTCCCCTTTGAACCTAGTATAGCAAAGATCACCCCAAAATAGTCATTTATAGATACGTCGTCTACATTAACCTGTATCTTTATCCATTTTCCTCGATATGGACTTATTATACGATCACGCTCGGTAGACATCTTGCCATCGACCATGTCCATTAAATTTTCTGGTGTCGCATCGACAAATATTCGATCAGAAGATCGTGTGGCCGGAATGAGCGCGACGCCCTGTGTAGCTGGGGTGGTATTTCGTAGGAAAGCGGTCGCGCCCGGTGAACTCGAGCGGCTCTGGGACAGATTGTGACCTCCAATCCTGATCCCACCTCATGAGTATCCCGATCACAGATAGAAAGAAAATGAGAGCGCCAACCGACGCCCAAACTTCAACTGGAGCGCCCATATCCCTCAACGCGAGCGCGTGCAGGATCAGGCCACCGATGAAGATCGCGGGGCCGAGTAATAACCCGATCCCGGTGACAATGTGCCTTTGGAAAAATCCCAACATCTGCAGCAAACCGCAAGAACGCTCGGCCGAGGGATTTGGTTACGAGCGCGGCGAGGCAATCTCGTACCGCAGCTACTGCCCCAACGAGATTGCTTCGTCGCTACGTTCCTCGCAATGACGATTATTTTACCCGGCGTGCTCGGTTGTCGGATCGATCATCTTGCGGATTTCGGTGATCTTGGTCGCCGGGAAGCCGCTGATCTCGGCGTGCTTTTTGATGATCGCCTCGTCTTTCGCCAGATAGACGCAGAACGTCTTGTCGGCAGCGACATAGCTGTCGACCCATTGGATGTCCGGTCCATTGTCAACGGGAAGGAATTTGTTCTTCAGGGGTGGTCAATGGTCACCCACTTCCCTCGCCGCGACCATGCACTTGGGCCGGGTCTGCTGGATCTGGCGGGCAATCCAGTTGTAGGTCCTTTCCAAGCCTCGCGTAGGGGCCGGCTCGAGGCCCGCCGAGCCGCTCTGGGATTTAATCGATTATGGAGTTCACCGCGAACGCCGAGAGGGCCCGGAACGTGGGTGGACTTTCAATATTTTCCCGGCAATATCGGCGATGAGCGCGGCCAGTTCGTAATAGTGACCATTTCCTCCGAACCGATGTTCACGGGGCCGGTAAAGTCGGAATCCATCAACCGCCGCACAGCCTCCACGCCTTCGTCGATGTACAAAAGACATATGTACCGTCGCCCCAAATCTCGATGAAGCCGTCCGCGGGCTTCGGCTACCTTTCGGCAGAGAGCTGCCGGGGATTTCTCGCGCCCTCCTTTGCCAGCGCCCTCGGGGCCGAAGAATGTTATGGAAACGAGCCACTCGCACCTCAACTCCAAGGTTGCGCATGTACGCCAGGTGTAAGTCCTCGCTAAACGGCTTCTACCATCCGTACTCACTATCAGGCGCCGCGGGATATCCGGATTCCTCCGAGCACTTGGGATTGAGATCAGCTGGTTGTATTCGGGATAAACACAAGCTGAAGAA
>CAVTGB010000029.1:0-88614 GCA_963734125.1 uncultured Alphaproteobacteria bacterium
CCGGCGGCAATCAGGTGCTCTTTCGTCAGGCTTGCGGCGCTGACCGTCAGTACGCCGACCCGCTTGCCGCTCGGCAACAGGCGCTCGACGAGCGGAACCTGCATCAGGCTGGAGGCCGCCACCGGCACGCCGACATGAGCGGCGAGGTCTTGCTGATAGAGCGAGAGAAACCCGCAGGTCGTGGTGATGCCGTCGGCGCCCAGATCCACGAGTTCCGCCGCCGCATCGAGAAAGGCGTTGGCGAGGCCCTGCGATTTGTGGCGGACGACGCGGTCGGGCGTGGCGCCGGGCACCACCTTGTAGAGCACCGGAAACGGCCAGGTGAGGCCATTGCCCATGTCGCCGGGGATGCGCGGAAACCGGGTCTCGAGCATCAAGATGCCGACCCGGGCACCGTAAAGCGTCTTGCCGCCATGCGCGATGCGGGAAATGTCGTTCGTCATCGCCGCAGCGTAACCGCAAACAGCCCCGCCCGGTAGCCTGCCGGCGGCGGCTGCGGGACCAGACGACGATGGAAGCAGCGGGTCGGATAATCGCTACCGGTTCCCATACCCGCCGTCCCGGCGAAAGCCGGGACCCACCGAGCAGCTTCCGAGCGGCAAAAGGGTGAATCCCGGCTTTCGCCGCGATGACGGTAAAGGATGATGGGGGCGCGGCACGATTTTTTTGTGGCTCCCGGCGAAGGCCGGGATCCATCGCGGTTCAAACTCGCGAGCCGACCGATGGGTCCCGGCCGTCGCCGGGCTCCAGAGAAAAAAAGGGCGCGGTCGGCGCCGCGCCCTTCTGATGGATCCCGGCGTTCGCCGGGATGACTTGCTCGCCGGCTACTGCCGACGATCAAGTCAATTGATCAGGCCGTAGAATTTGCCGGCGTTCTCGCAGGTCATCTTGAAGGTGATGTCGGCCGGGAGATGCGCGAACTGCTCGTCGATGTACTTCTTCGACTCCGGCCATACCCCGTCCGGATGCGGGAAGTCGGAACCCCACATCAGGGTCTCGACGCCCATCTCCTCGATCAGCTTGGTGCCGACGCGGTCATACTGGAAGGTCGCCCGGCACTGGCGGCGCCAATATTCGCTCGGCTTCAATTTGAGCTTGAGATCCTGGTACTGGTCCTCGAACTCGAAATCCATGCGGTCGAGCACGTAGGGGATCCAGCCGATGCCGGATTCGCCCAATACCATGCGGATGTTCGGGAAGCGCTCGAACACCGCCGCGCCCATCAAATCGGTGAGGATCGTCGCCAGCGTCATCTGGAAGCGGCATAGCCCGCTATAGGTCATGCGCCGGGCGATCGTCGGCTCCAGCGACTTGCGCAGCTCGGGGTCGGTCGCCGGGAAGGTGTGAAAATGCAGCGGCAATTGCGTCTCGTTGACCGCCTCCCAGAGTGGATCCCACATCGGGTGCCACATCGGCGTCATGTGCCAGGAGCACGACAATTCGACGCCCTTCATGCCCTTTTTGGCGACGCGGCGGACTTCACGGGCGGCGCCTTCGATGTTGCTGTAGGGCAGGCACGCCAGACCGATCATCCGATCGGGATAGGTGCTGGAGAAGTCGTGCATGAAGTCGTTGTAGATGCGCAGCATCTCGTCGGCCGCCTTCGGGGTCCTTCATCTTGGCGCAGGCGGCGAGGATGCCGTAGATGACCTCGGCGTCGACGCCGTCGCGGTCCATGTCCTTGACCCGCAGGTGCGGATCGCCGGGTCGGCGCAGGCCCTTTTCGAAATAATCCTTGTAGAGCCCGGCTTCGGCCATCTTGTCGGCGCGTAGTTGCTTGCCCGGGACCCACGGCGTGCCGGTTGCGCCGACGCCGCCGCATAGCCCGTACTCGGCGCCGCTGTTGTCGGTCCAGCGCTTCACCCCGTCGGCATTCTCGGCGACGTAGGGCATCAGGTCGCGCATTTTGCTCGACGCGTTCGTCGTGAACAGGTCGGGCGGGAGCCACAGCATGTCGAGATGACAGTCTGCCGAGATACGCTGGTACTTCCGAGGCATTCGCCAACCCTCCGAAATGAGACACTACCTACTCTATCGCGCGAATTGCAGTCTATCGCAGGTTTTGTCGGGGTTCCGCGCAGAATTCGCCGGGCTGGCATGCGGCATAATGAACGCCGTTCAGGACTGCTACTTCGGTGAGGATCGGCGGCCGGTAAAGACCGGCGGGCGCTTTTCGAGAAAGGCGCGGACCCCCTCGGCGTGATCGGCGGTGGCGCCGGCCTCCTCCTGCAGATCGCGTTCAAGATCGAGCTGAGCGTCGAGGTTATTGGCTGCGGCGGCGTCGAGCGCGCGCTTGGTCAGCGCCAGCCCGACCGTCGCTGCGCCCGCGAGGCGCGCCGCCAGCGCATGCGCCTCGGCGAGCAGCCGATCGTCGGCGACGGCCCGCCAGATCATGCCCCACTCCGCTGCGGTCGCCGGCCGTCAGCGGCTCGGCCAAGCATCGCCAGCGCGCGGGCGCGGGCGATGCCGACGAGGCGCGGCAAAAACCAGGTGCCGCCGCAATCGGGGACGAGGCCGATGCGGGCGAACGCCTGGACGAAGCTGGCGCCCTCGCCGCCGCCAGCACGATGTCGCAGGCCAGCGCCAGATTGGCGCCGGCGCCGGCGGCGACGCCGTTGACCGCGCAGACCACCGGCAGCGCGACGGTGCGCAGCTTCCGGATCAGCGGGTTGTAATGGTCGAGGAGGCTGCCGATCTCGGCCGCCGCCATGCCGATGATCGCGGTCAGATCCTGCCCGGCGCAAAACGCCCGCCCGGCGCCGGTGATGAGGAGCGCGCGGCAGCTTTGGTCACCTTCGGCCGCGTCGAGCGCGGCCATCAGCGCCTCGGCCATCTCGGCCGTCAGCGCGTTGAGCCGCTCCGGCCGGTTGAGCGTGATCACGCGATACTCGGGGTGGGTTTCAACGAGGATCGTCATCGCTTGGCCCTCCCTTTACAAAGCGGCTGGTTCCGCCCGATGCGGCGTTGACGGGCTTGGCGCCACGGGCTGCCCTGTCCTATGTTCGCGCGATGAGCGTGGACGCAACAGCGGCCGAGCCGCCGGGCGGGCTCTTTTACGAGCGCGTGCTGTTGCCGCACCGCAGCCTGCCGCCGCGCGGGTTCCATGTGATGATGCGGGCTCTTGGGGCTCCTCAGCCTTGGCGTCAGCATTGGTTTTGTCGCGGTCGGCGCCTGGCCGATCTGCGGCTTTTTCGGGCTCGATGTCGCCCTCCTCTATCTCGCCTTTCGCCTGAGCTACCGCAGCGCCCGCCAGCGCGAGGTGCTGCGCCTCCATGCCGACGACTTCACGGTCGAGCGGGTCGACATCTATGGCGAGCGAGCAACATGGCGCTTTCAGCCGTTCTGGCTGCGCGTCATCCTCGAGGAGCGGCCCGATCAATCGAACCGGCTCCTCGTTGCTTCGCACGGAAAGAGCCTCGTCATCGGCGACTTTCTCGGCCCGCCGGTGCGCCGCGAACTGGCGGCGAGCCTGCGCGCGGCGCTGGCCCGTTGGCGCGCCGCCCTCAACCCGGCGAACGACGCGCCCTAGCCGCGCTCACCCACCGGTCGCCGGCGCGGTGTATTCGGCGTCGGTGACGTGCTTGCCCCAGGCGGTGCCCTGGCCCTGCTCGCCCGCTTCCGACAGCGCCAGATGCGCGAACAAGCGGTCGGGGGAGGCGCCGTGCCAATGCATCGTATCGGGGGGAATGTTGACGATGTCGCCGGGGTTCAACACCTGCGGCTTCTCGCCCTCAAAGCAGACGCGCCCGACGCCGCTCAGGCAATAGAGCGTCTGCCCGACCGGATGGGCATGCCACGCGGTGCGCGCCCCCGGGGTGAACGACACCACCGACCCGCCCATCCGCGACGGCGCTTCGGCGACGAGAACCGGGTCCTGGAAGACGACACCGGTAAAGGTCTCGGCGGCACCTCTGCGCGTTGGCCGCGACCCGACCCGAACCACTCCGGCTTTGACTGGCATGGCTGTTTCTCCTCGTTGTGCGGCGGATCGCCGCCCAATATCGCGCGGTCAGCATAGGCTTGCCGGGTGCGGCGACGCAATCTGCCGGTGGACATGTGGCCAACATGTGATCATCATATCAGCATGAGCACGATGATCCAGATCCGTAATGTGCCGGACGACCTGCACCGCGAGCTCAAGGCGCGGGCGGCGCGCGAGGGCATGTCGCTGTCCGATTATTTACTGCGCGAGATCCGAGCAGTCGCCGAACGCCCGACGCTCGCGGAGATGCGGGCGCGGCTCCACAGCCGGTTGCGCATCAACCCGTCGCTCAGCGCCGAAGAGGCGGTACGGGCGGAGCGCGACAGCAGGTGATCGTGGTCGATGCGTCGGCCCTGGTCGAGATGCTTCTGCGGATGCCGGCGGCGGATCAGATAGAGCGGCGTTTGTTCGACACTGGCGAGGCACTGCACGCGCCGCATCTGCTCGACATTGAGATCACCCAAGTCGTCCGGCGATTTGCCTCTCGCGGCGACATCAGCGACGAGGCGGGTCGCGCGGCGCTCGCCGATCTCGCCGCATTCGGTATCGAGCGTCACTCGCACGATGTCTTTCTGCCCCGCGTGTGGGAGCTGCGGCACAACTTGACCGCCTATGACGCCGTTTATGTGGTGCTCGCCGAGACGCTCCCCGCACCGCTGTTGACGCGAGACCGGCGACTGGCGAGCGCCGGCGGGCACCGGGCGCAGATCGAACTGGTGTGATGGCGCTGAGCAATACCGGCAGGATACGCATCGGCATCGGCGGCTGGGTCTACCCGCCGTGGCGCGGCGCGTTCTACCCGGCGGGGCTGCGCCAAGCGGAAGAACTCGCTTACGCCAGCCGGCAGGTGACGGCAATCGAGATCAACGGCACCTTCTACCGCATCCAGACCCCGGCCAGCTTCCAGAAATGGCGGGACGAGACCCCCGATGATTTCGTCTTTTCGCTGAAGGGCCCGCGCTTCCTGACGCACCGCGGCGAACTGGCGTCGGTCGAACCCTATATGGCGCGGTTCTTCCAGAGCGGCCTCCTCGATCTGGGGCCGAAGCTCGGGCCGATCCTGTGGCAATTCGCGGCGAGCAAGGCATTCGACGCGGCCGATCTGGCGGCGTTCCTCAAGCTCCTGCCGCGCGAGTTGGGCGGCCGGAGGCTCCGCCACGTCATCGAAGCCCGTCACCAGAGTTTCGCCGCGCCGGAATGCATTGATCTCCTGCGCGAGCACGGCGTCGCACTCGCCCGGGTCGACGACGCGCACTACCCTGAATTCGCCGAAACGACCGCCGATTTCCTCTACCTGCGACTGCGCCGCTGCGCCGAGGACGAACCCACCGGCTATCCCCCCGCCGCCCTCGACCGCTGGGCCGAGCAGGCAAAAAGCTGGGCGGCGGAGGGCCGCGACGTCTTCCTCTATTTCATCAACGGCGCCAAAATCCGCGCCCCCGCCGCCGCGCAGGCGCTCATCGGCGCGATGTAAAACACTGACCGCCGCTTTACGCGTAGCGATGATTTGCCGCCGCCGCCGACCGTCTCGGTGATGCTTTCGATCTTCAGCCGCCCCAGTCTCGTCATTGCTCATTCGATGACTTCGTCGGCGCCGGCGAGGAGTATTGGCGGCATGGTGAGGCCGAGCGCGCGTGCAGTCTTTAGGTTGATGATGAGCTCGAACCGCGTGGGTTGCTCGACCGGGAGGTCCGCGGGTCTTGATCCTTTCAGGATCTTGTCTACGCAACTGGCGATTTGGCGCCACGAGTCTTCCAGATTGGGCCCATAGGACATCAGACCGCCGGCTTCCACATACGCCTTCCAGCCGAAGACGCTCGGTAGATGGTGCGAAAGGGCAAACTCTGCGATGCGGACGCGGCTGGCCGCCGTCACGCCATCCGGAAACGCGTGAATTGCATCCATATTGCCATTCGCTACCGCCTTCAGCGCTGCATCGAGATCGGCGGCATTTTTCAATTCGAAGAGTTGCAGGCTCACGCCCAAGGCCCGGCCGGCCTCCTCCCAGGCGCGCCATTCGCTCCGCTCGCCGGGATGGCTGGAAGCTCCCATGACCGCCACCCGCGAAATCGCAGGATCCGCCTCCTTGAGCAGGGAGAGACGCTTGCCGACGAGTTCGGTGGCGAGAAAGGTCACGCCCGTCATGTTGCCTCCGGGCCGGGCGAGACCGTCGACGAGCCCCGCCTGTACCGGGTCGCCGCTGAATCCGAATACCACTGGGGTACTCGCCGACACCGGCTTCGTGCTGAAAGCTGCAACACCCGCCGCGACCAAGACGTCAACCTTCAATCGGATTAGTTCGGCCGCCAACACGTCGAGATCGGCTTGGGGCGCTGAGCGGTACTCGTAACGGATGTTTCGTCCTTCGACGCGGCCGAGATCGGCGAGCCCGCGACGGAACGAGTCAAAGACCGCGGTCGGCGTTCCGATGTAAGGCCCGGATGCCGGCGCGAGAAACCCGATCGTGGGGCCGCCGGCTGCAGGTTGCCCCCGCCCGACGACGGGCGAGAGAGCGACAGAAGCGAGAGCGCCAGCGAGGACCACGCGACGGGTGCTCATCGATTGACCTCGCCAGCGAAACCGTAGGGCCGCGAAGGCATGTTAACCGACATTCTCCGAGATTTTGTACCCGGCATTTACGCTCGGGTTCAAGCGGCCTGCGAACGGTTCAGTGTACAAAAATGCTGATTTCTGCCGATCGTACCGAGGTTGGCGGACAGGCGTGTCACGCCGTGTACTCGCTCATTCCGCCGCTTGCGCCGCCGCGCGGCGCTTCGCCGCCTTCGGCCAGCGCGACGCGATCACCGGCAGGACTTCGGCGATCAGGCGGCGGGTTTGCGCCATGATTTCGTCGTCGCCGCGGGCGGCTGGGCGCAGGATGAATTTGGAGACGCCGGCCTCGACGTAATCGGCGATGCGGGCGACGATCGCTTCGCCGTCGCCGATCGCGAAATAATCACGTGGCTCGCGGCCGGTGCGCTTCCGGTAGGCGTCAAGATGAGGGCGGGGTCGTCGGGTGCGCCACAGCGGAACGGGATGCCAGGCGCCGTAATGGTCGTCGTCGATCGTGCGGCCGGCTTCGGCCGGCACGACGCGATCGGCGGGACGGGTTCAGTCCGTATCGAAGTCCTCCTCGACCTGGGCTGGAATCCGCGCAAACCGGGAGCGGATGTCGTCGCGGATGACCGGCGGTCGGGCGCCGTGCTCGCCATACCAGAAGCAAGTCGCGTCGGCCTCGATACCCGCCTCCTGCATCAAAGTGCGGAGTTCGACTCAATTTGTCCTCGGTATCTTCCGAGAACACGATTGTCAGCAGATAATCTAAATGCTCGTTCAGATCTGTGCTGTTCACGTGACCTTCGCTCGACGCCAGCCAGAGACCGGTGCGACCGCGAATCTCCTGCCCCATACTCATCTTGAACACATCGCCCTTGCGGTATGCGAGGGTCGGCATGGTATCCAGGATTTGGGTAATATGCCTCGGCTCCAGCCTGTCGCCAAAGAAGCGCAGGCTGGCAAACGCCTCCAATGTTCGGGGGTTAGATTTCGTCTTGGATGTTGCCAAGCGGGACATCGTTCTCATCCGTCACCGAACCGTCATCCCATATGGTAATCCGCTCGCCGGGAGCCAGCCCGGCGTAATCCTTAATCCTGTGGATGGCCCGGCCGAGTTGATGACGGGTGATCCCGAGCCGGGTTGCGACGCCTCGCGGCGGGTTGCCAGGATTGCGCCAAATGATCCGCGGCATCGCCTCATTCGGCGGCCCGGACGGCGTGGCGGCGCTTCTGCGGCTTCGGCCAGCGCGTGGCGACCAGCGGCAATACCTCTGCGATCAAGCGGCGGGTTTGCGCCATGATTTCGTCGTCGCCGCGGGCGGCTGGGCGCAGGATGAATTTGGAGACGCCGGCCTCGACGTAGTCGGCGATGCGGGCGACGATCGCCGCACCGTCGCCGATCGCGAAATAATCACGTGGCTCGCGGCCGGTGCGCTTCTTGTAGGCCTCGAACAAGGGGACGAGGGTCGGGTCGTCGGGTTCACCGAAGCGGAACGGGATCCCGGCGCCGTAATGGTCGTCGTCGATCGTGCGGCCCTCTTCGGTCGCGGCCGCCTTGATCGCGGCGACGACAACCCTGGCCTGCTCAGGGGTCTCGGGGCCGGCCTGCCAGCCGGTGCCGAGGCGCGCGGTGCGCCTAATCGCCGCCTCCGACGAGCCGCCGATCCACATCGGCAGATCGGGCTGCACCGGCTTCGGGGAGAGGGACGCGCCCGACAAGTGATAATGCACGCCCTCGAAATCGACCTTGTCCTCGCTCCACAGCCGCCGGATGACTTCGAGCCCCTCGTCGGTCTTGCGGCCGCGGGTCTTGGTGTCGAGGTTGAGGGTCTTCCATTCCGGCCCCAACGGGCTGCCGATGCCGAAGGCCGGCAGGAGCCGCCCGCTCGACAGATAGTCGATCGTCGCGCATTGCCGCGCCACCAGAACGGCGTCGCGCATCGCCAATGACAGGACGTTGACGCCGAACTTGATCCGCCTCGTGCGGCCGGCCAGCGCCGCCATCACGCTCATGCATTCGAGGAACGGAGTCGGGCTGACCAGGCGGTCGGTCTGCCAGATCGAATCGACGCCGCCCGCTTCGCACAGATCGACCCAGCGCCAATAGGCGGCGGCGCCGGAAAACGGGAACTCCATCACCCCGACCCCGACCGCGACATTCTTCGGCATGACTGCCTCCTTGTCTCTGGCGGCGAACTATGGCCCGATCGCGGCGAGACGGAAAGGAGCGCGAGCCATGCGCGTGTTCACGACGGTGCCCCAGGAGGATCTACGCCGGGTCGGCGCCGCGGCGCAGGCTGCCGAGGCCGAAGGGCTATGACGGCATCGTCGCGCCGGAGAACCAGCACGACCCGTTCCTCGCGCTCGCCGTCGCCGGCGCGGCGACCGACGCGGATCGAGCTCCATACCGGCGTCGCGATCGCCTTCGCGCGCACCCCGATGGCGGTGGCCGAGGTCGGCTGGGACATGGCCGGCTCGACCGGCGGACGGTTTGTCGTCGGGCTCGGGCTCGCAGGTGCGCGCGCACAACGAGCGGCGCTTTTCGGTGGCGTGGACGCCGCCGGCCCCGCGCATGCGCGAATACGTCCAGGTGTTGCGGGCGATCTGGCACTGCTGGAAGGACGGCGAAAAGCCGGCCTATGAGGGCCAGCACTATCGCTTTACGCTGATGACCCCGAACTTCACGCCGCCCAAGATCGAGGCGCCGCCGCCGGCGGTGATGATCGCCGCGGTCGGCCCGGCGATGCTGCGGGTCGCCGCCGAGGAATGCGACGGGGTCAAGCTGCACGGCTTCTGCACCCGGAAATACCTGACGCACGAGATCATGCCGCGGATCGCGGCCGGGCTCGCCAAATCCGGCCGGGCGCGCGGACAACTATGAGATCTCGGGCGGCGGGTTTCTCGCCACCGGGCCCGACGACGAAAGCGTCGCCCGGCGGTTCGAATGGGTACGCCAGCGCGTCGCGTTTTATGGCTCGACCCCGGCCTATTACCCGGTCTTCGCAGTGCATGGCCTGGAAGATCTCGGTTTGAAGCTCAATGCGCTGGTGCGCCAGGGCAAATGGGACGAGATGGCGAAAGAAGTCCCCGACGATGTCGCCCACCTTTTCGCCGCGGTCGGCCGCCACGACCAGATCACGAGCGCGATCGAAGCGCGCTTTGGCGGCCTCGTCGACGCCTTGACCCTGCGCGGGGACGGTGTCGGCGAAGTGCCGCCCGACCTCGTCCAGGACATCCGGCGCGTGCCGCACCGCTATCAGGGACTGCCGCGCTGAGCCCGGCTATCGACCCGGCGCCGCCATTTGCGCATTATCGACCCCGTCAACACGAGGAGGATCGCCATGAAGGTCGTCACGCTTAAAGACATTCCGAATCTTCCGGTCGAGGGCGCCGAGCGGATCGAAGGGTGGACGGGGCCGGTTTCGCGGTCGCGCCAGACGATCATCGAGCCCGGCGGCTCGGGGAACTACAATTGCAGCGTCGTCAACTTCAGCCAGGGCTGCACCACCGGGTGGCACACCCATACCTGCGACCAGATCCTGGTGGTGACCTCGGGCTCGGGCATGGTCGCCACCGAGCATGAAAAGCACGAGATCAATGTCGGCGATGTCGTGCACATCAAGGCCGGCGAGCGCCATTGGCACGGCGCCAAGGCCACGACGACGATGGGGCACATCACGATCACCGCAGTCGGCGGCGAGGCCAAATTCGGATAACCCCGACCGCTGCGGCGGCGGGCTAGCGCAGGCGCGAGCCCGGGTCCATTCCCAGATACACGCGGCCGCCGATCGGGTACCACTCCGGCGCGATTGTCACGGTCTGGCCGACGACGTGGAGGTCGCGCCAGCACTCGGCGAGGCGGCTCTCGCGCTTGAACGAGGTGCTGCCGCCAAACCGGTAGACCAGATCCATCGCCTCGCGCGCGCAGTCGCCGGCGTAGGTGGAGGCCAGCCGGCATCGCGCGCGCTGCTCGAGCGTGGTCGCCTGGCCGGACGCGATCGTGTTCCACAGCTCGGTGATCATCGCGGTGCGGTAGGCGCGCCCGGCGTTCAGCATCGCATCGGCCCGCCCGACGGCATCCTGGACCTGCGGGTTGTCGCGCAACAGAGCGCCGGCGCGGCCCCGCGGGATCTTACCGCCGGCCAGCTCGATCAGCGTGTCGATACCGGCGCGCGCGATGCCGGCGATGACGGCACTGTGATGCGGCCCGACCCAGCATTGCACCGGCAGGGCATAGCTCACGCCCGGCCAACGTCCCCACTCGTTGAGGACCAGAGCCCCGGTGTGACCGACAGTCCGCCGCTCCGGCAGAAAGGCGTCCTCGACGGTCCAGTCGAAGCTGCCGGTACCGCGCAACCCGGCTACATCCCAGCTGCCCGGCACGATCTCGGCTTCCGCCCGCGGGAAAACCCCGCGCTGATAGAACGGCTTGCCGTCGGGACCGCAGCGGGGCTGGCCATTATCGACAATCTCGAAGCTGCCGAGCATCCAGCTGGCCTGCTGACAGCCGCTGCCAAAGGGCCACCGCCCGGTGACGCGGTAGCCGCCGGGGACCGGCACCCCCTGCCCGCCCCCCTGGACCGCCGTGCCGGCGACGACGGTCGGGCCGCCGTGGCCGTAGAGCTCTTGGACGCCCGCATCGGGCAGGCCCAACGTCACGAGTTGGGCGATGCTGTTGTTGGCGAGGTTCCAGCCGACCGAACCGGCGCCCTCGGCCAACAGCTCAACGACGCGCAGATAGGTCAAGGGATCGACCTCGAGCCCACCGAGCGCGCGCGGGATCACCATCCGATAGCAGCCGGCGGCGTGCAGCTGATCGACGAGGGCCGGCGGGAAGCGCTGCTCATCTTCGATCTCCGCATGGTACTGGCGCAGCACCGGCCGCAGCGCGGCCGCATTCTGCACCACCGGCTGCGCCTCGACATCGACAGGCAGACGCGCCGCTTCGGAGCCCGTAGTTTCGGCTATCGTGTCCATCAGCTTCTCCTGCCGCCGTTCCGGTCGCCAAGCCTAGAGGCATGCTGCCGCCGAGGCTTCCCGTTTTCGATCATAGTGCGAGATTGATGGATTTCACTCCCCCGCGACGATTCCGCCGCCGAAACCTGTATGCTCCGGCGGACATGACGAGCATCGAAACTCAGCGGTGAGCCAGACACTCGCCGGCGCGCTTGCCGGCCTCGTCCTCGGCGCGACCGGCTGGATGAAGCCCTACCGTCGCGCCATGACACGGGCCCTCGTCTCGGAGCGGCTGGCGCAAACGGTGACGGTGGCGACGGTGGGCGGTCCGATCCATTTCCTGACACCATCCGGGCGTGCGCTGCACGACCCCTGGACGCTTTATCGCAGTGAGCCGGAAACCATCCGCTGGCTCGACGCGCTGGCGCCGGACGAGGTGTTGTGGGATATCGGCGCGAATATCGGGGTCTACGCGCTCTATGCGGCCAAGGCGCGGGGCCTGCGGGTCCTCGCCTTCGAGCCGAGCGCGGCGAGCTTTGCGGTACTGATGCGCAACATCGAACTCAACGGGCTGGGCGGCCGGATCGACGCCTATTGCCTCGCCTTCGACGCGGCGACCCGGCTCGATTACCTGCATATGGCGGCCACGGAGGCGGGCCACTCGATGCATTCGTTCGGTACCGATGAAACGAGCCGGGGTATGATCGAAGCCAAATTCCGCCAGTCCGTCCCTGGCTTCACGGTCGACGGGTTTTGCGAGCTGTTCCGGCCGCCGCCGCCCGGCCACATCAAGCTCGATGTCGACGGCAACGAGGCGGCGGTGCTGCAGGGCGCCGCGAAAACCCTCGCGACCACGGTCAAGACTGCGCTCGTCGAGATCGACAGCGAGCACATCGGCCGCGATATCCGCCTCGCCCTCGCGCCCCTCGGTTTCGTCGAGGACGCCGCTTTCGCTGTGCAAGGGGCACGGCGCAACGTCCTGTTTCGCCGCAAGCCGGGAGCGGCGCCGCAATCCTGAGGTAAGGAGCACGCCATGACCTACCCGACCCACCTCGTCCCCACCACGGTCGTCGGCAGCTACCCGCAGCCCGATTGGCTGGTTGACCGCGGGGCGCTGGCCGGCCACGGCGTGCCGAGGGTCGGCGCGCCCGACATCTGGCGAGTTGCCGGGCCCTGGCTCGAAGCCGCGCAGGACGACGCGACGATCCTTGCGATCGGCGAAATGGAACGGGCCGGCATCGACATCGTCAGCGACGGCGAAATCCGCCGCGAAAGCTACTCCAACCGCTTTGCGCTGGCGCTCGACGGCATCGATGCCGAGCACCCGGGCCGCGTCGGGCGCAGCGGCGGCGGCTCGACCCCGGTGCCGCGGGTGGTCGGCAAGATCCGGCGCAAGGGCCCGGTTGAACTGCGCGACGCCGAGTTCCTCCTCGCCCACGCCGCTCACGCGACCAAGATCACGCTGCCCGGCCCATTCACCCTGTCGCAGCAGGCCGAAAACGCCTTCTACGCGGACGAGGAGGAGATGGCGATGGATTACGCGGTCGCGGTCAACGAGGAACTGCGGGCGCTGAAGGCGACCGGGGTCGATGTCATTCAGCTCGACGAGCCGTGGGTGCGCACCGCTCCCGAGAAGGCCGCGCGCTGGGGTTTGAAGGCAATCAACCGGGCGCTCGCCGGGGTTCCGGGACCGACCATCGTGCATCTGTGCTTCGGCTACGCCGCGATGGTCCGCAACAAGCCGGCCGGTTACGCGTTCCTGCCGCAGCTCGCCGATGCGACCGCGACGCAGATCTCGATCGAGGCGGCGCAGCCCCGGCTCGATCTCGGCGTCCTCAAGGACTTGTCCGGTAAGACGATCGTCCTCGGGGTGCTCGATCTCGACGATCCCGCGGTCGAGACCGCCGACGAGGTTGCCGCTCGGCTGCGCCAGGGGCTCCAGCATATCGCGGCCGACCGCCTCGTCGCCGCGCCCGATTGCGGGATGAAATACCTGCCGCGCGAGCGCGCCTTCGGCAAATTGCGCGCGCTGGCCGAGGGCGCCGCGATCGTGCGCCGCGAACTGGCGGGATAATGGCCCCGCGGCTTATCCTGAAACTGAACCGGGAGGGGTTGGTCGCATGAAAACGACTAGGATCCTCGCAGCCCTCGCCGCCGGCATCCTCGGCGCCGGGATCGCCAGCGGCGTCAGCTCCAGCGGGGCACGCGCCGAACCGGTCGATCTCCTGCTGGTTCTCGCGGCCGATGTGTCGCGCAGCATTGACGAAGACGAATTCAACCTGCAGCGCAAGGGGTATGCCGCCGCGATCACCGACCCCGAAGTCTTACGCGCGATCGCCGGTGGCCGCCATCACGCGATCGCGGTCACCTTTATCGAGTGGTCCGGGGCCGCCGACCAGAAAATCGTCGTCGACTGGACGGTGGTGCGCGACGAGGAGGGTGCCGGCGGGGTCGCCGCGACGATGCTCGCCGCGCCGCGCGCGTTCCTCGGCCGCACCTCGATCAGCGCTGCGATAGACTTCGCGATGCAGCGCTTTGCCGCCGCGCCGGCCGAAGGGGACAAGCGGGTTATCGACATCTCGGGCGACGGCACCAACAATGCCGGCCGCGAGATCACCGAGGCGCGCGACCAGGCGGTCGCCGCCGGCGTTACGATCAACGGACTTGCGATCACCAACACCCAGGCGAACCCGGGCTATGCCTTTCACACCCAGCCGCCCGGCGGCCTGCCAAAATACTACGAGGACAACGTGATCGGGGGGCCCGGGGCGTTTCTGTTCCATGTCGATAATTTCGCGTCCTTCGCCGAGGCGATCACCAGGAAGCTGGTCACCGAGATCGCCGGGACGCCGCAGCGCAATCAGACGGCCGCGCTTCCCTAACACTTGACGCGGCGGCGGCCGATCGCGATATTCGCGATATGAGCGCCGTTGGTCGGATCACAGTCACGACTACCAGCACCGCAGGCTCCGGGGTGCCGGGAGGTCGTGCGCGCTGATCAGGCGACACAGCTCAAACCCGAAGGACCCCGCCGGCGACGGACGGGGTTTTTTGTTGTCCCTTTCGTCCGTCAAAACGGCATTATCGACGGAAGTGAGGGCGCGATGAGATCATCTCCCGATAATATGGTGGATGCCCCGATTGGGGGAAGCTGGCGGTGCGGCTGCCCGACGGCAGGAGCCGCGAATTCCCCGGCCCCTTGTCCGGGGCCGACCTCGCCGCAGCGATCGGCCCCGGCCTCGCCAAGGCCGCGCTGGCGGTCAAGATCGATGGCCGGCCGCGCGACCTCGCCACGATCATCGACCATGACGCCGATGTCGCGGTCATCACCCGCGAGATGCCCGAGGGGCTCGAGATCCTGCGCCACGATGCGGCCCATGTCATGGCCGAGGCGGTCAAGGAGCTCTATCCCGAAACCCAGGTCACCTTCGGCCCTGCAACCGACACCGGGTTCTACTACGATTTCGCCCGCGCGGTGCCGTTCACCCCCGAAGACCTCGCGCGGATCGAGGAGCGGATGCGCGAGATCGTGCGCCGCGACGAAGAGATCACCCGCGAGGTCTGGGACCGCGACCGCGCGGTCGCCTTCTTCGCCGGCATCGGCGAATCCTACAAGGCCCAATATATCGGCGAGATCCCGGCTGGCGAGGAGATCAGCCTTTACCGCCAGGGCAAGTTCATCGACCTGTGCACCGGGCCCCATCTGCCCTCGACCGGGCGGCTCGGCCAGGCCTTCAAGCTGATGAGCGTCGCCGGCGCCTATTGGCGGGGCGACCCGAACAATCCACAGCTTCAGCGCATTCACGGCACCGCCTGGCCGAGTCAAAAGGAGCTCGACCAGTATCTCTTCCGGCTCGAGGAAGCCGAGCGCCGCGACCACCGCAAATTGGGGCGCGAGCTCGACCTGTTCCATCTGCAGGAAGAGGCGGTCGGCAGCGTCTTCTGGCACCCCAAGGGCTGGAAACTCTTCCGCATCATCGAGGACTACATGCGCCGGCGCCTCGATGCCGCGGGCTACCTCGAGGTCAAGGGGCCGACGCTGCTCGACCGATCCTTGTGGGAAGCCACCGGCCACTGGGAGAATTTTCGCGAGAACATGTTCATCGCCGAAAGCCGCGACGAGCGGATGCTCGCGGTCAAACCGATGAACTGCCCGGGGCACGTGCTGATATTCCGCAACCGCCTCAGAAGCTACCGCGAGTTGCCGTTGCGCCTTGCCGAATTCGGCAGCTGCCACAGGAACGAGCCGTCGGGCGCGCTGCACGGCATCATGCGGGTGCGCGGCTTCACCCAGGACGACGCGCACGTCTTCTGCACTGAGGACCAGGTGACCGCGGAAGCGATCGCGTTCTGCCGGCTCTTATTGTCGATCTACCGCGATTTCGGCTTTGCGGACGTCGCGATCAAATTCGCCGACCGGCCGGCGCAGCGCATCGGCAGCGACGCCGTATGGGACCGCGCCGAAGCCGATCTGCGCGCCGCGGTCGAGGCGGCGGGTCTTGCCTACACGCTCAACCCCGGCGAGGGCGCGTTTTACGGGCCAAAGCTCGAATTCGTCTTGCGCGACGCGATTGGCCGCGACTGGCAATGCGGCACCCTGCAGCTCGATTTCTCGATGCCAGGGCGGCTCGGCGCGAGCTATGTGGGCGAGGATGGCGGGCGCCACACCCCGGTCATGCTGCACCGCGCGATCCTCGGCTCGGTGGAGCGCTTTATCGGCATCCTGATCGAGCATTACGCCGGGAATTTCCCGCTCTGGCTCGCCCCGGTTCAGATTGTCGTCGCCTCGATCACCGACGAGGCGGCTGCCTACGCTGACGCGGTCGCCAGCGAGCTCGGCGGCGCCGGGCTGCGCGCCATCAGCGATACCGGCAACGAGAAGATCGGCTACAAGGTGCGCGAGCACTCCCTCGCCAAGGTGCCGGTGATGCTCGTCGTCGGCCGGCGCGAGGCCGAGGCGCGCGGCGTTTCATTGCGCCAACTCGGCAGCCCGGCGCAGGAAGCCCTTGCGCTTGCCGAAGCCGTTGCTAGATTGAAAGGGGAGGCAGCCCCACCCGGCTAGCCCGAACCGACGGCGCAATAGCGACCGCGGCCTGCGCAACTTTTGAGAGGAGAGCCTACATACCCAGACCACCGATGAACATGACCCCGACCCGTGAGGGACCTCGGATCAACGAGGAAATCTCCGTGTTGCGCGTGCGCCTCGTCGACGAGCGCGGCGGGATGGTTGGGGTCGTCGGGCGCAACGAAGCGCTCACCATGGCCGCCAATGCCGGCCTTGACCTCGTCGAGATCGCCCCCGGCGCCGATCCGCCGGTGTGCAAGATCCTCGATTACGGCAAATTCAAATACGAAGAGCAGAAAAAGAAAAACGAAGCTCGTAAAAAGCAGAAGATCATCGAGGTCAAGGAAATCAAGCTGCGCCCGAGCATCGACATCCACGATTACGCGGTCAAGATGCGCAGCATGAACAAGTTCATCGAGGAAGGCGACAAGGTCAAGGTGACGATGCGGTTCCGCGGGCGCGAGCTGGCGCACCAGGAGCTCGGCATGAACGTCCTGATGCGGGTCAAGGACGACCTCGACGCGATCGCCAAGGTCGAACAGACCCCGCGCATGGAAGGCCGCCAGATGACGATGGTGGTGTCGCCGAAATGACTTGAAATGCTGTGGTCCCGGCGCAGGCCGGGACCCATGCTTCAACGACCTCCGACGCGGATCGATGGATCCCGGCTTTCGTCGGGATGACAATTCAATATCACCCGATGACGTTGGCGGCGCGCAGCTCCCGTAACGTCGCCTGGTCGTAGCCGAGGATCGCCGAGAGGAGTTCGTCGGTGTGCTCGCCGGGGGTCGGGACGTGGCCGACGCGGCCCGGGGTTTTCGACATCTTGATCGTGGCGCCGGGGACGTGGATCTCGCCGGCCAGTGCGTCAGGCATCTTGACCAGCATCTCGCGCTCCCACAGATGCGGGTCTTCGGCGGCCTGCGGGATCGTCTTTACCGGCGCCACCGGGATCTCGGCGGCCAAGAGGGTCGCGCAGATGTGGTCGACGGTGTTCTCGGCGCACCACTTGGCGACCGCCTGCTTGCGCGGGTCGTCGCGCCCGACCCGGCTGGTCCAGCCGCCGACGGCAGCGCCGTCGTCGCCGGTGGCGATCTGCATGAGGCGCGTCGCCATCGCCCGGCCCGAGGCGGAAATGACGACATGCCCGTCCTTGGCCTTGTAGGGCGGCCGCCCGCCCTCGCCGCCTTCCTGGCCGGTGGCGAGATAATAGGAGAGCGGGATCTCGACCATCGTGAACCCGGAATCGAGGAGGCAGCAATCGACGACCTGCCCCTCGCCGGTCTTGTCGCGGTGGTGGAGGGCCGCGAGCGCGCCGATCGTCGCGTGCAATGAGGTATAGCGGTCGACCAGCGAGGTGGCCGCGCCTAATGGCGTTCCAACCGGGGCCCCGGTCAGGCTCATCAGCCCGCTCATCGCCTGCCCCAGCGGATCGAAGGCCGGGCGGTCGCGATAGGGGCCGTATTGGCCAAAGCCGGAGACCGATATGAGGATGATGTCGCGCTTCAGCTTGCATAGTTCGTCATAGCCGAAGCCCATCTTTTCCATGACCCCGGGGCGGAAGTTCTGCAGCACCATGTCGGCCGTGGGGACGAGGGCGGCGAAAATTTCCTTGCCGCGCTCGGTCCGCATGTCGAGGCACATACTCTTCTTGCCGCGGTTGTAGACCGAGAAATAGACGCTTTGCCCGCGCACCAGGGGTTCGGATTTGCGGGTTTCTTCGCCCCCCAGCTTCTCGATCTTGATCACTTCGGCGCCGAGATCAGAGAGGATCATGCCGCCGCGCGGGCCTGCCTGGTAGCGCGCCAATTCCAATACCCTGATGCCGTCGAGACTACCGGCCATCGCGCCCTCCGTAATGTCGATCCACCACCCCGCGCCCGACGACCGGCTACTTCGCTTTTTTGGCGTCGTCAGCCGCGTTCAGCATGGTGCGCCCGGTCGGGCCGATATTGTTGCTCTGGATGATTGTCGTGCCGCTGACCCAGGCGTAATGCGGCGTCCCCTTCGGCATGCGGATAAAGCCGCCCGCGGTTACGGTCGTCGCCTTGCTGCGGTCGATTTTGTCGCCGAGGCCGACATGGAGGGTCCCCGACAGCACCGTAACGTTCTCGTCATTCGGGTGGGTATGCGGCGGGAGGACCGAGCCTGACACCAATTTCACCCGATTGGCATATTGGCCGTCCTTCGCAGGGTCGCCGAACAGCATGGCGACCTCCGCCCCCTTCGGGAGCCCGGCGGCCGGTGGCGCCGCGATCCATTTGACCCCGGCCAGCGAGCCGACAATGGTCGGTTCCTCGGCCTGCGCCGTCAGCGGAATCAGGGCCACAAAGGCGGCTGCCGCAACGAGTCCAATGCGCGTCATGGTGCTGCTCCTCCGGTGAAATGTCCGCATTACTTTGCCGATTGATCCTATGGGATCATGCTGCGGGCGACAACCGGGGAGACAGCGCGCGACCAGCGATGTCATTCTATGCGGTGGAACGAGAGGAGAGCCGAGCGATGGCCTATGAATACATCCTGAGCGAGCGCGAGGGTGCGGTTGCCGTGATCACCTTGAACCGGCCGGAAAAGCTCAACGCGCTGAGCTTCCCGTTGATGCAGGAGGTCGAGGACGCGCTCTCCGGCTACGAGGCCGACGACGAGATCAGGGCGGTCATTCTGACCGGGGCTGGCGCGCGCGCCTTCTCGGCTGGCGCCGATATTCACGAGATGGCGGGGCTGAGTTCGGAGGAGCTCGCGGCGCGCAGCGAGACCCGCGGCAGTATCAGCTGGCATATCGCCAGCTACACAAAGCCGCTGATCGGCGCGATCAACGGCCTGGCTTATGGCGGCGCCGCGCTCCTGTCCTCCTCGCTCGATTTGCGCATCGGCTGCGAGCGCACCCAGTTCCGCTTTCTGGCGGCGAGCTACGGTCGGGTCAATTCAACCTGGTCCCTGCCCGCGCTCGTCGGCATCCCCAAAGCCAAGGAGCTCTTGTACACCGGGCGCATCGTCGCCGCCGAGGAGGCGCTGCGCATCGGCCTTTTGAACCAGGTCGTGCCGGCGGCGAAGCTGATCGAATCGGCGATCGAACTGGGCCAGATGATCGCCAAGAACGACCCGCGCATGGTCCAGGGCATCAAGCGCCTGTTGCACGAGGGGATGGGGCTCGACTGGCGCGGGCGCTACGACCTCGAGGACGATGCGCGCGCGACCTACCTCTCGGCCGGCCACCCGCGCGACGGGTTCAAGGATTTTCTCGCGCGAAAGCCGGTACGCGGGTGATTTCGGCGATCCACCTCGACGAGAAATTCGGCCGCTTCACCGAGCGCTGGCAGCCGAACATCATCGCCGCGGCGAACGGGCAGGAAGTGAAGCTCGTCAAGGTCCAGGGCGAGTTCCCGTGGCATCACCACGATGACGATCCGCGACGCCGAATTCACCGCGCCGATCGGTGCGGTGCTCTATGCGAACCCTTCGGCAAGCGTGCGGCGGATCTGACCGGCGGGCAGACCGGCAAGACCCATCCGGTCGAGGGTGCACGCATCAGCGGCGCAACGGTACCGGACATCGTCCGCGCCAGGGTGCTCGGCGGTGCGAAATCGACAATCAGGGTTTTCCGCGCGCGACCGCCTACGATCGTCGAGACGCAAGCCTCCCTTGGTGTGCATATGACGCAATTGACTTACTCTATTTTTGAAATATATTATACTCGGTAGGGACGCTTTTATATAAATTACACTCTTATGGGTAGCATGAAATGACGACAGCATCGCTCAGGGAACCGATCGTCGAGAGTGGGCTTGAAGCACGGATTGCGAGTCTGGCCACACGGCACGCACGGGTTGCCAAGGGTCCGGCCAGCCTGCGAGACCCGGTCGCCAAGCTTGCAGTAAACGATGCGACCCGGCCGAAGCCAGCCATGCCGCCGGTGTCGGAGGTGCCACCGAGAGGTTCGGTCGATGACAACCTCTCCGCAGCGTCTTGGGAATTAATAGGTCTTGTGCAGGCTGAAATCAGCCCCCTACAGCGTGCGGTGCTCAGCAGAAACCAGTTTGCCAAAATCGTCGGCACAGCCGTCGATGCCTACCTGATCCGCCGCGCGATGAATCTGGGAAAGTTCACGCGCCGCGATTTGGTGACCAACATCATGCAGGCGCTGCTTGCCCCGCCGGAAGACGGGCTGGGCGCTGCAAAACCGCGAACTCAGCTGAGAGCGGTCGAAGTTGCGAAGGCAGCGATCCAGCCGCTAATCCTCGAACACATGGATGTTGCCTCGGCGGCTAATCTGCCGCGCGCGATCTTCGAGGCACGGCTCGTGAGCTGGGTCAGGGAACTCCTGGTCGACAACAAGATCCAGCTGAATTTCACGGAGCAGTGCGCGCTCATCGAAGAGCTGCTTGCCGATATGCTGGGGCTCGGACCGCTAGAGCCGCTGCTGACCGACGAGACCGTCAGCGACATCATGGTCAACGGGCCGAAACAAGTTTATGTCGAGCGCCGCGGCAAGCTTGAGCTGACCGATGCGACGTTCCGCGACGCGCCGCATTTGATGAATATCTGCACCAAGATCGTGACCCGGATCGGCCGGCGGATCGATGAACTGCATCCACTGGTTGACGCTCGCCTGCCTGATGGCAGTCGCGTCAACATCATTATCGCGCCGTTGGCGCTCGACGGCGCGATGATAACGATCCGCAAATTTGCCAAAAAGACCATCACGCTCGACGTAATGGTCGCCAAGGGCTCCATTTCACCGGCGATGGCGACGGTATTGAAGGTCGCGGCACGGTGCCGGCTCAACATCCTGATCTCCGGCGGCACGGGCTCCGGCAAGACGACCCTGCTCAATGCGCTGTCGCAAATGATCGACGTCAACGAGCGGACCGTGACGATCGAAGATGCCGCCGAACTGCAGTTGCAGCAGCCGCATGTTGGCCGGCTCGAGACCCGCCCGGCCAATATCGAAGGCGCCGGCGAGGTCACGATCCGCGACCTGCTGAAGAACGTCCTGCGCATGCGGCCCGACCGGATCATCATCGGCGAGTGCCGCGGCGAGGAGGCATTCGATATGCTGCAGGCGATGAACACCGGCCACGACGGCTCGATGAGCACGATTCACGCGAACACCCCACGCGACGCGCTGAGCCGCCTCGAGAACATGATCGGCATGGCCGCTCCCAGCCTGTCGCCACGGGCAATCCGCTCTCAGATCAACTCGGCGATCCACATGATCTGCCAGGTCAACCGCATGCGGGATGGCCAGCGCCGGGTAACCCACATCACTGAGATCGTTGGGATGGAGGGTGATATCATCACCACCCACGACCTGTTCACCTACCAGTTCCAAGGCGAAGGTTCCGACGGCAAGCTGCGCGGTTCATTCCAGTCGAGCGGGATACGGCCTGGCTTCCTGGCGCGGGCCGAGTATTACGGTCTCGACAAAGTGCTTCTGGAGGCGATCTAGACCAGGATCGGTCGAGCACAAATTATCCGCCTGCCGGCAGGGTGACCGGGCGGCGGCGGGCGATCGGGGCGGCCGGGATCATGCCGACATCGATCTGCGGCATCGGCAGCTCGATCGCGCCCAGCACCGCATTCGCCAGCTCGTTGTAATCACGAAAGTTTTTGCGGAGCCAGCCGCGCCAGTTCGGCATGCCGCCGCTGGCGTGCAGCTCGAAGGCGGATTCGCGACCGTCGAGCGCCGAGGAGACATGGTCGGCGGCGAGCTGCAACAGCGCGGCGCGCTGCACTGCGGTGTAGCCGCCGCCGCCGAAGGAGTTCCTCGAGCCCGGCCGCCAATTCGGGCGTCGCGAGATCGCTGTCGGCGGGCGCGACGACGAGCGAGGAGCCGGGCACGATGCGCAGGATCTCCGAAACTCGCTGGCGCGCCTTGAAGAGGGCGATGCCGCCCGGGGCAAGATGGCGGTGGCTGGGGAAGCAATAACCCGCCGGGGTGAATTCGGGGTCGCGCTCGGCCGCGAGGATACAGCTGCGCACGGTCTGCACCGCGACGACCAGGTCGACGACGTACTCGACCGTCTGTTCGTGCTCCTTCAAACCCATCGCATCGGACAGGGCCAGCGCCAGGCCGAGGGTGAATTCGGCCCGCGCCAGCCAGCCATAGAGGTGATGCCAGCGCAGCCAGCGGGCGATCGGATCGGGATCGGCGCCGACGAAGAACACGTGCTCCCACGGCACGAAGACGTCGTCGAGCCACATCTGGCCGTCGAGCTCGTCATAGCGGGAGGATAGGGGCGCGATGAACGGGCTGGCATGGCGCGCCGCGCTCTTGCGGCACAAGACCGTGACCCCGGGCGCACCGACCGGCACGATAAATCCGGCGCGATGGCCCCCGATATCAACGCCCGACATGCCGCCGACATAAACTTCTTCGGCATAGGCGGGGCTCGTATGCATGCCGAGCCTGCCGCGGATGACGACCCCGGCATCGGTGTCGCGCACCAGCTTCAAGGCCACCCGGTCGCGCGGGTCCTCACGCATCCGCTGCCCGATGATCGGGGCGCCGCCGCAATAGGTGATGAACCGCCCGGTGCGGGCTATTCCGTCGCGGTAGCGAAGGGCATTCCTGGCCTGCTCCGGCGCGACGTTCTGCGCCTCTACCGCGGTCAAGACGCCGAGGGCGATCAGATTGCCGTAAGCGGGGTCGTGGGTGATGTTGCCGGCCGAGAGGAACAGGGTTTTCGCGAAGGACCGGCCCATCCCGACAATTTCTTCCATCGTGCGCGGCAATACGAAGGCCCAGGGCACGCGCTCGCCGCCGTTGCCAGCGGGCGCCAGCAGCGTCTCCTGCCAGGAGAGATCGAAGTGCCGGTCGTACCAAAGGACGTATTCCTCGACCATCGTGCGGGTCGCCGGGTGGGTCGTCACATCCTCGACCGGGCCCTCACCCATCACCCAGACCTTGCGGCCGTCGCGCAGGGCCTCCCGGTATGCGGCACCGGTGCGCATCATGGCGTTCCTGACTTGGGCGCCGTCGGTGGCGCCACATTGGTCCGCCGCGGCGCGAGCGGGGCGGCGGGGATGACGCCGACGTCGATTTCCGGCATCGGAATCTCAATCGCGCGCAGGACCGCGTTGGCCAGCTCGTTGTAGCTCGGGAACAGGCGGCGCAAGCGGCCTCGCCATGCCGGGACGCCGCCGCTGGCATGCAGCTCGAAAGCGGATTCGCGCCCGTCGAGCGCCGAGGATACATGGTCGGCGGCGAGCTGTAATAAGGCCGCGCGCTGCTCCGCGCTATAGCCCCCGCCGCCGAACGCGTCCTCCAGCCCTGCCGCCATCTGCGGATCGGCAAGATCGCTGTCCGCGGGCGCGACGACCAGGGAGGAACCGGGGACGATCCGCAGGATCTCGGAAATGCGCTGGCGCGCCTTCAGGATCGCGAGCCCGCCCGGCATCAGATGGATGTAGTTGGCATGGCAATTTCCGGCCGCGGTAAAGGCGGGGTCGCGTTCCGCGGCGGTGAGGCAGCTGCGCACGGTCTGCACCTCGACCACCAGGTCAACGAGGTATTCGACGGTCTGCTCGTGCTCCTTCAGCCCCATCGCATCGGCGAGGGCGAGCGCGAGGCCGAGCGCGAACTCGGCCTTGGCGAGCCAGCCGTAGAGGTGGTGCCACAACAGCCAGGTGGCGATCGGCTCGGGCGTCGGCTCGACCAGAAAGACGCGCTCCCAGGGCACGAACACATTCTCGAGCCACATCTGCCCGTCGAGTTCGTCGAAGCGCGAGGACAGCGGCGCGACAAACCGGCTTCCCCCACGCGCCGCGATCTTGCGGCAGATCGTCGTCACCCCGGGCGCTCCAACTTCGACGATAAAGCTGGCGCGGTGCCCGCCGATCTCGACCCCGTTGAGGGAGCCGACATAGACATCCTCGGCATAGGCCGGGCTCGTATGCATGCCGAGCCGGCCGCTGATGACGACGCCCGCATCGGTTTCGCGCACCAATTTCAATGCGGCGCGCGTGGAGGGGTCCGCGCGCAGCCGGAACCCGATCGGCGCGGCGCCGCCGCAGAATGTCAGGAACCGCCCGGTCCGGGCGATCAGCTCGCGATAAGCGCTCGCGTCGGCGATCTGCTTTGCCGAGACATTGCGCTCCTCGACCGCGGTCAAGACGCCCATCGAGATCAGATGGCCGTATGCGGGGGTATGGGTGATGTTGCCGGCGCTGATGAAGAGCGTCTTGGCGAAGGACCGGCCCATGCCGATCAGATCCTCGCTGGTTTTTGGCAGGAGATAGGCCCAGGCGGTCGGCTCGCGGCCCGGCGCGGGCGGGGCGATCAGGGTGTGCTCCCAGGCGGGGTCGAAGTGGCGGTCGTACCAGGCGACATATTCCTCGACCATCGCGCTGGTCGCCGGATGCGTCGTCATGTCCGGGACGAGGCCTTCGCCGATGACCCAAACGCGCCGCCCGTCGCGCAGCGCTTCGCGGTATTCGGCGCCGGTCCGCATCGCTGTCCCCTTCCTATTCATGCGCCGGGACGCCACAGATCGCTGAACCGGGTGGCGACGATATCGGCATAGGGGACATCGTCGTCGAGAACGCTCATGCTCTGGGCGAAGCGGTTGATCGCCGCCACCGATGTCGCGCTGACCGCGGCGTCGTAGAACGGAAGATCACGCCGGATGATCTGGGCGATCAGCCCGGCTTCGCGCGGCGGAAAGCGCTTCTCGCCGACTTCGGTGGCGCGCGATACGTCAGCCTTCAACGCGTTCTGCGCCGCCACCAGCGCGCGCACTGCCGCCGCGGCTACGTCAGGCGAGCGTTCGATCAGCCGGTCGGTCGTCGCCAGCACCGGCATCGTATAGTCGAAAGCGCCGGACGGGCCGTCGCCGCGCCGCACATCGAGGACGATCGTTCCCGTGCCGCTGGTCACCGCCAACTCGGTCGCCATGCCGTTGGCCCAGAACCCGTCGATCGCGCGGTTTTTCAGCGCCTCGGCCGCGGTCAGGCCGAAATTGACGGAGCTGCCGGCCGCCCCCGGCACCGGGCCGATCCGGATGTCGTTCTTATGCGGGTCGAGGCCGGCGGTGGTGAGGAGGCCGCGCAGCCCCATCTCGACCCAGGGCGCCGCCCCGATGCGGCGGCCCTTCAACGCTGCCAAATCGCCGCGCGCGATGCCGAGATCGGCGCGCATCACCAAAAACCAGTACATGCCCTGCGAGAGCGCGCCCAGGAGCTTGACGCCGCGCCATTCGGTAAAGGCCGCCAGCGCGCCATGCGCCGCGCCGCCGACAAAATCAACCGCACCGTCGCGCAACGCCGCATAGGCGCGATCGACCGGAAAGATCAGCTCGGCCGAGACGTCCAATCCCTCGCGCGCGAAAAAACCGAGCTCGGCCGCGGCCAGGGCGGGGAAATACGAATTCGAGATCAGATCGGGTATCGCGAGCTTCATCGGCAGCTCCCATTTTTTCCCGGCTCGCCGACCAGCCTATAGTCGCTGCACGGGGAAGGGAACCGGACGGTTTCGGCAATCTATCCGCTGCGGCGCCTATCCCGAGATCATCGCCGCGGTCAAACTCGCCGCCGGCAAAAAGCGAGGCGGCTAGATTTCATTCCGCACGACCCGGGTTGCGCCGGCCAGGACGATTGTTGTCAACACCCAGCCGAGCCCAATTTCGATCCACCGCCAGACTTCGAGGGCCGCGCCCCAAGTGCAGCTGGCGGCATTGGGCACCCACTGATACTTTAAACCAAAATTTACAATTGGAACGAAGGTATCGAACGAGTATACAAAGGGTGAGAACTGAATATAATAATTCGGTGGCTGCTGGAAGCGCTCGAAATATGCATAGGCTCTTGGGTCAGTCGGGGTCATGGCGCCATTGATATAGCCTATTTTGTAGAGGCAATACCCAAGAAGGATGATACCCATGGCCCAGATTAGCGCGAGGGAGGGCCTGTAGCCGTATCCAATCGTCACCCGGAGAACCCTCCGCCAAAACCAGGCGAAGCCCTGCGATTTCTTCGCGTTTTCCATTGCGATCAATACTCGTTTCCTACCCTCATTATCGCCGGCTTCGCCCAGAAACCTCGCGAGCTGTTGGTACGGTTGGGGTCTGATCCGATTCACAGCGGACTGACGCCGTAACCAATCTAGGCGCTTCTTTGCATCCGTCGCCCCGGATGCAATGTGCGCATAGACGAAACCGTCGAGATTGAGGTTACCCTCGCGTGGCCAGCTCTCTTCATCGTCTGCAAGCGCGCCGACGGAGGCGCCAGCAAGATCGAGCCGAGCTTTCTCTCCAAGATCCAGTTTGCGCCAGAAGAAACATCCGCCCACCCTCGCCCGTTGGCCGTTGAACGCGCTTTCAGCTGCGAAATTCACGCCATTAATCTCAAGGTTCCCGGAGATCTCCGCACCAAGGAAACGCACCTCACCGTCAGCGGTGACCCCGTCCCGCAGGGATACATCACCGTTAATCCGCAGGCTGTCGGCGGCGATCGCGATACCACCCCGATTGATAAAATTGCTTTCACCGCAGCGTAGCTGTCCGCCGATCTCAGCGCCGACGAGCCCCACGGTGCCTTCAGCGGTGAAGCCGTCGTGTAGGAATACCGCGCCCAACACCTTCACCCCTTCGGCAATGAGCGCCTCTCCGCCCGGATTGATAAACACGCCACCATTGCATGAGAGTGACCCACCAATCGACGCCCCTATTAGACGCACCGTGCCCTCTGCCCTGAAGCCGTCCTGCAAATAAACACCGCCCCGCACCGTCAACCCGTCGGCATCAAGCGAACGACCTTTTGGGTTAACGAAGTTACCCTTGGTGCAAGCCAACCCGCGACCGATCTCCGCACGTCTTATGCGAACCTCCCCCTCGGCATTGAAACCGCGGACGAGCAGGACGTCGCCGTGCACGTTCGCCGTTTCCAAGGTCAATGCTACGCTGTCCGGATTGCTAAATTTGCCAGCGTGACAATCAAGCTGCCCACCTATTTCCGTGCCCGAGAGCGATACCGCGCCCTCGGCGCTAAAGCCGTCGATCAAGAACACGTCGGCTTTGATTTTTGCTGTTTCCACCAGCAGGGCTACGCCGCCGCGGTTGGTTAAACTGCCGCTGCATGCAAACTGCCCGTCTATGTCGGCACCAAGAAAACGCACCCCACCTTCGGCACTAAAGCCGCTGCGCAGGGAAACGCCCTGCGCTTTCAGACCATCAGCGTTGAGCGCATCGCCGCCCGGGTTAAGAAAACTTCCCCCGTCGCAGAGCAGGCCCCCGTCGATGTGAAGCAGTGATAAACGAACCTCGCCCTCTGAGTGGAAGCCATTCTTAAGGATTACGTTGCCTTCCACCTTCGCTTGGTCCAGTCGTAGCGCCGCACCTCCTCGGTTGACGAATTTGCCGCCTTGGCATGCGAACTCGCCACCGACTCTAGCGCCAGGAAAGCGAACTTCACCCTCGGCCCGGAAGCCCTCGCTGAGATGTACCTGGCCTGCTCTTATGGCGTCGGCACGCAATGCCACACCACCTTGGTTCGTGAAATTGGCTCCTGCACAGTCCAGTTCACGCCCAATCTCAGCGTTGACAAGCCGGACTTCGCCTATCGCGGTGAAGCCCTCCCCTAGCTTCGCGCCTGCCCTTACGCTTAATGCATCAGCGACGAGCGCCTCGCCAGCCGGATTTTGGAATGTGCCGCCGTTGCAGTTCAGCTGCCCTCCAACGCTGGCGCCGGCAAGCCGGACTTCGCCCATCGCCTTGAAGCCCGCGATCAGGTTCACGCTAGACCGCACCTTTAAACCGTCCGCGAAAAGCGCGATTCCAGCAGGGTTCAGGAATGTGCCCGCGGCGCAATTCAATTGACCTCCGATTTCAGCGACTTCGAGGCTGACTGGACCATTGGCCTGAAAACCGCCGCCCATGCTGAGCGTGCCTCGCACTGTGACTCCGCCAGCAATAAGCGCCGCGATTTGGCATCCATTGAGATTGAGCGAGTTGAGTCTCGACCACTGCAGAATCAAGGGTTGGCTCAACTGGCATCGAAAAAACATCACCGGAAAACTAACGTTGGCATTCGTGAGATCGAGGGAACCTGTTAATCGAGCCGCGTAAATCATCACGCCCCGAGGGTTGATATGCGGCGCCGCCTCCCGGCTGATGCACAGCCAGCGGATGAGGTTGACCCGGATTTCGCGCTCTGGCCCCCAGCCTCCGGCAGACCGGGGATCGTTCTCAGAAAGGCTATCGTCGAGGCTGGGGCCGCAAATTACCATCTCGCCAGCTTCGACCGCGCGCAGGGTCTTGAGCTCAGCCTCGGCTAAGGACGGGAATTCCGCTTGTGCCAGGCGGATTAGATGGGCTGGCTCGGCGGCCGATACTGCCATCCCTACCACCGAGATCGCTTACAACGTGCGGATGTATCAGCGCCGGAAGTGGTGTCCGGGGAGGCCCGGCACCTTGACCCGCAGTGAATAGACCGAGGTGTGCGCGGTGAAGAAGATCGTCTTCATGTCGGGGCCGCCAAAGCACAGATTGGCCGGAACCTCGGGCGTCTTGATGATGCCGATCTGCGAGCCGTCGGGCGCGAACACCCAGGTGCCGCCCGGACCGGTGCAGTAGACCCGCCCCTCGGCGTCGACCTTCATGCCGTCGGGCACGCCGATCTTTTCGTCCGACGACATGTCGGCGAAGATCCGCCGGCGCACCATGTTGCCGGCGCTGTCGAGGTCGATCGCGTGGATGTACGCCGCCTGCCTGGTATTGGCGATATAGAGCGTGCGCTCGTCCGGTGAGAAGGCGAGTCCGTTCGGATATTCGACATCACAAATGTGGCTGGCCGAGCCGTCCGGCTTGACGCGGTAGACCGCGGAGGGGTCGAGCTCGCGCTCGGCCAAGGGGATGCGCAGCCCCGGATTGGTGAAATAGATGCTGCCGTCCGACTTGCAGACGAGGTCGTTGGGGCGGCTCAATCGCTTTCCCTCGAAGCGGTCGATAAAAACTTCGGAGGAAGCAAACTTGCCGTCGGCCGGCCAGCGCGTCAGGCGCCGGTTGCCGCCCTCGCAGATGATGAGCCGGCCCTGCGGATCGAACGTCGTGCCGTTGCCCTCGCCGGTGTTCTGGCGCAACAGTTCGGCGGGGCTGCCGGGGCGGAGCCGGTAGAATTTGCTCTCCCGCACATCGACAAAATAATAGAACCCGCCCGGATGCCAGAGCGGCCCTTCGGTGAAGGTGAAGCCGGTGGCAAGGCGCTGAGCCTCACCCGGCTCGACGATCTGCGACAATCCCTGCATGACACTCCCTCCCTCTGGGAACCGCTTTCAGCGTATCCTAGGGTGTGGTCTCCGCGCTGTCCAATTCGGGAGGATGCATGACCCGCGCCGCCGCCATTGCCGCCGCCGAGCGCTATTTCGATGACGGCGGGTTTGTCGCCGACCTCGCGCGCCGCGTCGCGATCCCGACCGAGAGCCAGGTCGAGGGACGCCTGCCAGTGCTCCGCGCCTATCTGGCCGACGAGATCGCGCCCTCCTTGGCCCGGCTCGGCTTTTCGAGCGAGATCATCGACAACCCGGCTCAATCAACGACAGGACAGGGCGGCCCCATACTGATCGCCGAGCGGCGCGAGGACGGCACCCAAACGACGGTGTTCGGCTATGGTCACGGCGATGTCATCCGCGGGCTCGAGCCGCAATGGCAGGACGGGCTGTCGCCCTGGCGCCTGCAGCAGGAGGGCGACCGGCTCTACGGCCGCGGCACCGCCGACAACAAGGGCCAGCACACGATCAACCTGGCGGCGCTCGGCTGCGTGCTGCAGACGCGCGGCCGGCTCGGCTTTAATGCGGTGTTCCTGATCGAGACCGGCGAAGAGGTCGGCTCGCCCGGGCTGCGCGAGGTATGCCGGCAGTACAAGGACCGGCTCAAGGGCGACGTGCTGATCGCCTCGGACGGGCCGCGCCTCGCGCCGGAGCGGCCGACGATCTTCCTCGGGGCTCGCGGTGCGATGAATTTCGATCTCTCGGTCGAATTGCGCGAGGGGGCGCATCATTCCGGCAATTGGGGCGGGCTCTTGGCCAATCCCGGGGTCATCCTCGCCCACGCGTTAGCGACGATCACCACGCCGAAAGGCGCGATCCGGGTGCGCGAGTGGGTGCCGAGCCATTTGCCCAACTCGGTGCGCGCGGCGCTGGCCGACTGTCCGGTCGAGTCCCAGGGCGAGGGCGGCGAAGGCGCGCCCGCAATCGACCTCGATTGGGGCGAACCCGGGCTCAGCCCGAGCGAAAAGGTGTTCGGCTGGTGCAGCTTCGAGGTGCTGGCGTTCGCCACCGGCAACCCCGACAACCCGGTCAACGCGATCCCGCCCACGGCCAAGGCGACCTGCCAGATCCGCTTTGTCGTCGGCGTCGATCCCGAGAATTTCCTCCCCGCGCTGCGCCGCCACCTCGACGCGCACGGCTTTGCGATGGTCCGGATCGAGCGCTGGGCGAAGGCCTATTTCCCGGCGACACGGCTCGACCCCGACCACCCCTGGGTCCGCTGGGCGGCCGACTCGATCACAGAGACAACCGGCAAGTCGGCGGCCATCCTGCCCAATCTCGGCGGCTCATTGCCGAACGACATTTTCGCGCATGATCTCGGCCTGCCGACGGTGTGGGTCCCGCATTCCTACGCAGCGTGTTCGCAGCACGCGCCGAACGAGCATATGCTGGCCCCGCTGGCGCGCGAGGCCCTGAGGGTCATGGCCGGGATCTACTGGGATTTGGGGGAACCCGGGGTCCCGAGCCGGACCTGATCGGGAGGCGATTCCGCAGCACCGGCGCTCGCGAGAGGGTGGTGGGCGATGAGGGACTCGAACCCCCGACCCCCTCGGTGTAAACGAGATGCTCTGCCAGCTGAGCTAATCGCCCCAACCTTGCGGATCCGGACGTCGCAGCGCTCGCCCGGGACGGCGCTGGGGTCAGCCCGTCACTAGTTGAGTTCGTCGCGCAAACGCTTGCCGGGCTTGAACTTGGCTTGTTTTGACGCGGCGATCTTGATCTTCTCGCCGGTCCGGGGGTTGCGGCCTTCTGACGCGGCGCGGCGAGCGACCGAGAACGTACCAAACCCGACGAGACGGACCTCACTGCCGCTCTTCAATGCGCCGGTGATCGATTCGAATACCGCTTCGACCGCCTTGTTAGCAGCCGATTTCGACAGATCGGACTTGCCGGCAACGGCATCGACGAGTTCGTTTCTGTTCACGTGTAGCCCCCTCAGCGAGAATGCGGAAATTTGCGTGCGAATTCCGCCGAAGAGTGTAGAGCGGCCTCCGGGGCGGGTCAACGCCACTCCACCAGCCGAAAGCGAGCTTTTTTCGATTGTTACCCGCTGTTGTCGCCTGCCGGCATGAACTTGCCGGCGCGGCGACAACCCAGCGCAATACGCATCAATGCGTTAGAAGCCCCGGCCGCTCTTCGCTCGTCGCGGGAATAACCGGCGGCGCATCGGGCTCTTCCTCCCACTCGATCGGGATCAGCGGTCTGACCAGCGCATTTGCGAGCACTTCATCGACCGTGCTCGTCGGGATGATCTGGAGCCCACGCTTGACGTTGTCGGGAATCTCGGCGAGATCCTTCTCGTTCTCCGACGGGATCAGCACGGTCTTGAGCCCACCGCGCAAGGCCGCCAAGAGCTTTTCCTTCAAGCCGCCGATCGGCAATACCCGGCCGCGCAGCGTGATCTCGCCGGTCATCGCGATGTCGCGTTTCACCGGAATTCCGGTCAGGACCGAAACGATCGAGGTGACCATCGCGACCCCGGCCGAAGGACCGTCCTTGGGCGTCGCACCTTCCGGCACGTGCACGTGGATGTCCTTTTTCTCGAAGATCGGCGGTTTGATGCCGTAAGCCTGGCTGCGCGATTTGACAAAGCTCTCGGCCGCCTGGACCGATTCCTTCATGACGTCGCCGAGCTTGCCGGTCGCCGTGACCCGCCCCTTGCCGGGAAGGGTCACCGCCTCGATCGTCAAGAGTTCGCCGCCGACCTCGGTCCAAGCGAGGCCCGTCGTGACCCCGACCAGATCCTCGCTTTCAGCTTCGCCAAAGCGGAACCGCCGCACGCCCGCGTATTTCTCGAGATTGCGCCGCGTCACGGCGACCTTGTCGCCCTTCTTCTTCGTCAAAATGTCCTTGATCGCCTTGCGGGTGAGATTGGCGATCTCGCGCTCCAGATTGCGCACCCCGGCTTCGCGCGTGTAGTAGCGGCACAGGTCCCGCAGCGCGTCTTCGCTGATGCTCCACTCGCCCTTTTTGAGGCCGTGCGCCTTGATCTGTTTTTGGATCAGGTGGCGCTTGGCGATCTCGATCTTCTCGTCCTCGGTATAGCCGGGCAGCCGAATGATCTCCATGCGGTCCATCAGCGGCTGCGGCATGCGCAGCGTGTTGGCCGTCGTCACGAACAAGACGTCCGACAGATCGTAATCGACCTCGAGATAGTGATCGTTGAACGTCGAGTTCTGCTCGGGATCGAGGACTTCCAGGAGCGCCGAGGACGGATCGCCCCGCCAATCCTGGCCGAGCTTGTCAACTTCGTCCAACAGGAACAGCGGGTTCGATGATTTGGCCTTTTTCATGCCCTGAAGCACCTTGCCGGGCATCGACCCGATATAGGTGCGGCGGTGGCCGCGAATTTCCGCTTCATCGCGCATGCCGCCCAAGGACATGCGCACGAAATTACGCCCGGTGGCGCGCGCGACCGACTTGCCGAGCGAGGTCTTGCCGACCCCAGGCGGGCCGACCAGGCACAGGATCGGTCCCTTCAGCTTTCTCATCCGCTGCTGGACGGCGAGGTATTCGAGGATCCGTTCCTTGACCTTTTCCAGCCCGAAATGATCGGCGTTGAGAACGCGCTCGGCGGCGTTGATGTCGCGCTTGATCTTGGTCCGCTTCAGCCACGGCAGTGACAGCATCCAATCGAGATAATTGCGCACGACCGTCGCCTCGGCCGACATCGGGCTCATGCTGCGCAGCTTCTTGAGTTCCGCGAGCGCCTTGTCGTGGGCTTCCTTCGAGAGCTTGGTCTTGTTGATCTTGTCTTCGAGTTCGGCCATCTCGTCCTTGCCGTCCTCGCCCTCGCCGAGCTCCTTCTGGATCGCCTTCAACTGCTCGTTCAGATAGTACTCGCGTTGGGTCTTCTCCATCTGGCGCTTGACGCGGTTGCGGATCCGCTTCTCGACCTGCAGGACGCCGATCTCGCCCTCCATGTAACCGAACACCTTTTCCAGCCGCTCGGAGACGGTTTCGGTTTCGAGCAGTTCCTGCTTCTCGGCGATTTTCAAGGTCAGGTGCGAGGCGACCGTATCGGCGAGTTTGCCGGGATCGTCGATCTGATTGATCGAGACCAGGACCTCGGGCGGTATCTTCTTGTTCAGCTTGATGTATTGCTCGAACTGCGCGATCACGGTGCGCGACAGCGCCGAGATTTCCTGGTGCGCGCCCGGCTTTTCGCCGATCACTTCAGCGTGCGCCTGAAAGAACATCTCGTTCTCGGCGAAGCGCTGGATGCGGGCACGCTGGCCGCCCTCGACCAGCACCTTGACCGTGCCATCGGGGAGCTTCAACAGCTGCAGCACCGTGCCGATCGTACCGATCATGTAGATGTCGGCAGTGGAGGGATCGTCCTGCGCCGCGTTCTTCTGGGTGACGAGCAGGATCTGCTTATCGTCCTTCATCACGTCCTCGAGCGCCCGCACCGATTTCTCGCGGCCGACGAAGAGCGGCACGATCATGTGTGGGAACACCACGATGTCGCGGAGTGGCAGGACCGGATAGAGCGCAGCGCGGCCAGTGTCTAACATGAGCCCTCTTAGGTCAAAGACCGCCCGCCGACGCACCCAGCGGCCGGTAGATAAGCCGTGTTTAGGTTGGCGTCCTCATCCCGACCTTCAAGGCGGCGGGATCAGGATGCCGCAGGCCCCCACCCCTCTCCGGCTTGCCGGCGCAGGGCAGGACACTCAGTCGCCAGTGCCGACGTCGCCCCGGCGATCCGAATAGATGTGGAGGGGCTTAGCGCGGCCCTCGACAACCTCGCGGTTGATGACCATCTCGCTGACCCCGGCAAGGCTCGGCAGGTCGAACATCGAATCGAGAAGGATCGCCTCCATGATCGAGCGCAGGCCGCGGGCGCCGGTTTTGCGGGCGATCGCCTTGTGGGCGATGCCGCGCAGCGCCTCCTCGGTCAGTTCGAGGCGGACATCTTCCATCTCGAACAGCCGCTGGTACTGCTTGACGAGGGCATTCTTCGGCTTCACCAGGATGTCGACGAGGGTGTCCTCGTCAAGGTCGTCGAGCGTGGCGACGACCGGCAGCCGGCCGACGAATTCCGGGATCAGCCCGAATTTCAAGAGATCTTCCGGCTCGAGATCCTTGAGGACCTCGCCGGTTTTGCGCTCGTCGGGCCCGCGCACCTCGGCACCGAAACCGATCGAGGTACCCTGGCGGCGCTGGGCGATGATCTTTTCGAGCCCGGAAAACGCGCCGCCGCAGACGAAGAGAATGTTGGTGGTATCGACCTGCAGGAATTCCTGCTGCGGGTGCTTGCGCCCGCCCTGCGGGGGCACCGAGGCGATGGTGCCCTCCATGATCTTCAAGAGCGCCTGCTGCACCCCTTCGCCCGAAACGTCGCGGGTGATCGAGGGGTTGTCGGATTTGCGCGAGATCTTGTCTACTTCGTCGATATAGACGATGCCGCGCTGGGCCCGCTCGACATTGTAGTCAGCCGATTGCAAGAGCTTCAAAATGATGTTCTCGACATCCTCGCCGACATAACCGGCTTCGGTCAGCGTCGTCGCATCGGCCATCGTGAACGGCACATCGATGATGCGCGCAAGGGTCTGCGCCAGCAGCGTCTTCCCCGACCCGGTCGGCCCAACCAGGAGGATGTTCGATTTGGCGAGTTCGACGTCGTTGTTTTTCGACCCGTGCGCCAGGCGTTTGTAATGGTTGTGCACGGCGACCGAGAGCACCCGCTTGGCGTGGTCCTGGCCGATCACGTAATCGTCGAGAACCCGGCAGATGTCGCGCGGCCCCGGCACCCCGTCGCGCGATTTGACCAGCGTCGTCTTGTGCTCCTCCCGGATGATGTCCATGCAGAGCTCGACGCATTCGTCGCAGATAAAGACGGTCGGACCCGCAATCAGCTTCCTGACTTCGTGCTGGCTCTTACCGCAGAACGAGCAGTACAGCGTGTTTTTCGAGTCGCTACCGCTGGACTTTGTCATCGCCACTCCATCACCGGGTCCGGCGCGGCCATCCGATCGGATGAGCTGGCCTCGCCACCCCGGGGCCCGACCCGGGCACCGCACCGGTCATCCTGGGCCGGCTCTCGAATTATATGTGCTCCTGATCGATCAACAACTAATTAAATGTAGGCTCAGCTGCGGAAGCCGCGCTCGTCCTCGCGGGTGGGCCGGGTTTCCACCACCTCGTCGATCAGGCCGAACTCCTTCGCCTCGCTCGGGGTGAGGAATTTGTCGCGCTCGACGGCGGCCGAAATCACGTCGATCGGCTGCCCGGTGTGCTTGACGTAAATCTCGTTGAGCCGCGCCCGCAGTCTGAGGATCTCGCGCGCCTGGATCTCGATGTCGGTAGCCTGGCCCTGGGTCCCGCCCGAGGGCTGGTGGATCATGATCCCCGAATTCGGCAGCGAAAATCGCTTGCCGTGGGCACCGGCGCACAACAAGAGCGAGCCCATCGAGGCAGCTTGCCCGATACACACCGTCGACACCGGCGAGCGGATGTATTGCATCGTGTCGTAGATCGCCAGACCCGAGGTCACCACTCCGCCCGGGGAATTGATGTAGAAGGCGATGTCCTTCGCGGGATTCTCCAATTCGAGGAACAGCAACTGGGCGCAGATCAGACTTGCAACAGCGTCATGGACCGGCCCGACCAGAAAGATGATCCGCTCCTTCAACAGACGCGAATAGATGTCGTAGGCGCGCTCGCCGCGATTGGTCTGCTCGACCACCATCGGTACCAAATTGTTCATGTAGGTCTCGAAATAATCGGCCATTGCGCCCTCCTGAAACCGCAGCGCCGACGCCGGCGCGCGGGTTTACCTGGTGTCTAGAGGCGGCATCGGACCGCCCAATCACGCCCTCAATCACGCCCCTGGGGCGGCGCTCTCGCCGTCCGTCTCCGCGCCGGTCATCAACTCTTGCGGCGTGACCTTGCGCTCCTCGGGCTTGGCCAGCTCGACGATGAAATCGACGACCTTCTCCTCGAAAATGGGTGCGCGCAGATTGTTCATCGCGTCCGGGTTCTTACGATAATAGTCGATCACTTGGCGTTCGTACCCGGGTAGGCGGCGCGCCTCCTGCGTCAGCGCCTGGTTGAGCTCCTCCTGGCTGACCGTAATATTGTTGCTACGCCCAACTTCGGCAAGCAGGAGGCCGAGCCGCACCCGCCGCTCGGCAATTCGCCGAAAGTCGGCCTTGGCCTTCTCGTCGTCTTCGTCCCCGGCAGCGGCGGGTTCGCTATCGGAGGCGCCCTCGAGGGCGGTTTCCTCCGGCGCGACGATGGCGGCCGCGTCGATCGGCTCCTCGGCCGAACCCGGATGAGACCTCGCATGGTGTATGGCCGGCTCGTCCTCGTGCAGTTCCGGCTTCTCGGCCTCGGCGCTCGCCGGCGCCCTGTCGGAGGCGCCTTCCAACGCGGTTTCCTCAGGCGCAGCCAATGCGGCCGCATCGATCGGCCCCTCGCCCACCGCGCGCGGCTCGGTGCCTGTCTCCGCCGCCGCCTTCTGGAGCGCCTTGTCGGCCTCGTATTGCGCCCAGATCGAGTTGAATTCGATCTCGACCATCCCGGGCGGCACACCGAAATCGTAGCGCTCGGCGAGCTTATCGAGGAGCGCGCGCTTCAGCCGCTGGCGGGCGACCCCGGCGTAGTCGCGCTGCATGCGCTGGCGGACCTCCTGGCGCAGCTCGGTCAACGTGTCGAGCCCAACCGCCTTGGCGAGTTCGTCATCGAGGGCGGGCGGCAAGCGATGGCGAACCTCCTTTACCGCCACCTCGAACACGCCCTCCTTGCCGGCCATATCGGGGTTGCCGTAATCCTCGGGAAAGGTGACCAGGACCTCGCGGGTGTCGCCGGCGCCGATCCCGACCAGCTGCTCGGTGAAGCCGGGGAGGAGCCCCTCGGCGCCAAGCTCGATCTGGCGGCCCTCGCCGCGGCTGCCGGCGATTTCCTCGGCGCCCAAGCGACCGACAACATCGGCGAGGAGGATATCGCCGGTTTCGGCCGGCCGCTCGACCGGCTCCGATTTGCGCTGCAATTCGGCGATGCGCGCGACCGCCCGGTCGATATCCTCCTCGGGCACGTCGGCGATCAGCTTTTCCAGGCCCAGCCCCGCGAAATCCGGCTCCGGCATCTCCGGCAACAGCTCGACCGAGATCTTGTATTCGAAATCGGTCCCTTCCGCCGCCGACACGATCTCGACCCGCGGCGGCAAGGCCGGGCGCAGATTTTGCTCGCGCATCGCCTCGGCCGAGCTCTCCTGCACCGTCGTTTCCAGGACTTCGCCGCGCACCGCCGGGCCAAAGCGCTGACGCAGCATCGTCATCGGCACCTTGCCCGGACGGAAGCCGGGGATCCGCACCGATTGCCCGATCTCGCCGAGGCGGCGGGTCACCTTCTCATCGACCTCATTGGCCGGGACGGTGATCGTCAACTCGCGTTTTAGCCCCTCGGCGCTGGTCTCGGTCACGTTCATCGCGGCTTGCTCACATCCCTCTGGTCAATCCGGCGCAACTTTTGCCGCGGCGGTGGTGCGGGCGGGGGGATTCGAACCCCCACGATTTTCATCGCTGGAACCTAAATCCAGTGCGTCTGCCAGTTCCGCCACGCCCGCAGGCCGCCGCTCGGCAGCCTCATCGGGGCGCGTCTCCGGGCCGACGGCGGCGGTTTCTTAGCATAGTCGTCCGTCCGAACATAGCAGCCGAGGCCGAACCCCACCGCACCCGGCGTCACCCGCGCGCCAGGCTGCGCACGGCGGAGGATGCGGCGACCCGGCCCTCGTCGCGGTAGGCCTCGTGATTGGCTTCGATATCGCCCAGCCGATAGAGGTAATTGACCATGATCCCGGCGGATTGCGCCAACCCCTTGGGCGACACGTCGCCGAGCCAGTTGAGGCGCTCGACGCGCGCGCCGTTGCTGAGATGGAAATGCGCGACCGGATCGAGGGCACGACCCGAGGGCGCGTGCGCCTGCAGGAGATAACGTGCCCCGAGGCGCAACAGCGGCTCGCGCAAAATCGCAACGGTGCGCGGGTCCTCGCACCAGTCCGGCCGATCGATGAGCCGCAGGAGAATGCGGTCGGCGTCCTCGCTCAGATCCGCACTCAAGGACTGCACCGCCCGCGCCTCGCCGGCGACCAGCATACCCTGCCGCTCGGCTTGCGCTGTGAGCCACGCGCGAAACCCGGGAAGCGGCGACAGCGTCGCAAACGATTTGAGGCGCGACAGCTCGCTCGCCAGCGCATCGACCACCCGCTTGATCAGAAAGTCGCCGAGGCTGATCCCGTGGAGACCCCGCTGGCAGTTCGAGATCGAATAAAAGATCGCGGCGTCGGCGGCTTGCGGGTCACCGATCGGCGCCGCCTCGTCGAGCAGGGCATGAATGCTGCCGGCGATGCCGGTAACGAGCGCGACTTCGACGAAGATCAACGGCTCGTCGGGCATCCGCGGATGGAAGAAGGCGAAACAGCGGCGATCCGCCTCGAGCCGGTTTTTCAGGTCGGTCCAGCCGCGGATCTCGTGCACCGCCTCGTAGGCCATCAGCTTTTCGAGGAGCGCTGCAGGCAACTCCCAGGTGATCCGCTGCAGTCCGAGAAAGCCGATATCGAACCAGTCGGCGAGCAGTTCCTTGAGATCGTCGGCAAGACCGCGCAAAGCCGGATCGCCGTTGGCGAGCGCAATCAGATCGGCGCGCCGGTCGACGAGAAATTTCACGCCCTCCGGCAACGCATTGAACTGCCGCAGCAAGGTAACGCGCGGGGCGGTCAGCGCGGCCCGCAAGGCGCGTTCGGCGGCGATCCGTGCCGGCGGGTCGGCGGCGGCGGCAACGAGGGCGCAGCAATCATCGACGACGGCGTGATCGGCATCGAACTCCTCAGCCAGGAGGCGCAGGAAGCGCTCGCGCCCGGCCGGGTTGAGCGCGAGATAGGTGCGCCCCAGCGCGGCGGTGCGCGCCCGTGCGGTTACTTCGCCGCCGCGGCCGTCGAGGCAGCTCAGCATCTGCTGGCGCAGACGAGCGACATCGTCCTCGGGCAGATCGGGCCGCAGCGCCCCGGACAAGACACCGCGCGCGGACAGGGCGATCTCCCGCCAGGCGCCGCGCAGATTGGCGAGCGCGCGGTCGAAAACACCATCGAGAAAGCCGGCAGGGGCGCGTTCGCTCATCGATTGTCCGCGGCTGTTGAGGGCCCAGGGGAGGAGATTATGCATCACCAGGCGACGGCGCGCCTCCCTTCAGTGCGGCGAGCGCGGCCGGCATCGCCTCGATCAGATCCTCGGCGACGAGCCCCGGCCCGAACCGCCGTGCCGCATCGGCATGCAGCCAGGCCGACGCCGCTGCCGCTTCGAACGGAGGCATGCGTTGGGCCAGGAGCCCCACCACCATGCCGGCCAGAACGTCGCCCGAACCGGCGGTCGCCAACTCGGGGGGCGCGCCCGGGCTGATCGCGGCGCGCCCGTCGGGCGCGGCAACGACCGTATCGCTACCCTTGAGCAGGATCACTGCGCCGCTCCTCGACGCGGCCCGCTGCGCCCGCTCGAGCTTGCTACCGGAGCGATCGAACAACCGCGCGAATTCGCCTTCATGCGGGGTCAACACCGGCATCGGCGTTTCGGTCGCGCCGATCGCGGAAAATAATGCCTGCGGGTTGTCGGCAAAGATCGTCAGCGCGTCGGCGTCGAGCACCGCCTGCTTCCGCCCCTCGAGAATCGCCAGCACCTTGTCCCGCGTCTCGGGACCGAGGCCGGCGCCCGGCCCGATCAAGGCCGCGTTGCGCCGGGGATCGGCCAGCATCCCCCGGAACGCATCGATGCCGGTGACCGGCTGAACGATGACCCCGGTCAGCGCCGCGGCATAGATCGGGAAAACGGCCTCCGGGGCGGCGACCGTAACGAGGCCGGCGCCGAGCCGCGCGGCGGCGCGGGCGGCGAGCCGCGCCGCGCCCATCATCACCGCGCCGCCGGCGACGAGCGCATGCCCGCGCGTGTATTTGTGGCTGAAGGGCCCCGGCCACGGGAAAGCGGAAAGCCACCAGCTTGGATCGTTGGCCGCGACAAGAGGCCTCACCCGGTCGAGCACCGCTTCCGGGATGCCGATCGGCGCGACCAGCGTCTCGCCGCAATGATTGCGGCCGGGCAACAACAGATGCCCCGGCTTCTTCTTGAAAAACGTGACGGTGAGCGACGCCAGGGGGGCGGCGCCGCGGACCTCGCCGCTGGCGCCATCGACCCCGCTCGGCACGTCGACCGCAACGACCGGCACGCGGCGCCCGTCGAGCGCCGCGATGACGGCGCGGGGGATGCCGTCGAGCGGGCGGGCGAGGCCGGCCCCGAACAGGGCATCGACGACGAGCGCCGCGCCGGCGACGCTCGCTTCCTCCAGCGCCTCCGTCGGCCCCTCCCAGCGCGCTGCGGCGGCGGCCGCATCGCCCCTGAGCGCGGCCCGCGCGCCCAGGAGCGCGAGGCGCACCGGCCATCCGCGCTCGGCCAGAATCCGGGCCGCGACAAACCCGTCGCCGCCGTTGTTGCCGGGACCGCACAACACGACCGCCGGCCGCCGCGACCAGCGCCGCGCCACCGCATCGGCGACCGCGCGGCCGGCATTCTCCATCAATAGGGTGCCGGGCGTGCCGCCCTCGATCGTCAGCCGGTCGGCCTCGGCCATCTGCTGCGGCACAAGAAGCGCGTGACGGCGCCAGGTTGCGGTCAGTTCACTCATCCCGCGCAAAGGTGGGGTGCGATTGCTACCGGAAAAAGACAGGACCGCCCAGCCCGTCTGACTCGGCCGCCTGGCTTGGCCGCCTTACTTGACCGCGCAACTTGACGGTGCGCCGGGAATTCGCTACCTCCAGCACGGATGGCGGGTGTAGCTCAGGTGGTTAGAGCGCCAGATTGTGGATCTGGATGTCGTGGGTTCAAGTCCCATCACTCGCCCCACCATTTTAAAATACTTCACGACGAGAAATTGGGAAAATTGCCTCCCTGATTTTTGAACAAAGACGCCTTGGGGAAGGTCGGCAGCTGAGCGCCTTCAGGTGATGGACCAGCAGAAGCTGGGATGTGTCGCTCATGACGAGGCGCCGGTGAGCAGGCCGAGATAGGCCTTGGCCGAGGTCATCGCCACGGTAGCCCGCGGCAGGTAGGGATAGACCGTCAGGTCGAGCCGTGGCGGCCGGCGTTCGATCCGACACAGCACCGGATGCTTGACCGCGCCAGGGCGTAGGTCGTGATCATCGAGATCAGAGAAGCATGGACGGCCGTCCTTCGCCGACGCCCGGAGAGGAGCCGGACTTTCCGCTCTTGGCGCGCTATTCGTATGCCCCCAGATCGATGAGCCCGTCCACGACCCGCGGATTGCCCGCGAAATCGGCCGTCCCGACGATGGCTGCGCCGAGATTGGTGCCGACGCCTATGGCCGGCGAACCCGCTTGGAGGTCAAGGTTGGGCGGGTTAACGATGCTGATGAACCGCGGATCGGAGAATGCCGGCGAATGGGGATCGAGGCCCGTCGCGGTCCGGTAGTTGTGATACCCGACAAAGCTCTTGCCTTGCCAGATCCACTGGCCGATTGCGGCTCCGAGAGTCGAGAAATAGAGGTTGTAGTCGACTACTGCCGGCTGCAGCGTGCTCGCTGTGTAGCCGTTGATGAATAAAGCCTGCCCGTTGGCATATAAAATGTTGTTTTCGAACCGACTGTACATTGCGTGGAACTGTATCTGGAATTCGCCGCTGCCTGTGCGCTTGGTGTCGTTGTCGAACAGCGTATTATTCACAATTCTACAATGATCAGTGCCGCCGCGGGTGAATCATATCCGCCGATTGTGACGCCAACGCTATTTGAATAATAAATCACGTTATCGTTTGCCTCCACATAACTGGTCCTGCGGCCATAATGCTCGCTCGCCAGCTCGATCCCGATGTCTGTGTTGTGAACAAGATTCTGTTCGATGACAATACCCGTGCCGCCATCGACATATATGCCGTTGGCCGCGTATTGATTGCCGTAGTCCAGATTACCGTAAGAGGTAATGTTATAAACCCAATTTCCCCGTATCACGCCGTTGCGTGCTTGGTCATACGCTACCTGGGGTGAAACCTGTTCGAACCCAATCGCGTCGATGCCGATATTATCGTTATTGAAAACCGTATTGCTCACGACAGCGAAATTCTCGACATTGCCATCAAGCGTCAGCGAACTCGCTGCAACCTGTCTTTTAATTATGGATTCGATTGCCGCTGATTACCGGCCCGGAAATCGACTGGGGGGCCTCGCTCCCGTATACCGCAACCCCGAGGGCGTTCGAGCCGCACTGCTGCGGGTTGGTGACCGCCGTGGTAATGATATCGTGGATGTTGTTGTTGATCAGCTGGATGTTGTTGCCGGCGCCGAAGACGTAAACGCCGATCGGCACGTCGGCTACGCTCGCGGTCTGGTAGTTGCGGATTTCGAAGCCCTCGACGACGACATAGCTGACGTCAGACAGCGTCGTCAGGCCCCATTGCCCGCCGGGGATCGCAAGCCCGGTGCCGTCGATGATGGCGTCTTGACCGCGAAACGTTATGTAGCCGGCCGTTGCGTTGCCGGATTTCTGGAAATGGACCAGCTCGTTATAGATCCCGGCCCGGACGAACACGGTATCGCCAGCGGCCGCCTTGGTCGCCGCATACCGGATCGTGCGCCACGGTGCAGCAGCCGTACCAGGGTTGGCATTATTGCCGATTGTCGCGACGAAATAGGTTTTCCCGGTCGCGCTTTGCGCGACGAGAGTAATCGTCGCCGTCGCCGACACCATCGGATTGGCGTGTGATACCGCGGTTACCGTCGCGAACTGCGGGACCGGCAGAACCGACGGTGCCGTGTACAACCCGGTCGAAGAAATGGTCCCGCTTGCCGAACCGCCGCCGGTGATGTTGTTGACCTGCCACGTCACGCCGGTATCAGTGGTGCCGCTCACGTGGGCAGTGAACTGTACCGAGTGTGCGATGGTGAGCTGACTATAAAACGGCGAGATAGAAACCGTAACAACGGTCTGGGCGAGCGCTCCCGTCGCGCACAGCGCCAGCAGCGCAGTCGCAAGTACGGCAAATATCCCGGTTCTCCGCAAGCGGTGGCGCATTCCCCTCTCCTGTTCGGCTTATCGCCATGAAGCGGCATTCCACGGCTTCCCAGCCTTTCGAGCGCGTTAATCTGACATTCCTCGGATTCCGGGTCGTTGTGAGGCCATGCTCGTCCGTTTCGGGTGTCTTGAGCAACGGCAAAGCTTCTCGCGCAGGCTCGTCAGCGACCACGGCTCCGCCGTCTTGGGTATCGCCGCCTGGTTCGAGCGCCCGCCACGAACCGGGCAGAATTTACCCTTGCCCAAGACGCCCGCAGCGACGATCCTAGGATCATGACCGCTTGGAGTTCGTGGAATATCCGTTAGAAATGTTTCCGAAGGGGGCGAATCCAGCGCCAAATTCCGGCGCCGAAAGCCTCCTGCAGCGAAGCAACAGCTTTCGCTGGTCGACGTTGCAAATCGAGCTGGGAGACAATGGCACACCGGGGCGCGAGGAGAAAACCAATGAACAGCTTAAGCAAGTCATGGAAGAAATTGGCCACATCGTTTGCCCTTGTCGCAATATTAAGCCTAGGATATATCGAGCAGTCGAGGGCATTTACCTTAATAGAACTACTTTTATTGCCGGCCGTGCAACTTGTCGCGGCGCAATCGGCATTAATCACGGTCACAAACGCTACTCAGAACAGCGTTGCAGCAGTTATTACGGTCTTCAGGAGCAACGGGACCGTAAAAGAGCAAAAAAGCGTAGCGATCGCCCAAGACTCGACTGTTACCCTTCCGGTTCACGCAAGCGCGGCCGGCCCTCTGACCTTTCATGCGACTATAGAATTAGACACCGCGAATGCGGCGGTGGCTGACGTGATGACACTTGACCAGACCGGCCAAGTGATCGCAATTCTTCCCTTTATAAAGTTCGACACCCAGTAGAAAAAACGGGACATCCGCGATTGGACCGCCTAGCGATGCCCGTTAACGGGCATCGCCTCGCCGCGGAGAAAGACATTTCCCATCAGCGGTATGAGACGGGCGGCGGGTGCCGCCATCCCCATGAAGACCGGCGGCGTCTCTGACAGGGCTGCGGCGGGCGCGGATGTGCGTCGAGTTCGCGTCGTGCTCTGGTTGTCTACTCCTCTTTTCACTGGCGCTGTCATTATGGCGCTGGAGCTTGTCGCCTTCAGGTTATATGCCCCCTATTTCGGGTACTCGATTTACGTTTGGGGCAGCATGATCTCGGTGGTGATGCTCGCGCTTGCCTTGGGATATGCACTTGGCGGTTGGGTGGCCGATCGCAGCCAAAGCGACAGCTCTCTTTACTGCATGCTTCTCGGCAGTGCTCTGTATCAGCTTTGCATCCTTTTCACCGTTCATGCCATGCTTCCGGCTTTTGCGCGCATGGGCGACTTCGCCGGGACGGCACTGGCCAGCGTGGTTGTCTTTGCTCCACCAATGACCGCGACGGCTACTGCTTGTCCTTTCTTGATTCGTTTGCTGGCACATTCAGGTCGGGTCGGATCGGTGGCGGGCAAGATTTATGCGCTTTCGACGATCGGCGGCATTGCAGGGGTTCTCTCGACAAGCTTTTTCCTGGTGCCGCGGCTTGGGACCCAGACGACATTGGAAATGATCTGTCTTTTGTCCGCAGTGACAGCCGCGGCGGGGTTGGCGCTGCATCTGCGTGCTGCATTAATCGCACTCGGTTTTATCGGGGCGGCGCTGTTGTTGGTGCCACCGCCTGCTTGGCCCGGGGGCACGGTCTGGGCCGTCGATTCACCCTATAACCTGGTACGCGTGGTTCGCAACGGCAACTGGCTGTTGCTTAAACTGAATGACGAAGGAGGCGTGCATACCATACTCGATGAGCGCACTGGGTGGACGGGGCACTACTACGACGACTTCGCTCTCGGGCCGATGCTGGTGCCCGCAAAGCGCCTGCTGGTGCTCGGCCTGGGCGGCGGGGGCTCCATCGCATCCACGAGGATCACCGCCCCGGGGGTCGAAGTAGATGCGGTGGAGATTGATCCGAGAGTGGTCGAGGCGGCCACCCGCTTTTTCGGATTGAACCTCCACGACGGTAAGCTCCGTACCTATGTTGCGGATGCGCGTCCCTGGCTTGCAGGAAGTCAAAACGCTTATGACTTGGTGCACGTCGACCTCTACCAGGGAGGACCGTACATCCCGTTCTACCTCGTCACTGTCGAGTTCTTCCAAGCGATTCGCGCGCATATGTCGCCATTTGGTCTATTGATGATGAATTTGTTTGACGTCGGTCGAAAGCAGGAGCTGCTGATCTCGACCGTCGCTACATTAGAGCGGGTCTTTCCATCTGTGGCGGTGCTCTCGGTTGGTCACGGAAACCGCATGCTCCTGGCTTTTTCAAAGGAAACGTCGGAAGCTACGATTCGCGCACGGCTGGAGACTTTCGAGGGTGATAATGAAGTCAAACGCCTCGCGAAACGTGCTGCTTCGCAGATAACCGATGTTATCGTGCCGGCTGACACGGTCGTGTTCACGGACGATTTTGCGCCCGTTGAAGCTATCACACGGCGAATGTTGTACGGGAACTAGGGAGTTCTGCAAAAGGCGTCTGTCGGTGATCGTGTTATGAATGGGTGGTCCAGTGCGGACAGGCTGGATCGATGAAGGCGGATCACGTTGACGACCGGGGGCTGAACGCTATGCCGAGTTTGCCGCTAGTCGAAGCGGACTGGATCGCCTAACCGTAACTCATTGAATTCCCGGTCGGTGACCGCAGCCGTCACCATGACGAAGGCTCTGTACCGGGTTCTTCGCGGTCTCGTTACGCGCCAATTCGTATGCAAACATCGGGAGCTCGGCGCCGACCCTTCGGGTTGCGAGGCCGGGCGGCCTGCGGTCCATCGGCGGAGGCTCGCCAGGGAGGGACGCTGGTGGGGATTGGCGCGGTGGGCTAACAGGATCCCGCGGGGTTGAGTGCAGCCTCAACCATCCGCAGTAGATCCTGGCCCGTAAAGGGCTTGCGCAAAACTGCAATGTTCGGCTCGATGGCGCCTAATTGTTCCGGATCGTAGAAGCCCGTCATGAAGACGATCGGCAATTTATGCCGGCGCAGCCGGGCCATCCTGGCAATCGTCACACCATTGGGCGTCCCGACCGGCATCTGCACATCCGCCAACAGCATGTGCACGCTCTCATCGCCTTCAAGAGCCTTGATCGTGGCAGCGAAATCTTCCGCCGCCGTGACCCGGAACCCGGCATCCTCCAATATCCAAAGAACCAGATTCCGGTAGAATACGTCGTCATCGACGACCAGAATATGCTTTCCACCACCAGACTCGCCAGGTACCGGCGTCGATAGATAAAGTGGTTCACTCTCTCCTATTGACACACCACCCCCTCCTCATTGGTTCTGGATTACAGTGACGCCTCTAAGATTGCAAGTCGATCGATATGTCTTGCGGAAGAATGGCACCGAGCCGCGGCCCAGCTGCACTCGTTCGATCGGCTTGTCGCCAAATTCCGATAGAAATATTAAGGAGATGTCGAAGCACTCCCGTTATCGGACATTCCCCGGGGTTCGCTCGCGGGCGTCGCGCCCAGCAAAACCGCGGCCTGTCGCACTCACCCAACCAGCATCAAACCGGCACCGATCCCAAACGCAATCAGCGCGATGGTATAGAGAACCCAATCAGGCATTTTCACGCTCCCAAACCCCGCGCAACGGTTAAGGACGATCATCGTTCGCTGGAGTTGACCCCGTTAAACCGGACACGCGACGGGTTGAGACATGATGTACTCCCGGGGTGAGCGGTAGCCCAGCCGGGAATGCGGATGCACGGTGTTGTAGTCCTCTATCCAGCCCGCGATGAGGGCGAGCGCAGCAGCGGCATCCGGGATCGGGCTGACCCGGACATAATCGCGCTTGAAGGTCTTCACGAAAGCCTCGGCCATGCCGTTGCTCTCCGGGCTTTCGACCGGGGTGAAGCAGGGTTCGAGATTGAGCGCCAAGGCGATCTCGATGGTTCTGTGGGCGGCGAAGATCGAACCGTTGTCGGAGAGCCATTGCACTGGATGCGGTGCGCGGATCGCGCCGAAGCGCTGCTCGACGCAGTAGACCATCATGTCGCGGATCATCTCGCCGGAGATGCCGGCGGTGGTGGCCACCCAGCCGATGACCTCACGGTCGTGACAATCGAGGGCGAAGGCCAGGCGCACGATCTCCCCGTTCCAGCAGGTGAATTCCAGGCCATCCGAGCACCAGCGGAGGTTGGAGCGCAGGGTAGCGACCTGGCCGTCGTGTTCGCGCGGACGTCGCCGGCCGGTATGGCGGGCCAGCAGCAGGCCGTGCCGCTTCATCAACCGGTAGACGCGCTTGGCGTTGACCGGGGCCATACCGTCGGATCGCCGCTCGCGCTTGAGGAGCGCGGCGATCCGCCGGTACCCGTAGGTCGGTCGCGCGTCGACGAGGCGACGGATGGTGGCCGTCAGCTCAAGATCGCCATCGCGGGTTTGCGGGCCGCGTTTGGGGCGCCCGCCCTTAACCCGCTCGGCAATATTCGAGCGGGCAAGACCGAGCGTATCGGTGACCGTCTTCATCGCGAACCGTCCAGCGCTGCAGAGTTCGACAGCAAGATCGCTTTTTTTGTCCGCGCCAGGTCGAGAGCCTCCTTGAGGATCTCGTTCTCCATCGTCTTGCGGCCGAGCAACCGCTCGAGATCGCGTACCCGTTCCTCAAGCCGGCGCAGTTCGGCGGCCGGCACCACATCATCGTCGGCGCGGACGGCTTCGCGGCCTCCTTCACTCATCAACCGCCTCCAGCGGAACACCAAGCTGGGCGAGAGCCCATGACGGCGGGCAACATAGCTGATCGACATGCCGGGCTGCATCGTCTCGGCGACCACCGCCAGCTTCAGATCGGTCGAAAAGCGCCGGCGGCGGGCGACGCCAGTGATCACCTCTACCTTCGAAAACGTGTCGGACATAGGCGTATGCCTAGGCTTATCCCTAGGCCCTCCGGCTATCGCCGGTGTCCGGTCAAAACGGGGTGCACTTCATTCGCTAGAGTTAAGGGTTGGCTAAAACGTGCCGAAAATTGGTCCCATCTCGGCCTGCATACCGAACTGCGGTCGGAGGCGGATTTTGAAATCTTGGGCCTCATTTATTGATTTCCAACATGATTGGCGATGAACCGAGGAGCGTTAGGCACGCCCCCGCCCGCCTTGGGCCTTGGGCGGTAAAAGGATGACGGCTTTTCACGCTTCGCCATCACCGGCCGGGCGACCCGGAGCGGCCCAAAGGGATATTTGCGGCCCTGGCGGATTCCGCCTGGGGCGAAGTCGCCCAAGAATCCTGAGGCCTGGGGGCTTCGGGGGTGGCGATGATGCAGCAAATTTTGGGTTTTGGATTATGGCCGGCGGGTCGCGCACGGCGACGAGGTGATCGAGTTCGAGGAGGCACTGGTCCGCGGCGAGAGCCCAATTCACCCGCAACGCGACATCTCGTCGCAATCGGCAAATATCGCACGCTACTAACCGCCGCGTTGCGCTAGGACGACGCGCTCGTCGGCGTGATGACCGTCTGGGCAGGGCGACAACGCGACGGATCCGGATGGAGTTGCGTCGGTTTCTTGGCAAGATTGACTTAACGAATAGCACCTAAGATCGGCGTTGAGAGCCAGCGCGAATCAAGACCGACGCTGAAGGAGGAACACACGATGCCGGTTCGCCACTTCGCGCTGGCCTTGTCGATGGTTGTCATGGTGAGCGGTGTCCCGGGTGCCTCGGGGGGCAAGACGGCGGTGCCTCGTGGGGGCAAGACGGCGGTGCCTCGTGGGGGCAAGACGGCGGTGCCTCGTGGGGGCAAGACGGCGGTGCCTCGTGGGGGCAAGACGCTATCTCCAATTCGACCATCCAGGAAGGCCTCGCCGTCTCGCCGATCCCGGTGGGGCAACTGAATTTTTCGGGCAAAAACCCGGCCATGGTTGCGCGGGGCAGCTATCTGGTCAACGGAACCTCGGACTGCGCCGGCTGTCACAGTTTGCCGAAGTTCCTCCCGATCGGCGGCCCGGGCAGCAATCCCGCTGCCGGCGACCCGTTCCAGGGCACGCCGACGACGCAGGGCGTCTCGGCCAGTTTGGTTGCGAACTTCAACACCCAACACTTTTTGGCCGGCGGACGGTGCTTTGGCTCGGGGACCCACGCTTTTATGGCGCGCAATTTGACGCCGGACGCAAATGGCCAGCCGCAGGGATTGACCTTGAGCGAATTCATCACTGTGTTTCGCACCGGCGAAGATATCCACTGCGAGAAGGCCCCATCGGACCCGATCTGCGCGCTCGGTCCGAACACCGCGGTCCTTCAGGTCATGCCCTGGCCGGCCTATCACAACATGACGGATCGGGACCTCACAGCGATCTATACCTATCTTTCGGCGTTGCCACCGGCCACGGCTTGCAACACGCCCGCCGATGGTTGCCCGGTAATCACCGACAATCTGCATTATACGTACCCGAACACCGCCGATTGCCCAAATCCGCCGCCGCCGCAGTAGACAATCCGGCGGTGCGGAAGGGCCGTATATTCCGCTTGGACAGGACCTTGTCGGACTGACCGGCGTAGAGAACCAGCGCAACGGTCCCGGCGGGCGCGAATCGTGCGGTCTTGGCTGCGCATGGGATATGCGGCTATTTTATGGGCCGCCGCCGCTTGACCCATATCGCCGCCGTGCTTATTGAGCCACCCGCCTCGCCAATTCTGGACGTCACCGAGGCGCTTGCCAGGCTGAGCACCAGCTTGGTCGCGGCTGGCGTAATCGATCAGCGAACCCTCGACCGGGCGCAACGCATTACAGCCGAGGCCGGCAGCCGGCTCGACCATATCCTGACGCAACTCGGCCTGGTCAGCGAGCGCAGCCTCGCCGAGGCGCTCGCCGAATTGCTCGCGGTGACGCTTGTGCCGGCGGCGGGCTATCCGCAAACCGCATTCTTTCCGGAGCGGCTGAGGCCGAGGTTCTTGCGCCGGGCGAGAGCGATGCCGATCGCGGTCAGTGACGAGCGCGTGATCCTGGCGATGGCCGATCCGCTCGACCGTTTTACCCGTGATGCGGTCGCTGCGGCACTTGGCCGGCGCGTCGAGATCGCGGTGGCGGTCCCGGCGGAACTCGATGCCGCCTTCGAGCGCCTCTACGCGGAGCCCGAGACGGGCGATCTGGACGCTGTCTTCGATGCAACCAGTCCCGAGGATGAACCCGGAACAGAAGACGCCGAACGCCTCAAGGACCTTGCCAGCGAAGCTCCGGTGATCCGGTTGGTCAACCAGTTGATTGCGCGCGCCGTCGAAACCCATGCCTCCGACGTGCATTTGGAGCCGTTTCCCGACGGGCTGCGCGTGCGCTACCGCTATGACGGCGTATTGCACGAGGTCGAGCCACCGCCGGCGCGCCTGCAGGCGGCGATCATCTCGCGTATCAAGATCATGGCACGCCTTGACATCGCCGAGCGCAGATTGCCGCAGGACGGCCGCATCAAGCTTACGGTGCGCGGTCACGACATCGATTTCCGAGTCTCCACTATTCCCTCGCTGCATGGCGAGACCGTCGTGCTCCGGGTGCTCGATCGCACCGCCGTGGAATTTGATTACAACAAACTGGGTTTTGCCTCGGAAATCCGGGACGGCATCGAACGCTGCCTTGATCTGCCGAACGGCATGGTCCTAGTCACCGGGCCAACCGGCAGCGGCAAGACGACGACGCTCTATACCGGCCTGCTGCGGCTCAACACGATCGCACGCAAGATTGTCACCGTCGAAGACCCGATCGAATATCAGCTAACCGGCATCAATCAGATCCAGGTCAAGCCGCAAATCAGCCTGAGCTTCGCCAACTTGCTTCGTTCGATCCTGCGGCAGGACCCCGACATTATCATGATCGGCGAGATCCGTGACCTCGAGACCGCACAGATCGCGGTGCAGGCAGCGCTGACCGGCCATCTCGTGCTGTCGACATTGCACACCAACTCCGCCGCCGCGACTGTAACGCGGCTGCGCGACATGGGGCTGGAGGACTACCTCTTGACCGCGACGCTGAAGGGCGTATTGGCGCAGCGCCTGGTGCGCCGGTTGTGTCCTGCCTGCAAGGCGCCCGCGGAGGTACCTGCCGCGCTGATCGAGCGCTTCGACCTCGCCCGACTGGCCGCATCGAGGCCGATCGATCTATTCCAAGCCGTCGGTTGCCCGGAATGTCGCGGCACCGGTTATCGCGGGCGGCGTGCGATCGGTGAGTTGCTCTTGCCAAGCCGGACGATCGATCGACTGATCTTCGAGCGGGCTGACGATATGGCGATCGAGCGGGCCGCGATTGCAGACGGCATGGTGCCGCTCTTTAACAGCGGCCTCGTTGCCGCGCTCGAAGGGGATACCACGATCGAGGAAGTCGTGCGCTGCGTCCGCGGCGAGGCGTGAACCGCACAAAGAGAGAGGCGCTATGGATACCGCAGAACTCGCGCAGCGTATGGGATCGCAACGGCTTAATCGGTGAGAGATTAAGATGCCGGAGTTCCGCTGGTCGGCCGTCGACAATGGCGGCGACGTTGTCAGCGGCGTCATGGTAGCGGCTGAGCGGACGAGCGTTGTCGAACGTCTACAGCGCCAGGGTCAGATCGTTCTGCGGGTAGACCCGGCCGGTCAGCGTCGTACGGTTGGCGAACTGCTTCGCTTGGAACTCGGCGGTGCACGAGGCCTCGACAAGACCGCGCTTAGCGAAGTCAGTCGCGAACTCGCCATCATGCTCGCGGCCGGCCAGGATCTCGATCGAGCCTTGCGGTTTGTGGTGGAGAACACACGCAGCGCTCGCGCCCGCTCAATTCTCGCCACCGTCCGCGACAAGGTGCGCGCCGGCAGTTCGCTGGCCACCGCCCTTGCCGCCGAGCCGCGCAGCTTCTCGAAGCTCTATGTCGGGCTGATCCGGGCCGGCGAGGCCGGCGGCTCGTTGCCGGTCACGTTGGAACGCATTGCCACGCTGCTCGAACGCGAGCGCGATCTCAGCGCCAGTCTGCGCTCAGCCATGGTCTATCCGGCCCTGCTGGTCGTCGCCGCGATCGCTTCGGTTGTGCTCCTGCTCGAATATGTGCTGCCGCAATTCACCCCGATCTTCGAGCAGGCCGGCGCCAAGCTCCCTACCTCGACCCGCGCGCTGATCGCGCTCGGCACGGCGGTCGGCGAAGTCGGCCCCTGGTTGCTGCTTGGGCTGCTCGCATCCGCCCTTGTTGCCCACCGCTTGTTGGCGGTACCCGATTACCGGGTCAAATTCGATCGCTTCCTCTTGGCGTTGCCGATCGTCGGCAAACTGCTGCGTGAGACCCTTGCGGCTCGGTTGACCCGGACCCTCGGCAGCCTCTTGGTAAACGGAGTCCCGCTGATCGAGGCGCTCAGTATCGCTAAGGACACTCTCGGAAACCTCGCTGCCGCGGCGGCCGTCGAGGCTGCTGCGTTTGCCACCAAGAGCGGAGCCGGCGTCGCCCGGCCGTTGGCCGCATCCGGCCTCTTCCCGGCGCGGACGATCCATCTGCTCCAACTCGGAGAAGAGGCGGCCCAGCTGTCGGCCATGGCGCTCAAAGCCGCCGACATCCACGATGCGCAGGCGCAACTGATGATGCAGCGGCTGGTGGCGCTGGCCGTGCCCGTTATTACGATTGTCATGGGTCTTGTCGTTGCAGGTATCGTCGGCTCTCTGCTGACAGCGATGCTGAGCCTCAATGATCTCGCGGTGTAACGCGGACCCGCGGCCGGCGGCCGCCGCAGCCGGGTTCACGCTGCTCGAAATCCTCGTCGTGCTGGCGATCGTAGGGTTCGCGCTGGTCCTCGTGGTCGGCTATCGACCGCCGTGGAGCCGGGGCTTCGCTGTCGACACGATCGCGGCCCAATTGAGCTCCGAACTGCGGTTGGTGCGATCCGAGGCAATCGCGGAAAATCGCCCGGTTTCATTGGAACTGGACCTTAAGGGGCATCGCTACCGGGGCGGTTCGGCCGCGCTACGGCCACTGCCCGCTTCGTTGTCGATCCAGATGTTGACGCTCGCGGGCCAGCGCGAAAGCGCCGACGTTGGCTCCATCCGCTTCAATCCCGACGGCAGTTCGACGGGCGGCCGGATCGTGCTGGCCGAGGGCCCGCGGCGGGTTGCCATCGGCGTGGATTGGCTCACCGGCAGGGTCAGCGTCGCCGATGTCCGATGAGCGCGCCGAGGGCTTTACCTTGCTCGAGGTCATTGTCGCGCTCGCCATCGCCGCGCTGGCGCTGATCGTGCTGTTTCGGGCAGGCGGTGAGGGACTGTTTGCGGTCAATAGCGCCACGCAGGCCGAGGAAGCCGTCGAGCGCGCGCAATCGCATCTCGCCGCCGTCGGACCCGATGTCGCTCTGCTCGAAGGGGAATCTGCTGGCGACGATGGCGGTGGCTATCGTTGGCGTCTGCGCATCACTCCGGTGGCGAGTTGGCCGGTGCAGCTGGTGAACCCTACGTCGGCGGTTACCACCTCCACATTGTTCGATGTTCAGGTCACGATTTCCTGGCCCGGGCGGGGTCATGACCACGCAGTTGTCCTCGACACGCGGCGCATCGGCGCCACAGCGGCCCCTCGATGAAGACTGCCAGCGGTCGCGACCGCCAGAGCGGCTTCACGCTGCTTGAACTGCTCGTCGCCCTGGTCGTTCTCGGTTTTCTGATGGTCGGATTGATCCAGGGCGTGCACGCCGGGCTTGCCCTGCGTCACGCGCAGATCCAACGTCTCAGCCGCACGGCGGAGCTCGACGCTGCGATGCGCCTGCTGCGCGGCATGTTGACCCGGCTGCCCCCGGCATCGGCAGGCCGCCAAGCGGTTGCGACCGCGAATGCGGTCGAGGCAGGGTTCAAAGGCGCAGCCCACCGCGTGAGGTTCACCGGATTTATGCCAACCGGACTTGGCACAATCCGTCGCGCCGACATTACACTCTATGTGCAGAACCAGCGTCTCATCCTGTCCTGGTCTCCGCATTACCATGAGCGGCGGCTCGGACAGCCGCCAGCGCCGATGACGACGATCCTGCTCTACGGAGTGTCGCAACTGGACCTGAGCTACTGGGGTTCGCTTGCGCCGAACGAGCCGCCGGGTTGGCAGCCTCGGTGGGAAAATCCCACTGCTCCCCAACTCATTCGCCTGCGGCTGAGCTTCGTGAAGGGCGATCCTCGCCGCTGGCCGGACCTGATAGCGGTGTCGGGGTTGTGACGCCAAATTCGGCTAGGCAAGTCGGCATCGGCGAGCGCGGCTCGTGCGCCCGCCGATGCTTCTCAAACCCGCGCCTTAGCCGGCGCGGCGCTGTCCTACATTGACCATAGACTAGTCTTGGTTGCCGTGACCGTGACCGTTGCCGTTACCATTGCCGTTGCCGTTGCCGTTGCCATGATCGTCGTCAGAGATGCCGCAGCTCTCACTTTCATGGTCATGGGCGTAAACTGCGACGCATCCAGCGTTGCCCCCGCAAATCCCGGCGCTGACACCGGTAGTGTCGCCGCCGGTCCCGACAACACTGAGCGGCGCCGTCTGTGGCACAAAGATGTGGTTTTTCTTGCAATCAGCCGCGACTGAGTGAGCGCCGCTGCCTTGTGGGACCGTTTCGATCAGCACACTGGTACCGTCGATGACCCCGAGCGCCGGCCCGCCAATCTGTCTTGACGAACCGGTGTAGTAACGATGGTCGCCCGGGTTGAACCAGACCTCGTCGGAGCCGGTAATTCCACCGATGTTGGCGTAGTTCTTGGTTTTGGCGTTGATGACAAGCGTTGTGGTGTCGCTCGGGTTGTTTCCCGGGGTGCACCCTAAGAGGAGATTGGCGTGGGGTCCGACCGTGGCGCCGTTAGGTCCGCATGCATGCAGCGGAACAACTCCGGTATTGGTGGTCGGATCGAACGCCCCGAGCACCGCCGTCGGCTTCGACAGCGTCGTCGGATCGATGACCAGCATTCCTCCGTCGCAGGTGATCGGACCAGCAATTTGCCCATAGTTGCAGCCGGCCGGGTTGTTCGCGATGATCGGGATCGACACGTAAAAGCGTTGGGTCTTCGGTTCCCAGGTCGGCTGCTCCAACGAAAGACCAAACCCGGTGGGAATGATCGTCGGATCTACCGTCACCTTGGTGATGATGGCAACCGCGCTGCCATGGGCGTCGCCATTTGCCGTAAACATCGTGGCAAAGGGCGGGTCTTCGGCATTGTTTGCCGCGATCAGCAAGGTGCCGTCGTCGGTCAAGGCCATCTCGTCGACGCGCGTCGTCCCCCCCGTAGCGATTGATTGTGTTTGGGCTGATGCGGTCGGCGCATCAAGATTGAATACCTTGAGCGTGCTGTCGCCGTCGCCGGCGTACAACCATCGGCCGTGGGTGACGACCCCATCGGGGCCGGAATGGTTGTTGTCCACGGCGGTCCCTTTGAGCACGACGCCGACGAACCCGGGTAGCGTTCGTTCGAAGCTGCTGTGCCGGGTGTCGATAATGTCGATGCCGGCGTTCGAGCGGTCGCCGAGGTAGTACTCACCGCGTTGCGGATTGACCCAGCTGATGTCGAACGACCGCAGCGCGTTACCCGGGATCTGTACCGCCGTCAGACATTGGGTTTCGGTTGACGTCGGTGCCCCAGGGCCGGTGCACGGACCGGCGAGCGCGACGCCAGCCGAGGCAATTAAGACGGCGACAGCTACCCCCCCGAGTCCCGAGGCTCGCCGGTAGTCAGCATGTTGCTTTGACATTTGCACCCTCCCAATCTTTTTAGACGTTACGCGGTCCCATTAAACCCTTGGTTTCTAATCGCTTAAGTAAAATATTGTAACTATTGGTAAGCTTATGACGCGGTACGAGCCATTCGTCGCATCCGAAGGTTCGCCGGAGCCGACCGGCCGGAGAAGCCGGACTGAGGCCACCCAGCCACCCCTTTCCTCCATTGGTCATTTTCGGTACGATGAGCCAGGGACGCCGGCTGGTCGGTGGGGCGACGTCGGTGCGTACGCGGTGCGGCGAGTTGCGGTTGCAGCGTCAGGTGGGAGTTGGCCGATCGTCGTGGTTTTCGTTCATTCCGGTGCATGCTCCTCGGGGAAGTTGACCGGCCGAACCCGCGGGCAGCGGGGTCGTCGGAGCGACGAGTCCCGCCGCGGAAGCAGCTCAGGCATCAGATAAAATCGAGCGTATCGTGATCAGCTCCGTCTTGGTTTGGTGGCTCGGACAACTCGCCGACCTGCTCCCCGCGAGACTGCGGCGTTCAGCCGTGACGAGTGACGCGCTGGTGATTGCCCCGATCGGACCGCTCGACCATGCCGGCGCCATCACAGTCGCACTCCGCCGCAACGGCGAAGTTGAGCAACTCGGCGAGTTTGCGCTCCATGCCGCCGAGCTCAGCGACCTACCGCGATCGCCCAACTGGCCGACGGTGCTCCGGCTGACGAGAACGGACGTGTTGGAAAAGACCCTGAGTTTGCCGCTCGCGGCACAGGCCGAACTCGATCAGGTTCTCGCGTTCGAAATGGATCTGGAAACCCCATTCGAGCCTGAAGATCTATATTGGAACCACCGGGTCGAGACGGTGGACCGGCAGCATGGGCGGATCGTCGTGCGCCTGATGTTGCTGCCCAAGGCTACTCTCGCGCCGTTGCTGTCGACGCTCGCGCAGGTCGGCATCCTGCCGCGATGGGTGGAAATCTCGGAGGCTCCTGAGCTCTTGCCGGTTCTCCCGCTCGACGGCGACGGTGCGCGGCCGAAACATCGATCGCACCGTTTGTTCTGGCCGGCGGCAGTCTGCTGTGGCGTGCTGGGATTTGGCGCCATGGCGACCCCGTTTGTGCGCCAGGCGGTGGAATTGGCGGCGCTCGATCGGCAGGTTGCGGCCGGCCGATCATCCGCCACCCAAGCCCAACGGTTACACGACGAGATCGATCAGCTCTCGGGCAGCGCGGAACTCGTCAATAAAGAGCTGGGCAAGGCGGGCCGGCCGCTCGAGGTACTGGCGAGCGTCACCCGGGTTCTACCGGACGACACCTATCTTACCGAGTTCCAGCTGCGGCAGCGCAAATTGACGCTAAGCGGCCGGTCAGCCGGTGCTGCCCGCTTGATCGGCGCGCTCGCTGCTGATGGGTTCCGCAACCCGACCTTCGCCGCTCCGGTCACCCGGCTCGAGGCACTGCATGCCGAGGTCTTCACGATCATTGCGGAGGTTGCGCCATAGCCGTGAACGCTAACCTGCCGACGGGTTGGCAAGGCAGGGTTCTCGCTTTGCTCATATTGCTGGTCGCGCTGACGACCGTATATCTCGTCGTAGCGGTTCCCCTCTGGGATCTCTACCGCGAGCGCGCGGCACACCTGGCAAGCCAGCGCCTGCTTCTGGTGAAGCTCGGTGCGATCGCGGCTGAGCTCCCCGTGCTGCGTGCACGCGTCGCGGACCTGCGCGTTGCCGCGGACAGCCACAAGTTGACGCTGGACGGCGCGAGCGATGCGATCGCATCGGCCGCCCTGCAGGGTCATATCGAGCAGTTCGCCGCCGCAAGCGGGGTAACGGTCGGCAGCACGGAAATCCTTCCGACAGACACCCAGGGCGAGTATCATCGCGTTGGTCTGCGCACGCTGATCAGCGGCTCCTACGAGAGCATGATGAAGCTGCTCGCCACGATCGAAATGGCGACCCCTCCGCTGGTCGTCGACGGTTTGCAGATCCACAGCCTGATGCGGCGCGCGGGCGCGTCAACGACCCTTGGGCTTGATGCCAGCCTCGAGGTCTCCGGCTTCCGCCCCAACGAGATCGGCCATACCGCAAAGCCATGATTGATCGCAGAGCGCTTTTGCTGGTCGGCGGGTGCGTATTCTTTGCTGCGGTCATCGTCGCTGAGCTCTCTGGCAACGGCGATAATGCTCCCGCGACCAAGCCTGCGAGCCGCGCCGAGGATGCGCCTGCCGTGGGGCCAGGCCCAGTCGCGCCGCTCGACACGCTCCTCGCGACCACCCTTGCCCGGCCGCTTTTCGATCCGACGCGACGTCCGTCGACGAGCGGCGAGACCGTCTCCGCCATCACCGGTAAGAGGCTCGCCGGTATCGTCATAGAACCCGGCCAGCGTCTCGCCATCTTCGCCGTCGACGGTGCGAAGCCGCTTTCCCTCTCCGAAGGCGAAACAGTGGACGGTTGGCGGATAGAGAGCATCACACCGCGCGAGGTCTCCTTACGAGGGCCGAACGGGACAGAAACCCTTCAGCCGAAGTTGGATCCGAAGCGGGTGTTCTCGACTCCCGCGCCACCCGCGGTCAATCCGACGGCGCAAAGTGGCGCTCAGCCCGCCGTTTCACCGGCCGCCGCAGCGGCGGGGCGCGGCGCCCTGCCGGGGCCGGTGGCGGTGCCGCCGCGGCGACCGGTCCGGCGAGGTCACGATCAATGACGCCGCGTTCCACCGGGATCTTTCGCGGCTTTGGTTTCGTTCTATCGGTCCTTCTAGCCGGATGCCAAGCGCTGCCCCAGCTCGGGCTCACCCCGCTCGGCGGGCCGACCAATCTGGAGGCCGCACCACCGCGGGTGAACAGCACGATTCCGGTCGGCGGCAACCGAACGGCCGCCTTCGAGGATCGCCGTTCGCCGACAATGCCGGTGGTCGCGGCAAGCTCACCAGTAAATCCGGCCGGGCAGGCTGCTGGCGACGTCACCCTCAATTTCGTCGACACCGACATTCGCGAGATTGTGCGAGTCATTCTCGGGACGACATTGAAGCTCAACTACACGATCGATCCGACCGTGCATGGCACCGCGACACTCGACACCGGCAAGCCGCTGGCTCCCGCAGCGCTGCTGCCGGCGCTCGAGGCGGTGTTGAACCAGAATGGCGCGACGCTGGTCCAGCGCGGTGGGCTCTATGCGGTCGTACCGATCGGAAACGCTACGGCGACGAACGCGGTCAGCGACGCAGACGTCGCCGGTAGCGGCGCGCAGGTGGTCCCGCTGCAGTACGCCTCGGCCCGCGACCTGGCTAAGCTGCTGCAGCCTTATGTCGGCGAAGGCAGCAAATTAACCGCCGACCCAGGACGCAACGCGCTGATCATCGGCGGTGACACGGCAGCCCGCCAAGCCATGATCGGACTCATTCACGCGTTTGACGTCGATGTTCTCGCCGGTCAGTCGTTGGCGATCTTTCCTGTAGAGGGCAACGCAGCGACCTTGGCGGCCGGACTGGAGAAGGCGCTCCAGGCTGAACACGAGGGCCCGTTGGGCGGTTTGGTGCGGGTCGTACCGCTGCCACGCGTCAATGCGGTTCTCGTGGCCTCGGCGCAGCCAAGCTACCTCGATGCAGCGCGACGTTTCTTCAGACTGACGCACCGGGTCGAAAGCGAAACGGCTCGCACCTGGCACATCTATTACGTGCAAAACGGTCAAAGTTCTGATCTGGCACTCCTGCTGCAGCGTGCTTTCACCCCGGATCACGTCACGGTCACGGAGCCGGGAAGCGTTGCGCCCGGCGCCCAACCGGTGACCATGGGCGCAGGGCAGGGCTTCGAGGCAGGAGCGCTCGGCGGGCCTGCGAGCGGTGGTGCGCTGGGTTCGTCCGGGATCGCTACCAACCCGGCTCCCGCAACTGCTTCCGGTCCGGCAACTGCGGCCTCGACTTTGGGGAACGCAGCCGCGAAGCCAGCGACACCACCGACGACCGAGCCATTATCAACCGAAAGCGGTACCACGGAAGACCAGTTAAATCGCATTCGCATCATCGCCAACAGTCACAACAATGCATTGCTGATTTACGCTACGCCGAGCGAGTATACGGTTATTGATGGAATGCTGCGGAAGATCGACATCACCCCGCTCCAAGTGCTAATCGACGCGACCATCGCCGAAGTCACATTAAATGACCAATTGGCGTACGGAACACAGTTTTTCATCGGAGGCAAGGTTTCTGGCATCCTGACAACCGGCAGTCCGGTCGCTCCCACCTCGGTGGTCCCCGGCGCGGTGGCCGGCCCGTCACCAACGGTCGTGACTGTCGGTGGCATCCCGGCTACTTTGGGCAGCAATTTCCCCGGTTTCGTTCTCGCCAACGGCGCGCGCGAGGTGCTGAACGCGCTGTCGGCGGTCACGACGGTGAAAATCCTATCGTCGCCGCAGGTTATGGTGTTGGACAACGAACCGGCCCACCTCCAGGTAGGTCAGCAGGTGCCGATCCTGACGGGAACTGCAACCAGCACGCTGACCACCGGCGCGCCGATCGTCAACAGCATCGATTATCACTCAACCGGTGTGATCATGCAGGTGACGCCGCACATCAACACGGGTGGTCTCGTGACCCTCGATGTTGCCCAGGAAGTCAGTGATGTCGCCACACCGGCAGCCAACACGGCTACCGGCTCCCCGACCTTCGACGACCGGATTGTCCGCACCAGCGTGGCAGTACAGGATGGCCAAACGGTAGCGCTCGCAGGTCTCATTCGCGACAACTCGCAGGAAGGTAACAGCGGGCTTCCGTTCCTGAAGGATGTCCCGGTGGTCGGTACTCTATTCTCCTCGCAAAACAACACGCGGGCGCGCACGGAACTCATCGTGCTGATCACGCCCCGCGTCGTGCAAAACCAGGAAAATGCACGCGCATTGACGGAAGACCTGCGCAAGCAATTGATCAACGCGGCCTTGATCCCGCAGGAACTTTCCCACCAACCCATTCGAGGTCGCGCCAATCCGAACGGACTTTAGCGGATGAGCGGGTTGCGCCCCTCGACACGCTTGCACCAACGAGACCGCGGTTTCGCCCTGATCGTCGTGCTGTGGACGTTAGTGCTCATTGCCTTCATCGTTGCTCATCTAACGGGTACCGGCAGGATCGAGAGCCGTATCGCAGGCAACCTTGTCGCCAACGCGGTGACGGCGGCGGCAGCGGACGGAGCGGTCTCTCAAACGATTTTCAAGCTGGCGGATCCAAGCCCGGAACGCCGCTGGCTCCCAGACGGCACAGAGCACGAACTCGCGATCGGCGATTGCCACTCCGTGGTCCGGGTTTCGGACGAAGCCGGGCGGATCAACCCCAGCCTTGCCTCGCCAGCGATTCTCGAGGCACTGCTGGGTGCCACGGGCAGCGACCCTGGCAGTGCCCGGAGTCTCGGCCTCGGCCATCGGTGAATGGGTCAGGACCCCCAGGGGTGCTCAGGGACAAGAAACGTTGCTGGCGGAATATCGAGGCGCCGGGCTTGATTATGCTCCTCCGGGCGAGCCGCTCGAAACCATCGGCGAACTCCGCCGAGTGATCGGGATGACGCCGAGCGTGTTCGACGCGATCCGGCCGCACCTGTCACTCTTCGCGCCGGCCGAGCCGAACATCGCGCAAGCCGACCCGGTAGTAAAAGCCGCGATGACGGCGCTCGGACAATCAGTTGCGGCCGCACCGGCCCCGGCCTCGCAGGAGTTCGAACGTTTTCGCGGCTCGGATCACGGTGACTGCGCGAGGCCCCGGTAACGCCCGGGCGACGCGCACCGTCATCGCCAGGATCATACCGGGATCGGCAGCCTATACCCTCCTTGCCTGGAACGACGGCAACCAATGAGCCTTGAGGCGCCGCTCATTCGTTCTCGATCGGCGCATCGTTGCCGGTTCCTCCCGGTTGGCCCGTCGGGCCGAGCGAATACAGATCGTAATCGTGCCCCGGCCGTTCGCTCGGGATGCGGTACAGATAGGGATGACCCCACGGATCTTCCGGTAGCTTGGCGCCTTTGATATAGGGCCCGTCCCAGCGTTTGACGCCGGGCGGCCGGGTGATCAGGCTCTGCAGACCCTGCTCGGTCGTCGGATAGGTGCCGACATCGAGCTTGTAATTATCTAGCAGCGAGCCTAGACGTTCAACTTCGATCCGGGCGATCTTCTCCTTGGCGGTACCAAACTGTCGCATAACCGCCGGGGCAACGAGACCAACCAGCAGCCCGAGGATGGCAAGGACGACCAGCAACTCCAGAAGCGTGAAGCCGCTCTCGGCGTTGCGGCGCTCATCGCCTAGTTTGATCAGTCGGTCGGACAGAAACGTCATTTTCTCCCACGCATCGTAACGGTCGTCTCAGGCGTTCGCGAACACTTGGCCAAGGCTGCCACAGTGTCGCACGATACCGTCATGCCCATCCAGCGCGCCAGCGCGAGAGCGGCAGCCGTCAATAGAGAGGGGTGCTGTGAGGCACGGGATACCCGGCTTGAGCGGTGCTGCCTTGTTGGTCATAGCGCCGGCGATCGGCAGTTTTCTCGGAGTGATTATCCGACGGCTACCGGAAGGACGCCCGATCATCTGGCCGCGCTCTCTATGCGAGAGCTGCGGATCGGGATTGACGGCGCGCGACCTTGTGCCGCTGGTCAGTTGGCTGATGTTGCGGGGACGCTGCCGCAGCTGTGGCCATCGCCTCGGCTGGTTCTATCCCGGGGTTGAGATCGCAGCACTACTGGTCGCCGTAACCGCTCTAGCCATTGACGACGTGACGCGTGCCTGGCTGGACTGCCTACTTGGGTGGTGGCTCTTGCTCCTTGGCTGGATCGACCTGAGGTGCTGGATGCTGCCGGACGTATTGACCCTGCCATTGATCGTCGCCGGGCTCATCGAAGCAGCCGTATTCGAACCCGACAGTATGTTCGCGCGCGCACTCGGCGCCGCTGTCGGCTATCTTTTGTTGCGCGCGATTGCACTCAGTTATCGGGCGGTTCGCAGTCGTGAGGGCCTCGGTGCTGGCGATACCAAGCTCTTTGGGGCCGCCGGCGCGTGGCTGGGGCTGATGGCCTTGCCCCAGGTGATCCTCGCCGCCGCGCTGACCGCGCTTGTCGCAGCTGGTGCTCTGCGTCTCGTCGGCATTCGACTACATGCCCATTCGGCGCTGCCGTTTGGCCCTTTCATAGCGCTGTCGACCTGGGTTTACTGGCTGGGCGGGACCGTCTTCACCCTGAGCCCCTGAACAAAGGCCGAGGCGCGCTCCGCGGCAGCGGCGCCGTCGATCGGACGGCGCCGCTTTCGCGAGGATTTCCGCGGTCTTCAGGCACACCGCGATCGCCGGGGGGCGGTCTCGGCGCGCCTGCTTCACTTGAATGTAAATAGATCCATCAGATCGCCGATCGCCGGCCCGTTGATCGGCCGATAAGGATCGCTGCCGGCAATCGGGTTGGGAAGATTGTCGCGGCTGCGTCCGGTGACCGGCGAAACACCCCAGTTCGCCTCGATGAACTTCAGGATCGAGACGTGGTCGGCGTAGGTGTGCGAGATTTGGCCGCCGGCGCTGTACGGCGAGACCACGAGCAGCGGAATGCGCGTCCCGTCGCCGAAATAATCGAGCGGCTGGACGTACCCCGAATCGTAGTAGCCGCCGCCTTCGTCGAAGGTGATGAAGATCGCCGTGCTGTTCCACAGTTGCTTGTTGCTATGGGTCAGATCGACGATCTTTTTGACAAAGCCTTCGAACAGGTCGAGCTTCGACGACGCCGGATGACCGTCGAGATAGCCGTCCGGCTTGACGAACGACACCGCCGGCAAATTTCCGGTCCGCAGGTCGTCGTAGAGCGCGGTCGTGTCCTGCAGCGCCATCTTGCGCTCGACCGGGTTGGTCATGATCGAGGTCGAATACTGGAAGAAATTGCAGATGTTGCAGTACGTGTTGTCCGGTGTGACATAATTGTTATAGGGATTGGCGAGATAGGCATTGAATTGGTCGCCGAAGTAGGCGAACGAGATGTTCTTGGCCCACAACGAGTCGCCGATATTTTTGACGTTGGACGGCGGGACCGTGAACACCGTGTTCTGCGGATTGGCGATATCGGCATAGGCGTTGGTGCCGTCGCCGTAATAGCCCGGGTTATAGTTGTTGAGGATGTAATAATGCCCGGGGTCGCAATTCGGCTTGACGTTTATCGATGTCAGGAAGCCGACGATCGCCGGCACACCCGGCTGCGAGGTGTCGGAGCAATTGGTGTAGCTGCCGCCGCCGTAAGAGGGCGAGCCATAGGAGCCGCCGCCATAGCCGTCCTCGGTGTACCAGTTGTTGGTGCCCGACAACGGATCGGGGTTCTCGACCTCGTCGACCGTCCCGGAGTTCGCGCCGGCTGACAGGAAGCCGTGCGGCGGCGGGAGCGCATTGCCGTTGCCGTCACTGAACCAGATGGCGTCGCCGGTGCCGAGCATGATGTGGTTGGCGCCGGTGCCGCCGTTGACCGACTGATGGAAGTTGTCGCTCATCGAGTAAGTGTCGGCGAGTTGCTTTAAATAGGGCACATCGCCTTGCTGCATGTTGTAGAACCCCATCGCCGTGGCGCCTTCCTTGTAGGCGAACCCGGCCGGCGGCGGCTTGCCGTTGCCGCCCGCTCCCACCGTTGCTTCGACCCAGGCAAACAGGTCGTTGCGGCAGGCCGCGGAGCCGGCGGCGGCGCTGCAGTCGAACTGCTGCCACATCTGATAGAAGCGGTGCACCGGGCTTTCGGCGTAATCGTCATAGCCGACACCCGGGGTCAGCTGGTAGGGACCCGCCGGCAGGTTGTTGACGTCCTTGCCGTCGTAGCTGATGCGGGTGTCGGGCTTGCCGAGGATCGCGGCAGGAACCCCGCCGGTCGTCAGGTCTTTGTAATAGTCCGGCGCCAGCCCGTTCTCGATCTTCTTGGCCGTCGCAACCGTCGCGAAAGGCGGCTGGCCGTTGGAATACCCACCGCTGGCCAGCGGCGCCGGCAGGGTCGCATATTGGCCGGAAATGGACGGGTTCAGCTGATAAACGGTCGTGTCTTGCGCCTGAGATTGAGCGGCGCTGGCATAGTTGGGGCCGGGGCTGCCGTCGGCATTGACGATGCCCTCTGACAGCAGGTTCAGCACCTTCTCGCCTTTGCTGACCGGCTGATAGGTTGCGAAGAGATGGTCGAATGAGCGGTTTTCGCCGATGATGACGATGACATGCTTGATCGGCGTCGTCGTCTTGGCGTCATTGGCGCCGATCTCGGCCGCACTTGCCGCAAACGGCGCCATGGTATTGATTAGCATGGCATAAAGGGCCACGCCGCCAGCTAGTCGGGTGCGCGTGCGTGGGCCGGCGGTCGCTGGAACTCGGTGCCCCATCGCTGATCTCCTTGGTCAAATTGTGGACAGCGACCGGACCCTAGTTCGGCGAATTTACATTGACGTGACGCCTGGATGACTTTCCGGTGACGCGCTTTTTCGCGGTGCGCCGTAGCCGAGAGGAGAGCGCAGATTCACCCTCGACACGCGCGCCGAGCGGCGTCTGCGCGCGCCGGCGTCGCTTTGACGATGGCCTCGATCAATGCAGCGGCGGCGGCGTCCCCAGCGCCGGCTGCGCCATCGGCATGCGCCGCCGGCGTCGAGAGCATCACGCCGCGACCGGGGCGGCCCGGACCTCTATGCACGTGATCCGGCACGGTTCAGTGTTGCGACAGCGGCGCTCGCGGTGGCCCGCGGCGAGCTGGCGGTCGCCGAGGAGCAGTGGCTGAGAGTGGAGATGCTGCGCGAGGCGATCGAAGGGGCCGTACCAAGATCGTGAATTTTCGGATTGCTCGACGCGGCGGCATCAAAGGCGCTTGAGGAGCATTACGTACCGCACGGCGTCGTCGGCTTTTCTGGTATCGTTCCTCTGCACTGATAAGCGGCTAGGGGGAACCATGACCGTCCACTTTTCAACCCGCTGCCCGAATTCCGATTATCTCGGCTTCGAAACGTCGCCCGAAGCCATCGGCGCGGCCGCGAAGAAGGCCGAGGAGGTCGGCTTCGACGCCATCTTCGTCAATGATCACATCATCGTCGGCGCTGACGCCCGCTCGGAGCCGTGGACCAACGTCTACGATCCGCTTGTCGCGATGTCGTTCGTCGCCGCGCACACTTCCCGCATCGGTGTCGGCGTCTCGGTGCTGATCATGCCGTACCGCAATCCGATCGCCACCGCGAAAGCGCTGGCGACGATCGACCTCATGTCGGGCGGCCGGCTCACCGTCGGCGTCGGGGTCGGCTGGAATGAGGCCGAGTTCGCGGCCCTCGGCGTGCCGTTCCACGAGCGCGGCGCCCGCACGAACGAGTACCTGCGCCTATGGCAGTCCTGCTGGGCGCCTGGCCAAGTGTCGTTTTCCGGCAAGTTCTTTTCGTTTGCCGATATGTTCGTCAATCCCAAGCCGTTGCAGCAACCACACCCGCCGATCTGGATCGGCGGGACGAGCGACGGCGCGCTGCGGCGTGCGGCAAGGTTCGCCGCGGTATGGCAGCCGACGCCGCTGCCGATAGCCCAGCTGGTCGAGCGGCAGGCGGCGTTGCGCAAGGCTTGCGAGGTTGCCGGCCGCGAACCGATCCCGACGCGCATGAGCTTCCGCGTCGAGTTCAGCACGATCACCGGCAACGCGCCGCCGGCCGGCAAGGAGCGGCCGACCGGACACGGCACACCCGCCGAGGTCGCTGCCGATCTATTGCGCTACCGCCAAGCGGCGGACCTCGATGCCTTCCAGATCAACTTCCACGGCAACCGCAACCTCGACCAGCTCCTGCAATCGATGCAGTGCTTCATGCGGGACGTCGCGCCGGTGGTAGCCGGTGATTAGGCTGATTGAGATCCGAAGACTATGGTCGCGAGCTTCGCAGAGCCGGCCCTGCTCGCGGGCTCGCGGGCAGCTCGGCGCCGAGAACCGCCGTTCGGGTGCTTGGGGATTAACGGGTCGGATCGGTAATATAGCGGCTGGCAGACCAACCGCGGTCAGCGCGGCGCTGGATGTAGCGGATTGTGGCCGCCGCCCGCCTCGACGGGAGAGACGGTCGCGAGTAGCGTCTCGCCGGTGTGGGCTTCTACGCTGGCGGCGAGGGCGCGCGGCAGGTAGTTGGGCCAGGTGCCTGGGTTTGCCGCGCCCGCGCGCAGCCCGGCAGGGGCGATATCGGCGAAGGTCACCTGCGGCGCGCCGCCCGCTACCTGCGGGTCGGTGACCCGGGTCCCGCCGTGATTGTCGGTCGAGAGCGCGAAGCTGCTCGTCGTGTAGAGGCCAAGCAGCATGAGGTTGGCCGTATTCGTTCCATCGCTGACGCTGAGCGTGCCGCTGGTGTTGCCGACCGCCTCGGTGAAGCTCATCGTCGTCCCCGCGCCGAAGACGACGCTCCGCAAATCGATCCGGTCAGGGACGGCAAACCCCGAGATGATTCCGGTGAAGCCGGCCCCGGTATCGAGCTGCAACGTCCCGCCGCTGATGAAGGTGACCGTGCCGCTGGCGGTGCCGCCGCTCGCGACCGCGATGACGCCGCGGTCGATCGTGCCGCCGCTCGCCGTCCCGTGGATGGTTTCGAGCCCACGGAGGTTGACCCTACCGCCGCTCGCCGTTCCGTAGACGATCTCGCTCCCGCCTTCCAGCACGGTCCCGCTAGTCACCCCGCCCGAATAAACGATCTGATGCGCGCCGTGCTTAACCGCTGCACCGTGCGCCAACCCGCCGGCTTCGACGATCTGCCGCCCGCCGCTGGCGACCAAGCCCCAAGTCGTCCGCCCGTAAACACGCTCGACACCGCCACTGCCGATCGCGCCACCGCTCGCATGGCCCCGCGCCAGATGTTCTCGCTGCCGCCGCTCAGCAGCGTCCGGCGCGTCGTGCCGCCCGGCGAGACGAACTCAACGCCGCCGGGCATTACCGTGGTGTCGCTGGCCACCCCTCCCGCGAGCACGGTCTGGCTGCCACCGCCGCTGACCACTGTTCCGCTGGCGATGCCTCCGCGGTCCACCTTCTCGGTGCCACCGTGGTTGACTACTGTGCCGCTGGCAACGCCATCGTCGACAAGGAAGCCGCCGCTGCCGACCACGGAGCCCCTGGCAGCGCCGTCGAGTATCAGCAACTCCCCGCCGCTACCGACCACCGTACCGCTGGCGACGCCGCCCAATATTGTCAGTCCACCGCCGCTGCCGATCACCGTGCCATCGGCAACGCCTCCGGAATTAACCACGTCAAATGGGCTGAATGCCACGAACAAGCCGGAGATCGATCCGCCCTGATCGATCCTAATCCCGGCATTTGCGCCGTTCCGAACGGTCGCACCGTCGATGACATTCACACCACCGGCAGACCACTGGCCGTACGCGCTCGTTATCGTCAGCCCCTCGACCTGACCGCCGCTGCTGATCACGCTGCCACTGACCACGCCGCCGACTATTTGCAGGTCACCGCCGCTGCTGACCGCGGCGCCGCGCCTTTTCACCCGGGTGGGGCATTCGCCACACCGGCGCCGCGTTCGAACCGCAAGGTCCGGCCCGATGCAGCCCTCCGTTCGGCGTATGAATATCGGCCTCTCACAGCTCAAGAGGGCGGCGAGCGGCCGATCGGTTTTGCTGGCCTAACCCGATTGCCCTTGCCAATTCTTTAGCAGAATCTCACCGGCAATCTTTGCTGAGCGTGCCGAGCCCCGATTGCCTGCTTGGGCCGTCACAATTGCACCGCACATCAGCATTAGCCAGAGATGTGCGAAAGAGGAGGCGTCGTTAATTTTTGCGTCTTCAGCCAATTTCTGCACAAATAATCTCATATTTTCAATTTGTTCGACGGCGGCCCGGTAAAGAGGTCCATCAATTTTTTCTTCCATCAGAAGCTTGATGAATGAGCTCCCTTCAAAATCCGGTGTACTAAACCATTCGGTCAATAAGTCGAAGATCATTAAAAGACGATCACGCGGAGATTTGTCGCTATTTTTAACTAGGCTTTGCCAATTATTGTTAAAGCGTTGCTGGCGTAGTTTTAAGAATTCTATAACCAAATCGTCCTTGGACCGAAAATGTTGGTAGAGTGACATCCGTGCGACGCCGGCACGGGCGATAATTGCGCTTATGCCGGTCCCTTTAACTCCCCGCGTGGAGAAGAGCTCATACGCGGATTCCAAAATTCGGTCGCGAGCACTCATCGGTCTGGTCGAGATTCCCCCGGATTCCCGAACTGCCGGGTCCGATCTTCCGTCTCGGCGCGGCGCACCACAACGAAATTCGATCGCAACGTGACCCGGTGACAGCGAAATTGTCGCGGCTCAACTTCCCGGGCCTGCAACGCGCGCCCTTTTTCGGTACCCAAGCGGCACTTCTGCCGTTGGCCGGCTGCCGCATCTGACCCGATCTCCCGTTTATGCTGCCACGGGCGGCGCGCGCAGTTAGACGAGGCGATGAGCGACGGGATATCCCGGAACATCTGACGCGATAGCGCAACCTTGGCCATCTGAATGAAACCGGCCTTTATCGCTGACCAATGGTCCCGACGCGCCTGGAGCGGCGGAGCCCTCTGTAAACCTGGCGTTGACCCATCTTTGCAATGGGATTGCGATAGACTGACCGGTCAGGCATACACTATCATACCGATGCGATCGCATCAGCACCGCCGGCTGTATGGGCATAATCAATCAACGCTCGGGCCTCCTCCGGGGTTTATCTAAGGGGGAAGGGGGAGCCCATGGCGCGCGACACACTCTCCTTGGTTGGCATAGCGGTACTGATATTGGTCGCGGTGATCGTCATCACCCTGGCGTTTCGGTTTTGAGGTGCCTACCGGCTAGCCCAAGACCAAGGTCTTCACCCTGTCATGACCCACTGAGCGTCGTCTGCCTCCTTTCAAGGGAATCGCAACATTCCTTTCCAAATTGAGAACAGAAATGTCCAATCATTGGATTCCAACCGATCCAAGGCGAAAAGACCACATCAGTTTCGCTCACTCGATTCTGATACCCGATCGGTCAGTCCTCATAGATGACCGTGGAAAAATATTGATAGGGCCTGATGACAATATTATTGGCTATGCCCTGTCACTTGGCTTTATCATGATTAGAACGATGGATGGAGAAAGCATAACGGTCTGGCTTATACCAAGTCTTGTGCGCGCAAAGACCATGGCCGCCGCGCTGTACGAGATGGCCACCTTCCGACCGCAATCTGTCTACGTGCGTGCCAATAACGAGTGGGAACATATCTTTACCATCGGTGCGGCTCTCCGCAGAATCGAGCAGCTGATAACGGCTGCCAGCGAAGCAGCAAGCCCGACATCAGAGGAGCATCGTCGGGGGCGAACGGGTGCGGACGCTATACCGATATCCGTAGCGCGCGATACGGTTCTGCAAAGCTGTCTCGGTGAGGCTATCGGTCGCCGACTGCTACGGAGGCCGAGATGCTCTCCCAAATAACCCGCCGGCAGCTCCGTTTCGCAATTGGCTGTCAGGCGCACAGCTCCTCCAACAGCGCCTTGGCCGCCTTCAAGTCGAGCGTGTCGGAGCCTTCGGTGAACCAGCTATAGACCGGCGCGAGAAGATCGCGGGCCTGCTGGCGTTTGCCGTGATCGCGCCACAGCCGCGCCAGGCTCGTCGCCGCGCGCAATTCCCAGGACTTTGCCTGCTGCGCGCGGGCAATGGCGATGGCACGCTCGAAATGCGCCTGCGCTGTTGCCGCGTCGGGCTCGGGCGACATCAGCGCGATGTCGCCGGCGGTTCGGTGGATGTCCGCCTCGCACCAGGTTTCCTTGGTTATTTTCGCCGCGGTCATCGCTTCGCCGATGCAGCGCCAAGCCGCCTCGAATTGCCCGAGCCCGGCATGGGCGCGGGCCAAGTGAGGCAAATAGAATGGCATCCAAACCGTCGTTCCGGTTGTCCGCATGGCGGCCATCGCGGGGATCAGCATTTCGGTCGCGGCCGAAGCCCTGCCGGTCAGGGCCAGCACGCAACCTTGGCTCATCATTCCGAACCCTTTCCAAAACCGCGAACCTTTTTCCTCGGCCAGAGCGACAAGCTCCTGGGCTTGCGCAGTTACCGCGGCGCGATTACCGCAAAGGGTATATGCTACCGCTGCAAAGCATAAAGCGAACATCAGCTCGGCGGCTTGACCGATCTCTCGCGCATTCCCGAGCGCGTCGTCAGCGTCTCTGAGCGCAGCGTGGGGATAGCCAAGCGGCCACAGAGCTAACGACCGGAAGGCTAAGATGGCTACCCCTTCGTCTTGGCCAAACCGTATCGACAGCGGACGATGCTCGGCAGGATCGTAAAGCGCGATCGCCTGATCAAAGTGTCCCCGGCCTTCCGCGATGTCCCCCGTAAACAGCAAGGTCTCCCCCATCAGGCGGTGCCCAAGCATGCGCGGGAATGTCGCCCTTTGCTTCCCCGCCAGCGCCAGGAACTGCGCCGCGAGATCGCGACAGGCATCGCCATTGAACGCTAAATGGTTCACGCCGTGGAAGGCGTGGAGGACCGAGAACAGCAGCAGCGGATCTTCGGAAGGCTCTCCCAGCGCTTCGGCCTGCTCGATCAGTAAACGTGCCCGTTCAATAGCCGCCCTGGTTTCGGCGGCGGCATAGCCTTTGACATGCATGAGTGGGGCTATAAGCGCGACCTGAAACCTAATCTGCTCGCGCCGCAGCGCCGCCGTGCCGGGCAGGGTCGCGATCTGGTCGAGGGCACGGGTGAGCTGGGCCACGGCTTCGACCAACGCCGAGCGTGCCAGTGACTGCTGTCCCGCCTTGCCCCACAGACAAGCGGCCTTCTCGATCAGCCCGGCTTCGGTGCAGTGACGCGCCAGGATCTCGGGCTGGCTCTCCGCAATCTCGGAGAATTGGCTTTCGAGGGTCTCGGCGATCCGGGCGTGGAGCGCGCGTCGCGGCTCGCGCAGCAGCGTGCCATAGGCCGCGACCTGCACCAGCGCATGCTTGAACAGGTAGTTCGCCTGCGGCGGGACGCCCTGGCGGGACAGCAAGCCTGCCTGAACGAGACGGTCGAGCGCCGATTCCAGATCCGCGTCGGACTTGCGCGCCGTCGAAGCCAGCAGGCCATGCGAAAACTCCCGGCCGATCGCCGACCCGATCTGCGCCATCTCCTTGGCGGGGCCGAGCCGGTCGAGCCGCCCCATCAACGATGCGTGCAAGCTTGCCGGGACCGCCAGGGCCGGCGACGGAACCGCCGCAACCGTGCGCCGGGCCGCGTCCTCGCTCTCCGCCTCCTGCACCGCCTTCGTCATCTCCTCGACGAACAGCGGAATGCCGTCGGGGCGCTCGACGATCTCTGCCAGCACATCCGCCGGCAGCGGCTTGTTCCCGACCAGGCGCGCGATGGCGGCCGCTTCACGCTCGCCAAGCCGGTTGAGCGTCAGGCTCGTCACATGCGGCTGTCCCACCCACGGCGCGTTGAACTCGGGGCGGAACGTCACGATCAGCAGCGCCGGGAGAGTTTTAATGCGGTCCACGGTCCGGCCGAGCACCTCCAGGCTCGTGGGGTCGATCCAGTGCAAATCCTCGAAGATAATCAGCACCGGTTGCCGGCACGCCAACCCTGCGATTTGCGACATCAGCGCTTCCAGCGTTCTCTGCCGGCGCTGCTCCGGGGTCAGCTCGAGCGCGGGATAGCGTCCATCATTCGGAAGCGAGAGCATCTCGGCGAAGAGTGCGGCATCCTGAGGCGAAGTCGAGGTCTGTGAGAGCATCGCATCGAGCTTGTCGAGCTTCGCCTGTGGTATGTCGTCGTACGAGAGGCCGGCGGCGCGTTCGATCTGGCCAATGATCGGGTGGAACGCGCTGTCTGTGCGCTGCGGCGAGCAGAAATAGCGCAGGCGCGTGTGCGGTTCGCTGGCGAGGCGTCCCTGAAGCGCGGCCGTGAGCCGCGATTTGCCGATGCCTGCCTCGCCGGTGAGCAGCACCACCTGGCCTTCACCGGTCTTTGCCCGGGACCAGCGCCGCAGCAGCAATTCGGCTTCTTCCTCCCGCCCGACGAGGGCGGTCAGGCCGGTCGTGTGCAGGGCGTCGAAACGGCTCGCCACGGAACTCGCCCGCAGCGCGGCCCAGGCCTGCGCCGGCCCGGCGATGCCCTTGAGGTCCCTGGCCCCGAGGTCCTTCAGCTCAAAGAGATTGCCGAGCAGCCGTCGGGTGCCGTCGGCGATGACGACGGCACCCGGCTCGGCCAGAGCCTGCAGGCGCGCCGCGAGGTTTGGCGTCTCGCCGACGACCGCCTGCTCCTGCGCAGAACCCGCGCCGATGACGTCGCCGACCACGACAAGCCCGGTGGCGATGCCGACCCGCACCTGCAAGGGAACGCCAGCCGCGGTCGTGAGCTGCGGCGCCGCCTCGACCAGCGCAAGCCCGGCCCGCAAAGCGTGCTCGGCGTCATGCTCGTGGGCCTGGGGATAGCCGAAATAAGCCAGCACCCCGTCGCCCATGTACTTCGCGACGAACCCGCCGGCCTCGGTGATGAGATCGGTGCAGCAGCGGTGATACGCGCCGATGACCTCGCGCAAATCCTCGGGATCGAGCCGCGCCGAGAGTGCGGTCGAGCCGACCAGATCGCAGAACATCACCGTCAGTTGCCGGCGCTCGGCGTCGCTAGTCAGAGGGGAGACGGGGGTAGATGTCGCGCTCGCCGCCGGTTGGGCTAGGTCACGCGTCGGGGCCTCTCCGCCCAGGGCGGCGATCGCGGCGAGCAGCTTGCGCCGGTGGCCGACAAGGGTAACGCCCAGATCCTTCAGGTCGTCGGCCGTCAGTTCGCGTAAGACCTCGCCATCTATGGCGTTGTCGCGGAATGCCGGCGCGTATTGTTCAAGCTCCAACCCACTTAGCCACGCCGCGACATCCATGCGGTGATCCTCGGCTTTGAGGAACGGCACCCTCGTGGCTGAAGATAGACCTCTGCACGGTGAGCTACCAGCGGCCGCGCTTAAACAGACGCCGCACCGGATCGCGCCGCTTCAGGATGAATGAATGCGTCTACTCGTCGTCGCCGACAAAAACGTTGGACTGGTGCGGGGTTGGGGCCATAGTTGACGCGTCAACCGATGCGATTAAGCTTCGTAGCAATCAGTGTTACATAGCATGCCGCCCCCGCGCGGCGGTACCAACGCTCGCAATAAGGAGGATCGCCGATGTTCCTGAGCAATTGCTGGTACGTCGCCGGCTGGAGCCACCATTTTCAGGCAAACCACGCAGTGGCGCGCACCATGCTCGGTGAGCCTGTAGTCCTCTATCGCAGCAACGACGGTGGGGTCGCCGCGTTGGAGGACCGCTGCTGTCATCGCCTCGCGCCGCTGTCGAAGGGGCGCGTCGAGGGCGACGATCTGCGTTGCATGTATCACGGGCTCAAATTCGCCCGGTCGGGGCAATGCATCGAGATCCCCGGGCAGGATGTCGTGCCGCCGCGCGCACGGGTGCGCGCCTATCCGGTCGTCGAAAAGGACTATTGGGTTTGGGTGTGGATGGGCGATCCGGCGCTCGCCGATCCCGCTCTGATCCCGAACGCGCTCCGCCACGGCGACCCGGAATGGTGGATGCAAACCGGTGAACTCGCCTACGAGGCCAATTATCAATACATCAACGACAATCTCCTCGATCTCGCCCATCTCAGCTACGTCCACGAGAATACGCTCGGGCGCAACAGCATGGCCTGGGCCAACAGCAAGCCTCAGGTCACCCGCATCGATCGGGGGCTCCGGATCAGCCGGTGGGTGGTCAACAACCCGGCCCCGAAATACCTCGATCAGCCGCCGGGCACGACGACCGACATGTGGACGTCCTACGATTATATGGCGGCGGGCGTCTTCCTGTTGCAAACCCGCTCGTACCCCTCGGGCGCCGCCGCGCAATGCGCCATGCAGGAGCCCAGCGCCGAGCCGCTGTGGACGACGCTGACCTCACAGGCGGTAACCCCGATCGACGAGCGTCATACGGTCTATTACTACTCCGGCTGCCTCGAAAAGCGTTTCGCGACCGAAGCCCAGTCTCTGGCGCAATTTGCGGTCTTCGAGCGCGCCTTTGCCGAGGACAATGCGATGATCGAGGCGCAGCAGCAGGTTATTTGGAAGACGCCGGAGCCGCGCATGCTCGGCACGTCGTCTGACCGCGCGCTCAACCAATTCCGCCGGCTGATGGATGAACTGATGGCTGCTGAAGGTGACGAGCGGGCAGCGAACCGGGCGCCGCCGCTGGCCGCCGAAGGTTGATCAAGCCGGTACCAGCTTCACCAGAAGATGACGGCTGCTTCGGGGCATCGTAGGCCTTATCCCGACTGATGCCGACCGGGATGGTTGAACGTTTTCCTGGTCGCAACTCGCCGTGGGCAATGCGCGTGACTGAAGGCCCAAAATGCTCGATCTGCTGGTCGTTGGCGGAGGCATAAACGGGGTCGGCATCGCCCGCGACGCGGCCGGGCGCGGATTGTCGGTGCGGCTCGTCGAAAAGAACGATTTGGCGGCGGCGACCTCCTCGGCTTCCAGCAAGCTGATCCATGGCGGGCTGCGCTATCTCGAACACGGCGCGCTGCGGCTGGTCCGCGAGGCTCTCGCCGAGCGGGAGATCCTGTTGGCAAACGCGCCGCACATCGTGCGTCCGCTGCGCTTCGTGCTCCCCCATGATCGAGGCCCGCGGTCGCGCGTGGTATTGCGGCTTGGGCTCTTCCTCTACGACCATTTGGGCGGCCGGCGCAGCCTGCCCGGCACCGAAACTGTGCGGCTGCGCGACCATCCCTACGGAAGGCCGCTGCGGCGCGGCCTCGACACCGGGTTTGTCTACTCCGATTGCAGCGTCGAGGATGCCCGGCTGGTGGCGCTCAACGCCCGCGACGCCAAGGCGAATGGCGCGCAGATCTCGCCGCGCACGGAATTGCGCAGGGCCTGGCGCGCCGGCGGCCACTGGAGGGCCGTGGTCGAGAAGGCCGGCGTCGCCTCGGAAATCAGCGCCCGCATCCTCGTCAACGCGGCGGGCCCGTGGGTGGAAGAGGTCACGTGTCGAGCCGGCGTCGCCCGGCATCGCTCGCAGCTCCGGCTGGTCAAGGGCAGCCACATCGTCGTTCCCCGCCTCTACGACGGCGCGCAGGGCTACCTGCTGCAGCACGATGACGGCCGTGTCGTCTTCGTGCTGCCGTATGAGCACAAATTCACCCTCATCGGTACGACCGAGCTTCCCTATTCCGGCGATTGCGGGCAGGTCGCGATTGATCGGGAGGAAGTCGACTACCTCTGCCGCGCCGTATCGCGCTGGTTCGCCCGACCGGTCGCGCCGTCGGTGGTCGTCTGGAGCTATGCCGGCGTGCGCCCTCTGCATGACGATGGGGAGCGGGACCCCTCCGCGGTGACCCGCGATTACCTGCTCGATCTTGATGCCGCTCCCGGGTTGGCGCCGCTGCTATCGGTGTTCGGGGGCAAGATCACGACCTACCGGCGCCTTGCCGAGCGTGCGTTGGAAAAGCTGGCGCCGTTTCTGCCAACCGCGGGGCGGCCGTGGACCAGTGGCGCGGTCCTGCCCGGCGGCGATCTGCCGAACCGCGATCCTGTTGCCTTTGCTGCCTCGCTCGGTCAGGAATACCCCTTCCTCGAACCAGCCGCCGCGTTGCGCCTCGCCTGCAGCTACGGCAGCGATACCCGGCGCATCCTGGGCAGCGCCCGCCGCGCCGAGGACCTCGGGCGTGGGTTCGAGTGCGGCTTCAGCGAGCGCGAACTCGCCTGGCTCGTCGGCGAGGAATGGGCGCTGACCGCGGAAGATGTGATGTGGCGCCGTTCCAAACTCGGCCTGCACCTGAGCCGCGAGGCAATGACTGCGATCGCATCGCTACTCCCCGGCGCCGCCTCGATGTGACGCTCGGCGCAAGCGAGGCGAGAGGGTCAAGTCCGGCCCGAGACCGAGGGTGGACCCGGCGGATATGCGATACGGATCAGCGTTCGGTGAGTTTCAACTCGATCCGGCGATTGTGGCGAAAGGCCGCCTCGCTATTTCCGGGGTCGATGGGCTGGGTGTCGGCGAATCCGGCGGCGGCCAGCCGGTTGGGCGGTATGCCTTGCGCGATCGCGTAGCGCACGACCGAAATCGCGCGCGCCGTCGACAGCTCCCAGTTCGAGGGAAACTCGGCGTTATTGATCGGCCGCCGATCGGTGTGGCCATCGACCCGCAGGACCCAGTTGATGTCCGGCGGAATCTTTGCCGAAATCTCCTGCAACGCGGCGATCACCGGGTCGAGCTGCTGTTTCGCTGTGTCGGCGAGCTCGGCGCTGCCCGGCGTGAACAGCACCTCTGACTGGAACACAAAGCGATCGCCGACGATGCGGATATCGGGGCGATTGCCGATGATCTCGCGCAACCGTCCGAAAAACTCCGAGCGGTAGCGGGCCAGCTCCTGCACCTTGCTGGCGAGCGCCAGATTGAGCCGGCGCCCGAGGTCGGCAATCTGGGTCTGCTGGTCCTTGGCCTTGGCGTCGGAAAGATCGAGCGCGGCGGAGATCTGGGCCAGCTGCTCGCGCAAGGCGGCGATGGACGCCGTAAGCTCCTCGACCTGCGCGCGGGCTGCAGCGCTGGTCTGCTCTTCGGCGGCAAGCGCCTTCTCGGCCTCTTCAGCGCGCGCCAGGAGCGCGTTGCCCTCTCCCTCTTTGGCCTTCAACTGGGCGGCGAGACTGGCGCTGCTGGCGCGCAAATCGGCGTTGGCGGTCCGCTCCAACGCCAACAGATCGCCGAGTTCGCTGACCTGCTGCTGCAGCTCCTTCAATGCCTTGTCGCGCCCGCTCAGAGCGTCGGCGAGAAAGAACTGGCCGGCGGTGAACACCAACAGAATGAAGATGATCACCATCAACAATTGCGCCAGCGCGTCGACAAAGCCTGGCCAGATGTCGATGCCGGGGCGCCGCGAGCGGCGGCTGGCTAGGGCCATGATCGTCGATGCATGCGGGTCAGCGGCCGCCCTCCTCGGCAAGGGCGGCGATCGTGCGGGCGAGGAGCCGGATCTCGCCGCGCAGCTCCTGCACGCTCTGTACCCGGCCCTCGGCGACATCCTCGGTCAGCCGCGCCATATAGGCTTCGATGTTGCGCAGATGGGTGCGCAATACGTCGTCCTGGCCCAACGAGTTTTCGGCAACCGTGGCGAGCCGGGTCAAGGACGGCTTCAGCTCCATCTGGTTCTCCGCCAGCCGCTCCATCAGCGTTTGCCCGGCCTTCATGTGGTCGCCGAGGGTGCCGAGGCGGTCGGTCAGGCCAGTGAGGGTGGTGTTCGCGGCGATCCGGCCCTCTTCGCTGCGGGTGAGGATCCGCTGGAGGTTTTCCAGGCTGTCCGCGGTCTGTTCCATCAGCGCATAGAGATAGGCCGGCATCGAACCCTCGCCGCCATCGCCGAGCGGGCCCGAGGACAGCCTCGTATAGGTCGACAGCCACTCCTCCAGATCATTGTAGAAGCGGTTTTGCGCCTGCCCGGCCTGCAGATCGAGAAAGCCGAGAACAAGGCTCCCGGCGAGGCCGAACAGCGACGAACTGAATGCCGTCGCCATCCCGTGCAGCGGCGATTCGAGCCCCGATTTCAAATTGGCGAAGGCGTGAGTGAGATCGCTCGACCCGACGTTGAGCGCGCCGATGACGTCGCCGACCGAGCGAACGGTCTCCAACAGTCCGTAAAATGTGCCCAACAGCCCGAGAAACACCAGGACCCCGATCAGATAGCGCGAGGTCTCACGCGCTTCGTCGAGCCGCGAGGCGATGCCGTCGAGGAGCGTCTGCAGCGAGGTCGCCGACAGGCTGACCCGGCCGCTTTGGCGGCCGCCGAGCATCCGCGCCATCGGCGCCAAGAGCCGCGGCGCGGGGCCGGGCGGCGCGGTCAGATCGCGATCCGCCAGGCGCTCGCGAAAGCTGTCGATCCACTGGCTCGCCGGTCCGAGCAGCCATACCTGGCGAAAAATATAGACGGTGCCGGCAACGAGAATACCGAGGATGACGCCGTTGACCGCCGGGTTGCCCATGAAGAAGGTGCGCAGCGGGCCGCTCAGCGCATAGGCCAGTCCCGCGACCGCCAGCAGAAAGACGAACATCCGCACCAGGAAGCGGTGCGGGCCGGGCATGCTGCGCCGCTCTGGCTGCGCTGGCGCAGCGTCACGCTCAGCCATGAGGGTCCTGAAGCGGTGTCGCATAACGCGCGCGCCCCGGGGCCGGGCTGGTGCGCGGCTGCCGGACGAGCGCTACCTCCATCGCGGATCATACTCCTCTATGCGCGGCCGGGGATACGCGCGCCGATCTCGCAAAGAGCCGGCGGAAGGTAGCCGATGGCGATCGACGAGGACACCCAAATCTGCGCGCCACGACTGCCGCCCTCGCGCTGCCGTTATGTCGCAGCCGGAGCGGCCCGCATCGCCTCCTTGATCAGCGCTGCGAGCGGCAGATGGAGATGCCCGTTGGCGGCGAGCACGTCGCCCTTCGTCATCATCGCCTGGCCGCCGGAGAGGTCGCTGACAAAGCCTCCGGCCTCGCGCACCAAGAGCAGCCCCGCGGCGATATCCCACGGCGACAGCCCCATCTCCCAATAGCCGTCATAGCGCCCGGCCGCGACATAGGCTAGATCGAGGGCGGCGGCGCCGAACCGGCGCACCCCGCTGGTCGCCGCCGCGACCCGGGCCAGCGTCTGGAAGTAGGCCGGCTGGTCGCCGCGCCCGCCGAACGGGATGCCGGTCGCGATCAGAGCGTCGCCCAGCTGACGCCGCGCCGACACCCTCAAACGACGGTCGTTGAGATAGGCACCGACGCCCTTCTCGGCCCAGAACATCTCGTCACGGGTCGGCTCGTAAACAATCCCGGCGATGATCTCGTCATCGCGTTCCAAGGCGACCGAGATCGCGAAATGGGGGATCCCGTGCAGGAAATTGGTGGTGCCGTCGAGCGGGTCAACGATCCAGCGGTGGTGCGGATCGGTTCCCTCGGTGGCACCGCCTTCCTCGAACAACAGCGCGTAGCCGGGGCGGGCGCGCATCAGCTCGGTTTTCAGCATGCGCTCGGCGCGCAGATCGGCGGTCGAAACAAAGTCGCCCGGCCCCTTGACCGAGACCTGCAGCTGCTCGACTTCGCCGAAATCGCGATTGAGGCCGCGCGCCGCCTTGAGCGCGGCATTGGCCATGACGTTGATAACCGGCGAGCGTGTCGCCACGACGGCTGTGCTCAGTCCTTCGCGCGTTCGACGTAGGTGGCGTCGGCGGTGTTGACGACGATGCGGGTGCCGGCCTCGATAAATGGCGGGATCATCACGCGGCGGCCGTTTTCGAGCTTGCCGGGCTTGTAGGAGGAGGAAGCGGTCTGGCCGCGCACCACCGGATCGGCTTCGACGACCTCCATCACCACGCTCGGCGGTATCTCCACCGACAACGGCGTTCCCTCATAGAGCATGACCTTGCACACCATGCCGTCTTTGAGGAAATCGGCGGGATCGCCGATCAGCTCGCGCGGGACGCTGACCTGTTCGTAGCTGACGTTATCCATCAGGGTCGCATCGTCGCCTTCCATATAGAGAAACTGCATCTCCTTTTCGTCGAGCCGCACGCGCTCGACCGTCTCCTGGGTGCGAAACCGCTCGTTCAGCTTGTTGCCGCCGCGCAAATCCTTGAGCTCGACCTGGGCGAAGGCGCCGCCCTTGCCGGGCTGCACCAGCTCGCGCTTGACGACGAGCCACAGCTTGTTCTGATGCTCGAGAACATTGCCGGGTTTGAGATCGATGGCGTTTATCTTCATGGCTGGTGTCTCGCCGCAGAAATTCGGGATTTGCCGGGTTTCCTACCAGCTTGCCAACACCGCGGAAAGCGGAATGCGCCAGAGGTCCGGGATCGGGAGGGGCGGATGACGCCGCCATGGTGGCGACCCGACCGCCTGGCACAGCGCCGCGCCAACCTCGACACGCGCGTGCGCATCCTCGGCACGGTGCGCGATTTCTTCGGTAACACCGGGTATCTCGAGGTCGACACCCCGGCCTTGCAGGTGAGCCCCGGGCTCGAACCGCACCTCAAGGCCTTCGCGACCCTGCTGCACGACCCGTTGGGCGGCGGCGCCCAGCCGCGCTATCTCCACACCTCGCCCGAATTCGCGATGAAGAAATTGGTGGCCGGCGGCCTGCCGCGGATCTGGCAACTGGCGCACGTCTATCGCGACGGTGAGCGCAGCGCGACACACCATCCGGAGTTCGCGATGCTCGAATGGTATTGCGCCGGCGCCTCCTACCGCGACCTGATGGAGGAGTGCGAAGCGTTGTTGCGTGCCGTCCAGAGCGCCTGCGGCGCCGAGGCGCTGCGTTGGCAGGGACGGAGCGCGGACGCACGCGCCCCGTGGCAGCGCCTCAGCGTCGCCGAAGCCTTCGCGCGGCACGCCGGGATCGACCTCCTGGCGACGGCCCCGCAGCCGGCGCGGCCCGATGCGGGATTGCTCGCGACGGCGGCGGCACGGATCGGCATCGCGCCACACCCGGGAGACGATTGGGAGAGCCTGTTCTTTCGCATCTTTCTCGAACGCATCGAGCCCAATCTCGGGATCGGCGCGCCGGCCATCCTTTACGATTACCCGCTGGCGATGGCCGCGCTGGCGCGCCCTAAGCCCGAGGACCCGCGCCTTGCCGAGCGCTTCGAAGTCTATGTGTGCGGCCTTGAACTCGCCAACGCGTTCGGCGAGTTGACCGATCCGGTCGAGCAGCGGCGGCGCTTTGAGGCCGACCAGGCAAGGAAGCAGGCGCTCTATGGCGAAACCTACCCGATCGACGAGAATTTTCTGGCGGCGCTCGAGCACGGGCTGCCGGAGTGCGCCGGGATCGCGCTCGGCTTCGACCGCCTGGTCATGTTGGCGACCGGCGCCGACCACATCGAAAAGGTGCTGTGGGCGCCGGTGGCATAGGGCAGCCCTCAGGGCAGCAACTCGGGCAGCGTGCGGATGATGCGGTCGGGGCGGATCGGCGACCCCTCCGGCAACCCCTGGCCATAGCCGTCATACCAGATCGCGTAGATGCCGAGGCGCTGCGGCGCAACGACCTCCCATTCGAGATTGTCGCCGACCATCCAGGTCTCGTGTGCGCCGACGCCCAATGAGTGGAGGGCATGGGCGTAGGCGGCGTCCTCGGGCTTGCCGAAGCCGTGCTCGCCCTCGATCTGGATGTGGTCGAAGCGGTGCTCCAGGGCAAAGCGCCTGACCTTGGCGCGCTGCGGCGCGGCCGCGCCATTGGTGACGAGCGCGAGGCGAACGCCCAATTCCTTCAAGCGGTCGAGCGTCTCATGCGCGCCAGGGAACATGCTCAGTTCGGCGTGCTGCAGCTCGTTGAAGCGGTCGGCGATCGCGTCGCAAATCTCGGGGGGTGGCGGGGCGTGGCCACGCGCGGCAGTCAATTCGGCAAAGGCGTTGGCGACGATGTGGCGGCGTGCCTCGCCAATGCGGTGGCGCCAGTGCTTATGACGCATCTCGTCGGCCCACAAGTATTTCGAATAGGCCTGCATCGCCTCGATGACGTCCTCGGGCGGGTGGGGCACGAGATGCTCGGCGAACTCGGCAATGACGCGCCGCCACTGCCCCGGCGACCGCCCGAACGCAGAGAGGATCGTGTCGTCGAGATCGAAGAGAATGGCGCGCGGTAGGGTGGTCATAAGGGGAACATAGTTCGGAATGCCGCCGCTCTCAATCCGCAGGCAGGCCGAACTTGACGATCTATCAGCAAACCACCATCTTAGCTAGATTAGCTAGAGGCACACTGCGATGAGCGAAATCGTCAACATGCATCAGGCCAAGACGTCGTTGTCGCGGCTTGTCGCGCGGGCGCTTGACGGCGAGGAGATCGTTATCGCGCGTAACGGCGAGCCGCTCGTCAAACTTGTGCCGATCCCCAAGGAACCCAAGCCGCGCGTGCCGGGGCGCTACAAAGGCAAGATCTGGATCGCCCCCGATTGCTTCGATCCGATGACAGAGGAGGAATTGGATCTGTGGGAGAAGTAGGACGAGTAGGTGCGCCTCCTGGTCGACAGTCATGCCCTTATTTGGTGGCGGGTGGGTTCTCCTGCACTTGGCGTCGCGGCCCGCAGTGCCATCGCGGATCCCGCAAACGAGGTACTGATCAGCATCGCCGCGCTGTGGGAACTTACGATCAAGGAATCCTCCGGAAAGCTGATCCTTCCCGACGCCCTCGAGACGATGGTGGCCGATGAGGGGTTTTCGGTTCTCGGGGTCACCTTCGCCCATCTGCGCTCGTTTGGACGCTTGCCGCGCCTCCACAGAGATCCGTTCGATCGAATGATGATCGCGCAATCGCTTGCCGACGGCCTTCCGATCGCTACCGCCGACCGGGTCTTCGCCGAGTATGGCGTGCAAATCGTGTGGTGAGCGCTCACCCCGCGCGCAGCCGCGCGGTCGCGGCGTGGTCGAGCGCGCCGTCGGCGAGGAGCGCGACCCGGTAGTTGACGCTCGGCGATGTCGCGGGTGATGAGGCCGTCGGCGACATCGGCGGCGACCTGGTCGGGGTCGCGCTCGGCGGGGTCGCCAAAGCCGCCGCCGCCGGGCAATTCGAGCCGGGCAAAATCGCCGCCTGGCACGGTCTGCCGGCCCTTCGGGCGGATCGGCTTTCCGGAGACCAGCGTTACCCGGCCGGGCGCGCCCATCCCGCCGCCGTCGCGGCCGCGCGCCGGGTTGTTGATCCGCTCGAAATTACAGAGGAGCGCGACCGGCGCGCCGTCGGCCCCGCCCAATTCGATGATCTGGCCGAGGCCGCCGCGGAAGCGGCCGACCCCGCCCGAGCCTTCGCGGAACTCGCGGCGGCGGAACATCACCGGCGCGACCAATTCTGTGGCCTCCACGGGGATCGTGCGCACCCCGGAGGGAAACGCGGTGACATCGAGCCCGTCCTTGCCGGGCCGCGCGCCGGTGCCGCCGCAATGAAAGATGACGGTGCTGAACGGCGGAGTGTCGCTCGCCCTGCCGGCGCCGAACTCGTCCTCGACATCGGCGCCGCCATAGATCTGCGGGTTCCACAAGGAGGAGGCGCCCTCGGCCGGAACGCCGCCCGCCATCACCTGGTGCAGGCAGCCGAAGACAACGTCGGGCAGCATGTGCCCGACGGTGTGACGCGCGGCGACGGCGCGAGGGCGCTTGACGTTGAGGAGGCACCCCTCGGGCGCGCTCGCGGTGATCGGCGCCAAGGAGCCGGCATTGTTCGGCACCTCGGGCGCGACCAGGCATTTGACGCCGAAGGCGGTGTAGGCGAGCGTGTAGTTCATCACGACATTGATGCCGAAGGCGCTCGCGGGCGAAGTACCGGTGTAATCGAGATGGATGTTGTCGGCGCTGATCGTCATCTCGGCGGCCAGCGTCAGCGGCCGGTCATAGCCGTCCATCGTCACGCTGTTCTTGTATTTGCCCGGTGCGAGCTTGCCGATCGCCTCGATCGTCGCCTGGCGCGAGGTTTCGATGATGTGCTCGCCAAGCCGGTCGAGATTGGCGATGCCGAACTCGTCCATCATGTCGACGAGGCGCCGGCTGCCTTCGTCGTTGCAGGCGGCAAGCGCGTAGACGTCGCCCTCGACCTGCAAGGGTTCGCGCACATTGGCGCGGATGATGCGCATCAAGTCCTCGTTCATCCGGCCTTCGCGAGCCAGCGGCATCAGCGGGATCGCCAGCCCCTCCTCGAAGACCTGGCGGCCGTCCGGCCCCATCCCGAGCCCGCCGATATCGACGACATGGACCGTGCTGGCGAAGAGCCCGACCGGGCGCCCGCGCAGAAAGGTCGGGCTGCACACGGTCAGATCATGGAGATGGCCGCAGGTCAGCCACGGGTCGTTGGTGATGTAGTGGTCGCCTTCCTTCATCAATTCGAGCGGGAAGGCGGCGAGGAAGTGCTTGACCGCGGCGGCCATCGAGTTGACGTGGCCGGGAGTGCCGGTCACCGCCTGGGCCAGCATGTTCCCGTCCTTGTCAAAGACCCCGGCCGAGAGATCGCCGGCCTCGCGCACCGGCGTCGAGAAGGCGGTGCGCATCAGCGTCTGCGCCTGTTCCTCGACGACGGCGATGAGCCTCGACCACATGATCTGCATGTGGAGTTGCGACAGCGCCGTGTTGGGGCGGGAGAGCATGGGCGGGGTCCTCGCGGCCGGGCGACAAAGGTTATGTTACAGCAGATCCCGGTGACGTTGCACCACACCGTGGTCCTCGCGGCGGCGGGGACCCATCGCCCGGCGTCCGTGCCGGCTGAAAAATGGGTCCCGGCCTGCGCCGGGAACCAGGACGTGTCACACCTGCTCTTGCGGCACGTTGTAGACGAGGACGGCCTGGCTCAACCCCTTCAGCGACAGATCGCCGATTTCTTCGAGCTGGGCGCTGTCTTCGACAGCGATCGCGACGCGGCGGCTGACGAGGATCTGCCCGTCCTTGGCTTCGGCGCAGAGCCGCGCGGCGAGATTGGTGACGGTGCCGATCGCGGTATAATCCATGCGCTCGGCAAAGCCGATCTGGCCCAAGGTCGCGTAGCCCTGGGAAATGCCGACGCCAAAGCCGATATCGTGGCCGTGCCGCCGCCAGCTGCGCAAGAGGTCCTGCGCCGCCCTTCGCATCGCCACCGCCATATCGATCGCGCGCCGGGCCGGGTCCGGGGTCGGCAGCGGATCGTTGAAGAACACCATGATGCCGTCGCCGCCATAATGGTCGATCGTGCCCTCGAAGCGCGCGACGATCGGCCCCATCGCGGCGTGGTAATCCTTGAGGAGGGCCATGACCTCTTCCGGCTCGGCGCGCTCGGCAAACCCGGTAAACCCGCGCAAATCGCAGAAAACGACGACGATCTCGCGGCGATGCGATTCGAGGATCGATTCGTCGCCCTGCGCGACGATCAATTCGGCGAGCTGCGGCGCCAGGAACCGGCGCAATTTCCCGGTGCGCTCGATCTCGGCGAGTTGGGTGGCGACGCGCGCCTCCAACTCGCGGTTCCAGCCGGCGATCTCCTCGGTGCGTGCGCGCAACTCGCCGAGCAGCCGCGCGTTCTCCATCGCGATCACCGCCTGCGCCGCGAAGTTCTGCAACAGCGCGATCTGCTTGTCGGTGAACGGGCGAACTTCGAACCGAGCGGCAACGATCATTCCGAACAGGGCGTCGCCCTTCCACAACGGCACCGAAAGTAGCGTGTGAACACCCGATTCGGCCGCCAATCGCGTCATCGGATGATCGACAGCCGCCATGTCGACGATATGGACGACGGCATCCCCGGCGAGCAATCGCGGTCCCATGATCGTGTCGGGGCCTAGGATACCCCGTCGCAACAGATCTGCCAGCGGCTCGGGAACGCCGCGCATCGCCGCCGCCCGGAAGTATTCGCCATCGCGCAGGAACAAGCTGCCGTGAGCGCTGTCGCAGAGGGTGTGCGCTTTCTCCAATATCGCCTCGAAGACCGGCACGAGGTCGCCGGGCGAGGAATTGATGACCTGCAAGACCTCGGCGGTCGCGGTCTGCTGCTCCAGGGCCTCGCGCGTCTCGGTGATGAGGCGGGCGTTCTCCATCGCGATCACCGCCTGCGCCGCGAAATTCTGCAGCAGCGCGATCTCCTTGTCGGTAAACGGGCGCACTTCCTTGCGGCCGACGCCGATAAAGCCCAGGACCGTCTCCTCCTTGCGCAGCGCCACATACAGGACGGTCCGCACGCCGGCGATCTTGACGATGTTGCGCGCGCTCGGTGCATCGACCTCTGCCAGATCGGGCACGTGCACGAAGAGCTCTCCGGCGAACAGGCGATGGGTCGGAAGGTCGGGGTCAGGCCGGCGGGGCCGTCGTAACTGCTCGGCAATGGACAGCACTGCGCCGCGTATCGCCACCGCGCGGTACATCTCGCCGTCATAGAGCTGCAGGCTTCCGTGATCGACCCCGACAGAGGGTGTGCGCCTTCTCGAGGATCGCCTCGAACACCGGGGCGAGGTCGCCGGGCGAGGAGTTGATGACGCCCAACACTTCGGCGGTGGCGGTCTGCTGCTCTAGGGCTTCGCGCGTCTCGGTCAGGAGCCGCGCGTTTTCCATCGCGATGACGGCCTGCGCCGCGAAATTCTGTAGGAGCGCGATCTGCTTGTCGGTGAACGGGCGGACTTCCTGGCGAACCGCCATGATCTGCCCGATCAGCACATCGTCCTTGCGTAAGGGTACAAAGAGCAACGTACGGCTGCCCAATTCGATCCCCAACCGGACCTGCGATTGGTCTTCCACCTTCGTCAGATCGGGAACATGAACGAACCGCTCACCATCATTCAGCAATGGACGCATCGGATGGTTCGCTTCCGGGTAAAACCCCTCACGCAGCCGTTCGGCCAGCGGCTGCGGCAGACCGCGAACTGCGACCGCTCGAAATAGCTTGCCATCAAATGTCTGGAGACTGCCGTGATCGATGTCGCAAAGCGCCATTGCCTTGTCGAGCATCGCGTCGAATACCGGTGCGAGGTCGCCGGGCGAGGAATTGATGACCTGCAGGACCTCGGCGGTGGCGGTCTGCTGTTCCAGTGCTTCGCGCGTCTCGGTGATGAGGCGCGCGTTCTCCATCGCGATCACCGCCTGCGCCGCGAAATTCTGCAACAGCGCGATCTGCTTGCCGGAAAACGGCCGCACTTCAGTGCGGTACATGGAAATGAACCCCCGCAGCTCTTCCTCAGCGCGCAGTGCCACCCAGATCACCGTACGGGCGCCGCCAATATCGGCAAGCGCACGGCGGCCGGATTCTCCTGACCGGTATGCAACGTGATCGGTAATGTCGTCGATTTGGACGATCGCTTCCCCCGCGGCGAGCCGACGGGTTGCAAATCCGCGGCCTACGCGAAAAGGCTGGCGGAAGAACTCGGCCAGCGCGGGCGGCACGCCGCGCCAGGCGTTGGCGCGGAAAAATTCACCGTCAAAGATATTAAGCAGGCCGAAGGATGCTTCACAGAGACCCAACGCCTTATCCAGGATCGCGTCGAACACCGGCGCGAGATCGCCGGGCGAGGCATTGATGACCTGCAAGACCTCGGCGGTCGCGGTTTGCTGGGCCAAGGCTTCGTCGCGCTCGGCTGTCCGTTGCGCGAGCTCGCGCCGCAGGTCGGCGATCGTCTGCGATACGTCG
>CAVTGB010000030.1:0-6497 GCA_963734125.1 uncultured Alphaproteobacteria bacterium
GTGAGCCCGGTCTTGGCGGCCAAGAGCTGCGCTTCCTTGATCGCAGCTGGCGAGAAATCGAGCCCGGTCACATCAGCGCCAAGGCGGGCGAGGATCAGCGTGTCGAGACCGAAATGGCATTGCAGGTGGATGAGGCGCTTGCCGGCGACGTCACCGAGTTCGCTGAGTTCGATCGCATGAAGGTGCTTGTCGCCCGCAAGGAACCGCTCGACCGCGTAAAACCCGGTGCGGTCGCGCCGATGGATCGGCACCCGCTCGTCCCAATTGCGCCGGTTGACGGCAACGAATTCATCGCTTGGCATCATCCCCCCGCATCATCGATGCTCGCCGTGAACCGCCGCCACGCACGATGTTATCATACAGGCGAACCGCGCCATGGACCTCATCGTCAAGAACGCCCGCCTGCCCGACCGCCTCGCCGAGGGACCGCTCGACATCGCCGTCGCGGACGGCAGGATCGCCGCGATCGGCAAGGAGTTGGGCGAGGCGGCTGAGAGCTATGACGCGGGCGGGCGGCTCGTCTGCGCCGGACTCATCGAGACCCATATCCACCTCGACAAGTCGCGGATTATCGACCGCTGTGCGCCACCAACCGGCCGCCGCGTCAATCCGGTGACGATGACGGCGCCCCTGAAGAAAGACTTCACGGTCGAGGATATCCGCGCCCGCGCCGAAGCGACATTGCGCGAGTGCCTGGTCAACGGCGCAACGCGGATGCGCACCCAGGTCGAGATCGATCCGGGGATCGGCTTGCGCGGCTTCGAGGCGCTCAACTCGCTGATCGCCGATTACCGCTGGGCGATCGACATCGAGATCTGCGTCTTCCCGCAGGACGGCCTGACCAACTATCCCGGGACCGAGGAGCTGTTGGTCACGGCGCTCAAAGCCGGCGCACCGGTGCTCGGCGGGGCGCCGCGCTACGACAGCGATCCTGCGGCGCAGATCGAGCGGGTCTTTGCCTTGGCGCGCGAATTCGATGTCGACCTCGATCTTCATCTCGATGTCGGCGACAGCCCCGAAGGGATGCTGATCCATCAGGTGCTCGAATTGACCGAGCGCTACCGGCGCGGCGGGCGGGTCGTCGCCGGGCATATGGCGAAATTGTCATTGTTGCCGCCGGCCGAGGTCGCCGTGCTGGCGCGCCGCCTCGCCGATGCCGGGATCGCGGTCACGGTCTTGCCGGCGACCGACCTCTATCTGATGGGGCGCGAGCGCGACCACGCCGTGGTGCGCGGCGTCGCCGACGCCAATCTCCTCGCCGCCAACGGCGTCACCTGCTCACTGTCGAGCAACAACATCCTCAATCCGGCAACGCCCTATGGCGACTGCTCGCTCATTCGCATGGCCAACCTCCACGCCAACCTGCTGCAGATCGCGGCACCCGAAGAGTTGCGCGAATTATTCGCTATGCTGACCGAGCGCTCGGCGCGGCTCCTCAATCTCCAGGATTACGGCCTCGCCCCCGGCAACCCGGCCGATCTCGTCGTCATCGACGCGGCATCACCCGAGCAGGCGATCGCCGAGATCCGCCCGCCGCTCGGGGTGTGGAAGCGCGGCCGGCGCACCGTCATCCGCCATCCGCCCGAGCTCCTCACCCCGCGCTGAGGCCCCCTCCCCTACAGCGCCCGTCAATCGGCCGCGGCGGCTGCGGGCTCGGCCACTGCGTGCTGCCGGTTCGCGGCCATCCGGCGGTCGCCGACCAGCGCCGCTACGGCAACCGTGATCATCAGGATGACGCTGATGCCGAACACCCATTGCGGCGCGCCATGGTCCATCGCGAAGCCGAACATCAACGGCCCGACCATCCCGCCGATGCCGAACCCCGAGGTGACGATGCCGAAGGTGCGGCCCATCGCCCCCGGAGGCGCGGCGGCGCGCACCAGCATGTCGCGCGACGGCATAATCATGCCGCTCAACAACCCCGCGCCGCTCATCGCCACGAGCAGCAAGAGGGGCTGGAGACCGAGTGTCCCGATCGCCAGGACGATGCAGGCGTTGACGCCGTAGCCAATCGCCGCGACCTCGGCGTGGCGCCGCGTCAAATCGGCGACGAAACCGCCGAGCAGCACGCCCAGCGCCTGCGCGCTCAGATATGCGGTCAACGCCAGATTGGCGACCGAGAGCGAGGTGCCGAAGGCGCTCGTCAGCGCCACCACCGAAAAATTGCTGATGCCGCTGCCCGAGAGGCTCATCAGCGCGAAAAACCCGGTGAGGCCGATGATCGTCGGGGTCAAGATCGCGGTCATCCCGACGCGGCTTCCCGTCGGCGCCCCGGCCGGGTGCGCCGGGTGAGGCACGATCTCCTCGTCGATGCCGCGCGCCATCACCAGCGGCACCGCAACAACGAGCGCGATGATCCCGGCCGCCATCAGCGCGACATTCAACCCCATCGTGGCAGCGAGCGCGATCATCGTCACGGGCGCCAGCGCGTTGCCAAGAAATCCGGAGAAGGTATGGATCGAAAACGCGCGGCCAATGCGCCCGGGCGCGATCTTGCGTGAGAGCAGCGCGTAATCAGCCGGGTGAAAGACGCTGTTCGCCAGACCGATGAACGCCATCGCCATCAGTAGCGTCGCATAGGACGGCACCAGACCGAAACCGAGATAGGCACATCCGGCAATCAGGAGGCCGAGTACCAGCATGCGGCGCGAGCCGAGACGGTCGACCAGATAGCCGACCGGCAACTGCGACGCGACCGCGACGACGCTGGCAACGGTCAACGCCAGACCCAGCTCCACAAAGCCGATCCCGAGCGTCGCGGCCAGCAACGGAAACAAGGGCGGCAGGACCATGCTCTGGAAGTGATTGACAAAATGCGCCGACGACACCAGCGCGATCGCTTGGCGTTCCCCGGTCTTCCCGCGCTCCCCGCCGGACATCGTTAAGGCTTCGGTCGTCATCCCCGGGTATTGCCTCTTTTCTCGCCAATCACGCAACATGGCGCGCCTCCCCCGCGGCGGCAAGCGCCGGATCGGCAGGTCAGCCCCTTTCGCGAAGCAATCGAGCCTTGCTCCCTCTCCCCCTGAAGGGCGGAGAGGTAAAATGCGCACGGCGAATTGCAACTTTGCTTTACGATCGGGGTCCCGGAACAGCGGCAAGGGCGGGCGCATGAGCGTGCAGCGGGTCGGAGAGCGGGTGCGGCGCGAGGAGGATCTGCGCCTGTTGACCGGCCGCGGCCGCTATGTCGACGACGTGACGGCGCCCGCGGCGGCGCGCGGTTACGTCCTGCGCTCGCCCCACGCCCATGCGCGGATCCTCGGGCTCGACACCGGGCGCGCGGCGGCGGCGCCGGGTGTGCTCGCGGTCCTGACCGGTGAGGATGTGCGCCGCCGCGGGCTCGGCACGCTGCGCCCCGGCGTGCCGCGTCGGCGCCGCGACGGCACCCCGGCCTTTGTCTGTCCCCAGCCGCTCTTGGCGCAGGGCCGTGTGCGCTATGTCGGCGATCCGGTAGCGTTCATCGTCGCGCAAACCTTGAACGAGGCCAAGGACGCCGCCGAACTGATCGCGGTCGACTACGAGCCCTTACCGGCGGTCACCTCGGCCGAGGCGGCGCTCGCGCCGGGCGCGCCCCCGGTATGGGACGACAACCCCGGCAACGAGGCCTTCACCCACGCCGCCGGCAACGCCCAAGCCACCGACGCCGCGTTCGCCCGCGCCGCGCGCGTCGTTCGCGACCGGATCGTCGTCAACCGGGTCAGCGCCAACAGCATGGAGCCGCGCGGCTGCCTCGCGCATTACGACCCCTACGAGGAGCGCTACACGATCCGCTGCACCGTGCAGTCGGCGCACGGGACCAGGGCCGCGCTCGCCGGGCAGATCTTCCGGGTGCCGCATCACCAGATCCGCGTCGTCTGCGACACGATGGGCGGCGGCTTTGGCATGAAGGGCGGCTGCTACCCGGAATACGCGCTGGCGCTGTGGGCCTCGGAAATCGTCGGGCGCCCGGTGCGCTGGACCGCCGAGCGCAGCGAAGGTCTCCTCTCCGACGAACAGGCCCGCGGCAGCACGATCGACGCTGAACTGGCTCTCGATGAGGACGGCAAGTTCCTCGCCCTGCGAACGCGCTGGGTATCCTCGATCGGCGCCTATTTCTCGAGCGACCGGCCGACGATCCCGCTGACGATCGGGCTCGCCTGCCTCGTCAATACCTACACCTTCGCGGCCGTGCACGCGGAGGTGACCGCGGTTCTCACCAACACGATGACGACCGCGCCCTACCGCGGCGGCAGCCGCCCCGAGCCGATCTACGTCACCGAGACCTTGATCGACAAGGCGGCGCGCGAACTCGGGCTCGACCCGGCCGAATTGCGCCGCCGCAACACGATTCCCAAAAGCGCGATGCCCTATCCGACGCCGATGCAGCAGACCTACGACAGCGGCGATTTCGCAAAGAACCTAGCGGACGCGCTGGCGCTCTCATCCTACGACGGGATCGCCGCCCGCCGTGCTGCGGCACGCGCGCGCGGAAAACTCCTCGGCATCGGCGTCGCGACGACCGTGGCGGCGACCGGCGGGCGCGACTATGAGCATGCCGAGATCCGCTTCGACCCGGCCGGCGGCGTCGTCCTCCTGACCGGCAGCATGGATCACGGCCAGGGCCACGCCACGACCTTCAAGCAGGTCCTCTCCGACAAGCTCGGGATCGACGCCGACACGATCCGCTATCGCCACGGCGACTCCGACCTCGTAACGATGGGGATCGGCACCTTCGGCTCGCGCTCGGCCCAGCTCGCCGGTTCGGCGATCGTCGGCGCCGCCGACCGCCTGATCGAGAAAGGCCGCCGCATCGCCGCGCACGCGATGGAGGCCGCCGCCGGCGACATCGTCTTCGAAGCTGGCCGCTTCACGATCGCCGGCACCGACCGCTCGCTCGGCATCGACGAGGTGGCGCGGCAATCGTTCCAGGCCGCGCAGCTCCCCGAGGATATCGAGACCGGGTTCACCGAGCGCTCGAATTTCGGCCCGGCCGATGCGGCGACCTTCCCGTCCGGCGCCCATGTCTGCGAAGTCGAGATCGACGCGGAGACGGGCGAAGTGACCCTCACCCGTTATTGCGCGGTCGACGACGTCGGCACGATGCTGAACCCGTTATTGTGCGAAGGCCAGATCCACGGCGGGATCGTCCAGGGGCTCGGCCAGGCCCTCCTCGAAAACCTCGTCTACGACCCCGAAACCGGGCAGCTGGTGACCGGGTCGTTCCAGGATTACTGCATGCCGCGCGCGGATAACTTTTGCGCCTTCGAACTCCGCGAGAACGCGACGCCCACCGACCGCAACCCGCTCGGCGTCAAGGGCGTCGGCGAAGCCGGCACGATCGGCTCGATCCCGGCGGTGATGAACGCGGTCAACGACGCGCTAGCCGCAATCGGCGCCCCGCCGGTAGCGCTCCCGGCGACCCCCGAAAAACTGTGGCGCGCGATCCGCGCCGCGGGCACCTGACCATCCCAACCGCCGGGTCGTGCCCCATTTGCGTCTTCTGGCGGTCAAGCCGCACAAGGTCGTTCTGGAAGAGCCGGATAGCCGATCTTCTGGAAAATTCACCGGGCCGTCAGCCTCAATTTATGATGTTTTTGATCTTTTTCCTTTCGCGGTCATGGGACCAATTTAATTCTTCTTTACGACTCAGCTCGTATCCGAGGGGCAGGCGAGTTTGCCAAGTATGTGAGGACAGAAAGTCGTGAAACATCGGTTTGCTCTCAAGACGCTGTTGCTGGCTGCGGGATTGCTGTGCGGCATCAGCTACGGTACCCAAGCCGGCCTGGTGCCCAGCGGTTTAACCCTCGCCAACGCGGGTTCGGTGGTCGGCCCAGACCCCATCTTCGACTTTGCCTTCAGCATCGGTCCCGACACCGGGTTCGGCAGCCTCAACACGGTGGACATTGGCGGCGGTGCGTTCGCGGCCATCGGCGGTTCCCTCACCGTGACTGGCGGCTCGGATATTGGCTCCTACGGGCTTCTTCCCGGAGGGCCCGGGGTAACAATCAGCCCCTCTGGCGCATTCGCCATAGATAACGTCCTCTATCCCGCTAAAGACCCCTATCTTGATTCTTGGGGTTTGCTGTTTGGCCGCAGTGGTCTGGAGATCAATATCTGGGGCAATTCGGCTGGTGATTACAGCTTCTACTCCTACAACGGCTCTTCATATACCGTCGCGGACACCGCTGACGCCCCCTTCAGTGCGAAGGCGGTGCCCGAACCGTCGACGCTGTTGCTGCTCGCCGCCGGTCTTCTTGGGTTTGGCCTGTTGCGTCTCGCCACGCCGCGGTTGATCGCTCCTTCGACCAATGTAATTGGCGGCGAGCTGGTCAGCAGCTCCCGACGCCGGGCTGGGACGGTTGGCGGAAGGATTGTAGAGTCGTGGGCGAACATATGGGATCGTCTAAGTGTTTTGGAGAAACTCGGCGCGAAACCAAAATCCGCATCGTATACCTGATCGGAGACGGGGGCAGTCGACAGACATATCATAAAAAATTTTCTCCGGCTTTAGCTCCAGATTT
>CAVTGB010000031.1:0-18120 GCA_963734125.1 uncultured Alphaproteobacteria bacterium
GCCTACCTTTTCCGGCATCGCTTGCAGCGGATTGAAATAGTACAAATTGCCGGAGCGCACGGGTCGCAATTCCAGGCGCTCGAAGATGCGAGTTAGCGCCGCGAGCAGTGTGTCGGCATCGATATTATAGATCGCCGTCTGATTGCGGGAACGCCAGAGAAAGACGGCCGCCACGACGACCACGGCCGCGAAATACACGATCATCAGGAAGAGCCATCGTACCCAAAGACTATCCAACGCGTCAGGCACGTCAGGGACCGGCGTTTGGCCCAAGAGGAACGGCGTTGCGCCAGTTGTCGTTGAGAACGCTGAGGGCGGCCGGGCCGCCGAAGAGCAGAAAGCCGGACGCCGCGAAGAGAAGACCGGCGAAGTCCCAGACGCCGGCGATCAGCAAGGGCCGCCGTCGCCGGTTCATCGAGCCGAGAAACAGCAGGTAAATCGTCAGCGGAAAGAGAAAAACCAGCAGGTGGAATGCCACGAGGTAGAACGTCGAGGGGAACAACAACGCATCCTTCGCTCAGGGATTCCTCGGGTAGTACGGGCGCCGGCGACGCCTCTGCTGAGGTATTGTAAATGTCCTGCGAAGGTGCAATTGCCGGCGAGTCCGTACACTTCCTCGTTCCCACGCTCCGCGTGGGAACGCACGTCGGGACGCTCTGCGTCCCGTCCGGCGCCTTGCGACGCGTCGCAGCCTGCCACGAGTACGGGACGCGGAGCGTCCCGACGTGCGTTCCCACGCGGAGCGTGGGAACGAGAGATTGCCTGGTGAGCTGCGCCATCGGCCCGTTGACCCCATAAGGATCGGTTGACCGAGCTGCACTCCCGAAGGCGCGCGCGTTCATCTCCGGCGCTCTGTTGTACCTGTGACGACCAGCTCGGCGTCGGCGACGACGACACGCTCGGCGTGCGATACTCCGGCAAATACTGCGGCCGGCTCGTCGGTGCAAAGGGGCGGGAATTGTAGCGGTCGTTGATGTCATTGGGGGCCGAGCCGCGGACCAGCGGTTGCGGCTCTTGCAGCAGCGGCTGCGCCGGCGGCACGGTCGTCCGTTCGATGATGCGGCGAGCCCGGCTCGCCTTGTCCGTCTCCGCGGGCGCTGGCCAAGAGCGTCGCCGCCGGTGGCCGCTTGCGTTGTGAGGTTTTTCAACGAAGCCTGCTCCAGATCCTCGACCCGATTGAAGCTGTAAAACTTACGAGCCGCGTCGTCCCAGCCGCTGGACATGCCCTGATTGATGAACTCGAGAAACGTTCGCCGGTTGCTTCGGCTGACCAGGAAGTTCGACACCGAATAGCCTTCGGCGTACAGGACCATGACGTCGCTCGGGTATTCGCGGAGGGCGAAGCAGCCGCCGCAGCGGAATCGTTCGGCCAGGGGTGTTGAGAATGTTTCGGACGAGCGGGTCGTGCCGCTCTCGCTCGAGTTCGTCTTCGGAGAGGACGGTGCCGCCTTTGTTCGCCGAGCGCGGGACCGGCCGGCGGAAGTAGTCGGCGAGACCGGTGGGCGACCTCGTGGGCAGCACGCTGGCGAGGAGGCGGTCCATCGGGCCTTCGATGTTCATTTTCTGGCCGAGGAGTGCGACCACGGTCGAACGCGAACGACGTGGCACCGCCGCGGCCGTTCATCGTCAGGGTGCGCGCAGCGGGCACGGTTCCGGCCACGGGGGGATCTCCTGGCCGAGCCATTCTATCGCTTTTTCCCGTCGGTAGGTTTCCGCGTACTGTCCGACCTGTGCGGCGATCGGGGGCGTCGGGCTTCGACCATGAAATTTTGGGTGCGGTACGATGCCGGCGAACTCAGGGCGGGCAGCACCCCCAGAACGACGAAGGCCGTGCAGCCATGCGGCGTCTCCACGGCGTGGATCGAATCCGTGAGTGAAGGAAATGTACCTCTGCCGCGCCGTCTCCGGGGCAACTCTAACAGCAAAAGTTGAGCCGGGTCTGTCATTATGCCGTTGTTTCGCGACCTTCCTGGTGCCAACGTGCGGAGTGGAACAAACTTATGGATTATGCTCGTGCTGACGATCGGAGATGGAAGCCAGATCGGGCGTTGTAATTATTACCCATGGCAGATGACAAGGTGACCGGGTGACCGGGTGACAAGGTGAAGTGTCTTTTCATACGCACGACGATGCGGGCGAACCCGCGAAGGCCGTCATCAAATCGATTGCCGCTGATCCAGCGGACGCGGAGAAGCGGCTCCGGCGATGGAGACTGGCCGGCGAACTAACTCATCCGAATCTGATTCATATCTTCGAGGCGGGACACTGTGAACTGGATGGCACGGCGCTGCTTTATGTCGTGGAGGAGTATGCGGAGGAAGATCTTTCGCAGATTCTTCCGGAGCGGGCTCTGACGGCAGCAGAAGCGCGACGCCGTGGGAGCCGCGCGGCACCTATGTTCACCCGCAGAGTGCGCTCCTCGCCCGCTTCGCCGAGGCGCAGGCCGATTTTGTGCTCTACGGGCACACCCACCAGCAGGTCGTCCGCCGCTTCGGCGCGGTCGTGGTGATCAACCCCGGCTCGGCCGGCGAGGCGCGCGACACTGCCAACCGCTTTCAGTTGAGCTGCGCCGTCCTCGACACGGCGAGCGACGAAGTTCAGCTGATCGATTTCCCAGACCCACGATGACCGCCTCGCGATGACCGCGCCCGAACGCTATTTCGAGGATTACACACCGGGCGCGGTCTTTACCTCCGGCGCGATCGCGGTCAGCGAGGCCGAGATCATCGACTTCGCCCGGCGCTACGACCCGCAGCCGATGCACACCGATCCGCACGCGGCCGCGGCCGGCCGGTTCGGCGGCCTCATCGCCAGCGGCTGGCACACCGCTGCCCTGATGATGCAGCTCTTCGTCACCCATTTCCTGTCGCCGGCATCGAGCGTCGCTTCGCCGGGAATAGACGAACTGCGCTGGCTCCAGCCGGTGCGGCCGGGCGACACAATCAGCCTCCGGGTCAGCGTCATCGAGGCGCGGCGCTCGCGCTCCCGTCCCAATGAAGGGGTGGTGCGCAGTTTCATCGAGGTCCTGAACCAGGACGGCGCCGTGGTGATGAGCCTCAAGCCGATCAGCCTGATTGCCTGCTGCCCGCAATAGCGGACGCCCAAGGCGCTCTCCAGCAAACTCCCTCGTCCGCCAGCCGCCAGTCGCGCACGAGGTGGCTGCAACCGAGCGTTGACTGGGGATGGCGGGCAAATCGCACTCGTAGTATGGGATGAACATTGCGATGCCGATGCCGGTTGTCGCCCGGCTTTGAGGCCTTGATCGAATAAGAGCCGAAAGCCCGGGTGCCGGGCTGCACGGCTCGCCCCGGGCTGAGGCCGGCGGCCGGCCCATTCGTGCAAAAGAGAAGCGAGGGTTGCTCGGGTTGGCCGAGCGGAGCCTCATGCACGGAGGGCGGACCATGGGAGAGTATAGCGAAGCCTTTGTCGCTTTTGACGTATCGAAGACCAAGCACTCGGTGGCGATTGCCGATGGCGGGCGTGGCAGCGCGGTGCGCTTTCTCGGCGATATATCGAGTTCGCCGGAGGCGGTGGATCGGCTGATCGGCAAGCTGGCCGGTCGTTACGCCAAGCTGGATTTCTGCTACGAGGCGGGCCGACCGGGTACGGGCTGTATCGGCAGATCCAGGCTCTCGGGCACGCCTGCCTTGTGATCGCTCCGGCGCTGATCCCGAAGGACGATCGCGGGATCATCGGCGGCATCATTCACGTGCTCAAGGTGGGGTGCCCGCTGGCAGGACTATCCGACGCTCTACGGTCCGCCGCCGACGATCTACAATCGCTTTCATCGCTGGGCCCGGCGGGGGATCTGGCGGCATCTGTTTGCCGCGCTGGCCACGGCCGATCCCGGCAGTATCCAGATGATCGACAGCACCACCGCCAAGGCGCATCGCTCGGCGGCCGGCGGAAAACGGCGACCGACCTCCAGGCGATCGGCCGCTCTCGCGGCGGGCGAACGACAAAAATCCATGCTGTGGTCGATGATTGCGGCCGGCCCGTCGCGCTCGAAATAACACCCGGCCAGCGCGGCGAGGCGCCGATCGCCCAGGGCCTCCTCGAACCCTTGCCGCCAGGCAGTCCGGGCGCAGCAGACGCCGCCTGCGACAGCGATCGGCTCCGGCGGTTCCTGATCGAGCGCGGCACCCGGCCGGTCATCCCCAACGACCCGACCCGCAAGCACCTCTACCCGTTCGATCTCCAGGCCTACAAGCCGCGCAATCTGATCGGGCGCATGTTCTGCCGCCGCGAGGATTGGCGCCGTATTGCCACTCGCCATGACAAGCTCGCCGCCAACTTCACCGCTGCGGTAACCCTCGCCGCCATCGTCATCCGGTGGCTATGATTGAGTCTGGAACCTAGCGCATAGGGTACATCGCAGCGTTCCGGTAGTAATGCGCCGTCCATCGCTCGATCCCCCGTCGAGTTAGCGGTTCTTAAGGGATTTGGCGGTGCCTGTCCGCCTCAGAACGGGATTTCGTCGTCGAGGTCGGCGTTGGCGGCGCGGCTGCGCGAGGGGGTGGCGGCGGTGCGCGGGGCGCCGGTGAAATCGCCGGGGTCGCCGTCGTCGTAGCCGCCTTCCATCGCGCCGCCGGCCCCGGCCCGGCCGCCGTCGCGGGCGCTGTCGAGCATTGTCAATTCGCCGCGGAAGCGGGTCAGCACGACTTCGGTCGAATATTTCTCGACGCCGGCGTTGTCGGTCCATTTGCGGGTCTGCAACGCCCCCTCGACATAGACTTTCGAGCCCTTCTTCAGGTACTTCTCGGCGAATTCGGCGAGCCGCTCGTTGAAGATGACGACGCGGTGCCACTCGGTTTTTTCCTTGCGCTCGCCCGAGTTGCGGTCGCGCCATGATTTCCGAAGTTGCGAGGTTGAGGTTGGCGATGCGCATGCCGTCCTGGGTCGAGCGGATTTCGGGGTCGCGGCCGAGATTGCCGACGAGAATGACCTTGTTGACGCTGCCTGCCATGGGAACACCGAGGGATTGGGGCGTGACCGGGGCATCCTAGCAGGTCGGGCGGCCCGAGGCCAGCCCCGTGTTCCTATTTTATTCTCTTATCCCCGCTATTCACAGCCCCGCAGCCGCGATCGGGGCGGGGCAGCGCGGCGAGTTCAACGCGGCTCGGCGGCAGCGCCGAGCGGGGTCGCGACCGGCCCAGGCTCGGCCTCGACCGTCATCACGCGGCCGTGGGTCTCGACCCCGAGGAACAGGAACGACAGGCCGACCAGCGCCATCCCGGCGGCGAGAAACAGGAACCCTCCGCGCAGCGCATCCTCGGTCGCCGCCGGCGAGACGACGTTGCTGGTGCCGGCGATCAGCGCGATCGACAGCGGTCCGAGAATCTTGCCGACGCCGTTGGCGGTCTGGCCGAGGCCGGAGGAGCGCGCGCCCAATCGCACGCCGTAGCTTTCGACGGTGTAGGGCGCGAGGTTCGAGAAGCTGCCGTCGATGCAGAACGCCGCCGCACACAATAAGAGCACCATGATCGGCACGCCGCCCACCAAAAAGCCGTGGTAGAAGGCGGCCGCGCTGAGCGCCGCCGCGCCGGCGAACCCCCAGATAACGCCGAGCGCGCGGCGGCCGATCAGCGGCGCAATAAACGACACGACAATTTTGCCGATAATGCCGAATCCGGTCACGAAGACGAAATATTTGGCGGCCTGCGGAACCGGGATCTTCTGCAAGAGCGCGATGACGGTCGGCCCCCACAGATAAACCCCGTAGGCCGCGGTTGCAGCGCCGCCCCAAATGAAGATCGTCTCGAAGAACATGCGCGGCTGCTCGAACAGCTCCGACAAATTGCCGCGCGGCGGCGTCGCCGGTGCGACAGTCGGCAGCGGCACCGATTGCAACGGCAGGCCCAGATGCTTTGCCACCTCGGCGCGCGCCTCCGCAAAGCGCCCCTTGGCGGCCAGCCAGCGCACCAATTCCGGCACGAATATCCAGGCCAGAATGCCGGCAAAGGTTACCAGGATGCCGAGCATCGCCATGCCGCGCCAGCCGATCGTGCCAAGCAGTGCGGCCGAGGACAACGAGGCGACAAAGCCGCCGGCCGACGCGAAGACGATGTAAAAGCTGGTCACCAGTGTGCGCTGCCGGGTCGGGGTGAGCTCGACGACGATCGTCAGGGCGGGGACGACGGCCGCGGTCAACCCGATGCCGACGATGAAGCGCAACGTCGCGAACAGCACCCATTGGCCGTCCGGGACGAGGCCATTCGCCGCCGCGCCTATGCCGCAGATAAAGGTGCCGACGACAATCGATGTCTTGCGCCCCCACGCGTCGGAGAACGCGCCGAAGGCGAGCGCGCCGATGATCGAGCCGACCCCGCCACTGTAGAGGATCGTCGCCGACTGGCCGTAGGTCAGGTGCCATTGCGGGCCGACGACGGCGAGCAGGAACGCGACGATGCCGAAATCAAAGAATTCGAGGACGATGATCGCCGACATGATCCCGAAGATCGCCCAGTAGCGGGCGTTGAGATCGGCGCTGTCGAACAACGCCAGAAGGTCGTCGGACGTCTGACCAGGCATGCATTCCTCCTCCCGGCGTCCGGCGACAGGCCGGTTGCCGATTTGCGGTTCTTGCGGCCGAGTATTCCTGGCGGCGGGTGGACGCGTCAACCGTGCCGGCCCGGCATCGCCGTATGGCGGCACCCGACCAGACAACGCATGGCGGCCGGCCGGGAGCAAGATCGCCGCGTCACCGCCGGGCCGCCCGCGAGACTCTCGGTCCGACGTGATAAGAGCTTGTTTTTTGCGGCCGATCCCGCGGCACCGGTGGTGCCCGTAGAAACCCGTCCGCGGGCACGCTAAGTTGGTTCCCATGCAATACATCAGCATCCGCGGCGCGCGGGAGCACAACCTCAAAAACATCGACGTCGACCTGCCGCGCGACTCGCTCGTGGTGATCACCGGGCTGTCGGGCTCGGGCAAATCCTCGCTCGCCTTCGACACGGTCTATGCCGAGGGCCAGCGCCGCTATGTCGAGAGCCTCAGCGCCTATGCCCGACAGTTCCTCGAACTGATGCAGAAGCCCGACGTCGATTCGATCGAGGGGCTCAGCCCAGCGATCTCGATCGAGCAGAAGACGACCTCGAAAAACCCGCGCTCGACGGTCGGCACGGTGACCGAGATCTACGACTATATGCGCCTCTTGTGGGCACGGGTGGGCGTGCCCTATTCGCCGGCGACCGGCCTCCCGATCGTCAGCCAGACGATCTCGCAGATGGTCGATCGGGTGCTGGCGATGCCCGAAGGGACGCGCCTTTACCTGATGGCGCCGATCGCGCGGCGCCGCAAGGGCGAGTACCGGAAGGAACTCGCCGAATTGCAGAAGCGCGGGTTTCAGCGGGTCAAGATCGACGGCAAGATGCACGAGATCGACGCGGCCCCGGCGCTGAAGAAGAATTTCACCCACGACATCTCGGTCGTCGTCGACCGCATCGTCGTCGCCCCCGACCTCGGCAACCGCCTCGCCAATTCGTTCGAGACCGCGCTCGGCCTTGCCGACGGGCTGGCGATCACCGAGGACGCCGATTCGGGCGAGGAGACGATCTTCTCGGCCAGGTTCGCCTGCCCGGTCTCGGGCTTTACGATCCCGGAGATCGAGCCGCGCCTCTTCTCGTTCAATAACCCGTTCGGTGCGTGTCCGGCGTGCGACGGGCTCGGCACCAAGCTCTATTTCGACGCGGGTCTGGTGGTCCATGACGACAGCCGCAGCCTCCATGACGGCGCGGTCAGCCCGTGGTCGCACTCCAGTTCGCCCTATTACGCGCAGACACTGCAAAGCATCGCCCGGCATTTCAAAGAGAGCATGCACACCCCCTGGCGCGACCTGCCGGAAAAGATGCGCCAGACGATCCTCTACGGCTCGGGCGGCAACTCGGTGCACATGACCTATGACGATGGGCTGCGCAAATACTCGACCGACCGGCCGTTCGAGGGCGTCATTCCCAACATGGAGCGGCGCTACCGGGAAACGGACAGCGCCTGGGTGCGCGAGGAATTGGGCCGCTACCAGGATGCCAAGACCTGCGAAGTCTGCGAGGGCGCTCGCCTAAAACCCGAGGCGCTGGCGGTCAAGATCGCGCAGAGGAGCATCAGCGAGGCCGCGGCCCTGTCGATTTCCGAGGCGGCCGGCTGGTTCGCCGGGATCGACGAGACGCTCACACCCTCGCAGCGCGAGATCGCGCAGCGCATTTTGAAGGAGATCAACGAGCGGCTCGGATTTTTGAAGAATGTCGGGCTCGACTATCTGACGCTGGCGCGCGCCTCGGCGACCTTGTCGGGTGGCGAAAGCCAGCGCATCCGGCTTGCCTCGCAAATCGGCTCCGGCCTCACCGGCGTCCTCTATGTCCTCGACGAGCCGTCGATCGGACTGCACCAGAGGGACAATGCGCGCCTCCTCGAAACGCTGAAACATCTGCGCGACCTCGGCAACACGGTCATCGTCGTCGAGCACGACGAGGAGGCGATCCGCACCGCCGACTGGCTGATCGATATGGGGCCGGGCGCGGGCGTCCATGGCGGCCACCTCGTCGCCGAGGGCGTGCCCGAGACGGTGATGCGCTGCCCGGACAGCATCACCGGCCAGTACCTCACCGGCATGCGCCAGATCCCGGTGCCGGAGCGGTGGCGTACGGGGCATCCCGGACAGATCCTTCGCCTCGTCGGCGCGCGCGGCAACAATCTGAAAAACATCACCGCCGAAGTTCCACTCGGCACGTTCTGCTGCGTCACCGGGGTGTCGGGCGGCGGCAAGTCGACCCTCATTGTCGAGACGCTCTATAAGGCGCTCGCCAAGCGGCTCAACAACGCGCGCGAGAGTGCCGCGCCCTTCGAGCGGCTCGAGGGTGACGAATTCCTCGACAAGATCGTCGACATCGACCAGTCGCCGATCGGCCGGACGCCGCGTTCCAACCCGGCGACCTATACCGGCTGCTTCACCCCGATCCGCGACTGGTTCGCCGGGCTCCCGGAAGCCAAGGCGCGCGGCTACCAGCCCGGGCGCTTTTCGTTCAACGTCAAGGGCGGACGGTGCGAAGCCTGCCAGGGCGACGGCGTCATCAAGATCGAGATGCACTTCCTGCCCGATGTCTATGTGCAATGCGACGAGTGCCACGGCCGGCGCTACAATCGCGAGACCTTGGAGGTATTGTTCCGCGGCAAGTCGATCGCCGACGTCTTGGACATGACGGTCGACGAGGGCGCCGAATTCTTCCGCGCCGTGCCGGCGATCCGCGACAAGCTGGTGACGCTGCAGCGGGTCGGGCTCGGCTACATCCATGTCGGCCAGCCGGCGACGACGTTGTCGGGCGGCGAAGCACAGCGGGTCAAGCTGGCGAAGGAACTGTCGCGCCGCGCCACCGGGCGCACGCTCTACATCCTCGACGAGCCGACGACCGGCCTCCATTTCGAGGACGTGAAAAAGCTGCTCGAAGTCCTGCACACGCTGGTCGACGCCGGCAACACGGTGCTCGTCATCGAGCACAACCTCGAAGTCATCAAGACCGCTGATTGGATCATCGACCTGGGCCCCGAGGGCGGCGACGGCGGCGGCCACATCGTCGCCACCGGCACCCCCGAGGAGATCGCCCGGGTCGAAGAGAGCCACACCGGCCAATACCTGCGCCCCTACCTCGCGCGCCAACCGTCACGGCGGCGAAAGGCGGGGTGAACAGCCAGCCGGAGCGCGGACGTCCGGCCCGCATCGCCGGATTGTCGTTGCGAGGCGCGCAGCCACGAAGCAATCTCGTGGGCCATTGAGATTGCTTCGGTTTGCACGCAATGACCATCACGCTGAAATCCACCCCTCGCCATTGTTTGGCAGTACGCTTGGTCGGCGCGTCGACCTTGCTTTTATTCGCTTTGATCGCAGCGGCGCCGGTGCGAGCCGACGATCTGGCCTGCGTCAGCACGACGTTTCGCATCATCGGCGCCAACGACAAGGTCTGCGTCAGCGCGTTCGACGACCCGAAGGTGTCCGGGGTTGCGTGTGACATCAGCCAGGCGCGCACCGGCGGCGTTAAGGGCAGCCTGGGACTCGCGGAAGACCCGTCGCGGTTTTCACTCGCCTGCCGTCAAACCGGGCCGGTTTCAGTCGATTTCGGCAAGCTGCCCGATCAGGAATCGGTATATTCCGAGCGCACATCGGTGTTTTTCAAGCACACGCGGGTTTATCGCATCGTCGACAAGAAACGGAACACGCTCGTCTACCTCGCGATCAGCGACAAGATCGTAAACGGCTCGCCGCAGAGCGCGGTGTCGAGCGTACCGATCATGCCATGGGGCCGTTAGCACGGCCGTCGATGACCAGCATGAACCCGACCGGCGAGAAGGCGATCGAGGAATTGCGCCGCATGGTACTCGAGGCGATCGGCGAGCGTCCCGCTCATGAAAACGAAGTCAGAGTGACCAGCCCATGCCCATCCGCACCGGCAAAGAGTTTCTCGAAGGCCTCCATGACGAGCGGCAGATCTTCATGGAGGGGGAACGCATCAAGGATGTGACGAAGGACGCCCGCTTTGCCGGGGCGGCCACGAGCCTCGCCGAGCTCTTCGACATGCAGCACGACCCGGCGCTCCACGAACGGATGACGTTTGCCTCGCCCTCGAGCGGGGAGCCGGTGGGGCTATCGTTTTTGGAGCCGCGCTCGGTCGACGACCTCGTGCGCCGGCGCGGCATGGTGAAAACCTGGATGGACCACACCTGCGGGATGTTCGGCCGCAGCCCCGATTTCCTCAATGTGATGCTGACGGGACTGGCCGCCGCCGCGCCGGAATTCGGCCGCACCGACCCGCGCTTTGCCGACAACATCCGCGCTTATCACGTCTACGCGCGCGAGCATGATCTCTGCATGACGCACACCCTCCTCAACCCGCAGGTCGACCGCTCGCGCCCCGTCGAGCGCCAGGAGAAAGACCTCGCCGCCAGGATCGTCCGCGAGACCGATGCCGGCATCGTCATCAAGGGCGCCCGCATGGTCTCAACTTTGTGCGCGTTTGCCGACGACATCCTGGTGTTGCCCTCGACCTTCCTCGCGACCAACGCCGAGGCCGCGCCCTATGCCTTCGGGTTTGCGATCCCGGTAGCCACCAAGGGCTTGCGCTTCCTCTGCCGGCCGAGCGTGGTGCACCAGAATTCCGCCTCGGTCATGGACTACCCGCTCTCTTCGCGCCTCGACGAGGGCGACGGGCTCGCCGTCTTCGACGATGTGCTGGTGCCGTGGGAGCGGGTTTTCATCCACCGCGATCCGGCGATGTGCAACGGCCTCTTCCAGCACACCGCCGCAATGCCGCAGGTCATGCACCAGACCGCGACCAAGAACCTGGCGAAGGCCGAGTTCATGTTCGCGCTCGGCGCGGCGATCGCGCGCTCGACCAATATCGATGCGCATCTTCATGTCCAGGGCATGCTCGCCGAATTGATAACGCACACCGAGTCCGTGCGTGCCGCGATCCGCGCCAGCGAAGCGGATGCCGCGGTGAGCCCGGCCTCTGGCCTGATGACGCCGGCCGAGATGCCGCTGTGGACCGTGCGGATGATGTTTCCGAAGATGTTCGTGCGCGCCTGCGAGATCATCCAGCTGTTGGGTGCCGGCGGCCTCGTCGCGGTGCCGTCCTATGCCGAGCTCGCGGGGCCGGCGGCGGAAGATGTCGAAACCTACGCGCAAGCCGCCAACGCCGACGCGCGCAGCCGGGTAAAATTGTTCCGCCTTGCGTTCGACGCCGCGGTGTCGTCGTTTTCCGGCCGCCAGCAGCTTTATGAGCGCTATTACTCGGGCGATCCCGTGCGCCTCGCCGGCGCCCTCTACACTCTCTACGACAAGGATGCCCCGGTCGCACGCATTCACCGGATGCTCGATGAGCTGGAGGCGCAAGCGGGATCGCCGGGCTTGATCGATGACCCAGGTGCCGGTCTGAGCCCCGATATGATTCCGCACGCTTGAGAGGTGATTATGCTCGGTCTGGGAAGGCTCTGGAGTTTTGGATGGGTCGCCGCACTCGCCGGCTTTGCTGCGGCGACGACAGCGTTGGCGGCTCCGCCCGCGGGAGAGAACCTAGCGGAGCGCGTATGCTCGCAATGTCATGCCGTGAAGCCCGGCGAGATTTCGAAGAACCCCGATGCGCCACCGTTCGCTCAGCTCGCATTGGAGCCTTCGATCACCGAGTATTCGCTTCGCGTGTTCCTGCGCACCCCCCACGCGAATATGCCGAATTTGATGCTCAAGCCCGACGAGGTGGATGAGGTCACGAGCTACATTTTATCGCTCAAGCGCAGGCCATAACTCCGCTCGGCAGCGAGGCCGGCGCTAATATTTCACTGAGCACATCGGCCAGCAACGCGGCAGCGCGGTCGGGATGCCGTGCCACTTCGGGGCGCCCTGGACCACGCCATGGTAGAATTGCTGGTTGGCATTGGGGTCGCGCCACGTCGCGACGACGCCCGAGCGCGGGCCGTGCGGGTCGATCACCCCCTGCCCGCCCGCCACGCCGCCGCTGCGGATACCGCCGCCGGTTCCCTTCGAGGTGATGAGCGCCGGCGGCAGGACGGGGTCGCGGCTGTTGGGATCGACCTCCTGCGCCTTCTGGCGCAGTTGGGTGGCCTTGAACTTGTCGGCCGGGCCGAGCAGCCCCCGCTCGTACAGGATCGCGAGGTATTTCAGGGAAAACCCGTCCCCGAGATCGGCGGCCTGCTGAAAGTAATTCGCCGCCATCTGGTAGTTGACCGGGTCGCCGCGCCCCCAGACAAAGGCGACACCGACCTGCCCCAATGCCCCGGCGTTCCCGGCAGCGACGGCTTTGGCGAAATATTCGAGCGCCTTCGTATCGTCGCGCTGGACGAACTCGCCGTTGCCGAACATCGCGCCGAGGTCTTCGAGCGCCACGGCGTTGCCGAGTTCGGCCGAGCGGTAAAACAAGACGAACGCCTTCTCCCTATCGACCACGACGCCAAGGCCCTTAAAGTACAGCAACCCGAGCGACTGCAGCCCATCGGCGGAGCCGGCATCGGCGGCGATCTTGTAGTGTTTCAGCGCCTCGCCGTAGTTCTTGGTCTGGTCATAGGCATGGCCGAGCTCGAACTCGTAGCGCGATTCCTTCGGCTCATCCTTTATCGCTTGGGTGCAGGCGGTGATCGCCTGTGGCCAGTCGATATCGCCCGGATGGGCGGCTTGCGGCGACAGAGGAATGGGTGCCGCCGCCAGCTTGTCGCAGGTCTTTTGCGCTTCGGTCAGCGTGCGCGTCGCGGGAGGCGCGGCCGGCGGCGCATCGTCGGCGGCCGCGGCAACCCCGCCCAGTCCGCAACAGAGGATCATCGCCAGAGCGCACCGCATGGCTCACCTCAGACAAGGTCAGTTGAACGCGGGCATGATCTCGCTGGCAAAGAGTTCGGTCGAGCGCATGGCGTCGGCGTGGCTGATCGCGCCAAAGGCGAAGTCGCAGACGAAATAGGTGGCGCTCGAGGCGTCGACCGCCTCCTTGATGTAGTCCTTGACCTGGGACGGCGTGCCGGCGATCGCGTGGCCGTGCGCCTGAAGCGGGTCCCATTCCGTGGGCAACGAGGCGGCGAGCGGAAACGGCACGTCGTATTGCGCCCATAGCCGCTCCATGTTGTGGCGCCACGACGGGTAGCCGCGCCGGGCTATGTCGCGCGCCTTGGCTTCAGTCTCGGCGATGACGATGTGGCGGTTGATCCCCATCAGCGGCATGTCCGCCTCGCGCCGGCCGAGTTTTTGCCACTCCGAGCGGTAGAGGTCGATGATCGCTTTCGCCGCCGCGGTATCGCGCAGGGTGACGATATGGGCGCCCTCTTGCGCCGCCCACGGGATCGAGTCGGGCCGCGAGGTGCCGTACCACAATTCGGGAAGCGGCTGCTGTGCCGGCTTCATGACAATCGGCACGTGGTCGAAATCGTAGAACTTGCCGTGGTAGGTCAGCTCGTTCTCCGTGAGGCCGATCTTGATCGCGTCGTAGGCCTCGCGGAACTGCTCCATGCCGGTGTCGAAATCGACGCCGTAAAACCCGACCTCGATCGGCGAGATGCCGCGCCCGACGCCATAGAGAAAGCGCCCGCCCGACATCTGGTCGAGCATGCAGACTTCGTCAATGAGGCGCAGCGGGTGGTAGAGCGGCAGGAGATAGACCATCGGCCCGAATTTGAGCCGCTTGGTGCGCTGCGCCACGGCCGCGAGGAAGACGCCTGGCGAGGGCGCATAGCCGAGCGGTGTATTGTGGTGCTCGGCCAGGTGATAGCCGTAGAACCCAGCCCGGTCATAAGCCTCGATGAGCTTGAGGCGCTCCTCGAAATGCCGCCCGAGCGGCACGCCCGAATCGTCGAGGTGGTCGAAAATCCCAAACTGCATCGCCGTCTCCCGCGCCGCTTGATGAGTCGCGACCATCCTAGGGCGTCGGCACCGGCAATTCCAGGGCCGGCGCGCTCCTTGCAGCCGCGTCTGCGGCGGGCCGGCCGCGCGCTCAGCCAATCAACACGCGCAGTCCGACAGTGATCAGAATCGCCGCAAGGATCGGCCGAGAAATATGCTCCGGTACTCGCGCGGCGAGATGCGCGCCGACAAGGATCCCCGGCACCGAGCCGAGCAGCAGCGAAAATAACAAGTTCCAACTGACCGAGCCGATCAGCATATGACCAAGCCCGGCGGTCAGCGTCAGCGGCACGGCATGCGCGATGTCGGTGCCGACGAGCCGCGCCAGCGGCCGTCCCGGGTAAATCATCACCAACATCGCCATTCCGAGTGCGCCAGCGCCAACCGACGAGATCGTCACCAGCACGCCGAGCGCCAGCCCAGCCGCAACCGTCAGCGGCGCGATCATGCGCTCCGAGACCACGACGCGCCGGCTCCAGTTCCGGATCCGGTGCCGCGCCAGAACCGCGGCTGCGCTGAGCATCAGTGCGACGCCCAAGGTGACGGTAATCAGTCGCGGCGAGGTATGCCCTCTGATGCCGATTGCGGACATCGCCGCGACCGTCAGCAGCGCACCCGGAATGCTGCCCGATGCCAGCCGCGCGACGATTGGCCAATCAACGTTCTGCCGGCGCGCATGCGCCCACCCGCCGACGCTCTTCGTCATGGCGGCGTAGAGCAGGTCGGTGCCGACAGCGGTGGTTGCGGACCGTCCGAACACGAGGATCAACAGCGGCGTCATCAGCGACCCGCCGCCGACACCAGTCAGTCCGACAAGCCCGCCGACCGCAAACCCCGACAGGACTGACAGCAGGCTAATCGACGACAGCAGACCGCTGACTGTTCCCACAGGAGCCAGTGATCATCACGGTCATGACAAGATCATGTCGCTGATCTTCTCGGCGGTCATCAGGGTGGGGAAATTGGTGTTGGCGCAAGGGACGCACGGGAAGAGGGACGCGTCGACGACCCGCAGGCCCGCGACGCCGCGCACGCGGCCCTGGTTGTCGGTGACCGCCATCGGGTCGTCGTCGGCGCCCATCCGGCAGGTGCAGGTGGCGTGCCACACCCCGATCGCCGCCTTGCGGATGAAGGCTTCCAACGCGTCGTCGTCGGTCATCAGCTGGTCAAAGCGAAAGCCCTCGACGATGAACCGCTCGATCAGCCAGCGGCGCAGCCAATCGGGGCCGTCGAGCAGCTTGGCGAAGAACTTGGTCTTGCGCCGGTTGGCGTCGTTGACGACGCCGATCTGGCGCACCCGGTCGCTGTAGCTCGCCGGGAACGGGTCGCTGATCGCCTCCTGCAAGGCCGCGCTCATGTGGATCTCGCCCAGCCGGCGAAACCCGTCCATCAGCCGGTCGAGGTCGCGGCGGTCGGAGAGGAGGTTGAATTCGACAATGGGTTCAGCCCGCCAGTCGCGCCCGGCAAGGCGGACTTGTCCGGTTTCCGACAAGGTCTTGTAGACGCAGACCAGCTGCGAGGCGATCTGGTCGCCGACCGCATGCCAGGCCGATTTCGAGACGACGGCGACAAACATGTCGCCGGGCGCGACGCCGTCGATGCCCGAGGAATAGCGCAGCGCGAGGAGGATGTGGCGGCGAGTGAGGCCATTCAATCGCGCCGCCGGCTTCATGAACGAGGAGACCGAGACCGACGGGTGGTCCATCAGCCGCTGGCCGACCCCGGGCACATTCATGCGCACCTCGATCCCGACATCGCGCAGCTGCCCGGCCGGGCCGATCCCGGCGCGCAACAGATGCGCCGGCGAATGGATCGCGCCCGACGAGACGATGACCTCGTTCCCGCGGAACTCGGTCTCCTGGCCGCGGACGAGCGCCTTGACGCCGACGCACCGGGTGCCCTCGAACAACAATTCGCTGACCTGGGTCTCAGCCGAGATCGTCAGGTTGGGGCGGCGGCGGGTGCCGTTATCGAGATAGCCGATCGCCGCCGACACGCGGCGGTCATAGAGGTTGGAGATCGTGATCGGGAAATAGCCGTCCTTGTATTCGCCGTTCTGGTCCTCGATGAAGTCGTAGCCGGCGTCCATGAACGCCCGTGCGGCGGCCTTGGCGTGGCCGCACCAGTTTTCGGGGAGGATGCGGCGGACCGGGATACGGCCATCCTTGCCATGCCAGGGGCCGTCGAAATCCATGTCGCGCTCGACTTTCTTGAAATAGGGCAGGACGGCATCCCAGTTCCAGCCCCGGGCGCCGCGGGCTTCCCACTCGTCGTAATCGGAGGGGGCGCCGCGGTTGGCGAGCTGGCCGTTGATCGAGGAGCCGCCGCCAAGCACCCGCGCCTGCTCGTATTTGCGCAACGCGGGCCGTTCCTCGGGCCGGTTGTGCGAGACGATCTCGGTATGGACGCGCAATTCCTGCCAGTGGAAGCGGAGGTCGAAATAGGCGGTGCCGGGATAGGAATCGAGGATCTCCGGCGGCACCTTGCCGTCGGGGGTGTCCTGCCCGGCCTCGCAAACAAGCACCTGGTTCGCGCTTTTCGCCGAAAGCCGGTGCGCCATGACGGACCCTGCCGAGCCGCCGCCGACGATGATATAGTCGTAGGTCATCCTTCGCACTCCCGCGGTCTGCCGCCGTCATTGCGGTGCCGACGCCGTGGCATTTTCGGGGGCATTTTCGGGCGCGCGGCGCCGCGGAGCAAGCCCCGATCCGGCGAGAGGAGCGGAAGGCCTCGGCCGGCGAGGGGAACGCCGCTGCGAGGTTTAGCGTATTATAATCACCGGCGGCGCCGGCCGCCGATGGTCGGCGTCTTCCTCAAGGAGCAGTCGATGACTGATAGGCTCAAGACAATTGCGATCGTGGCAGCGTTGATCGCCGGCACCTCGAGCGTCGCGATGGCGCAAGGTTACAAGGAAACCTGCCCGGACGGTTATGCGTTCGTCGGCGGCAGCTGCCAGCCGATGGCTACCCCCGGCGGGGTCGTTGCCGGTGCGGTCGGTACGGCGGGCGCGATCGCTGGTGGGGCGGTCAATGCCGCCGGCGCAATCGCCGGTGGGGCGGTCAATACGGCCGGCGCGATCGCCGGCGGGGCGGTCGGAGCGGCAACCGGGGCGCCGGTCTGCGGACCGGGATATGTGCTCTACAACGGCGGGTGCTACCCGGCCCGCTAAGTCGGGTCGGCCACCGCCGATCCTCTCGATCGGCACGACCTCGCCGGCGGGGTTGCGCCGGGTCTCGTATGCGGCCGGGAACCCAGGTCTCACGCCGGTGTTTCTGAGGACGAGCGGCGCTTGCCCCCGAGCGTCGCCACGGCCCCCAACGGAGAGACCTGATGAGAAACCCGATGTTCACGCTGGCGATCATCGCCGGCATCGCCACCGGCTTGCCTAGCCTGGCGTTTGCGCAGGACCCGATCAGTGCGGCAGTCGGCACCGCAGGAGCGATTGCCGGGACCGCGATCGGCACCGCGGGCGCGGTTGCCGGCACCGCCGTCGGCGTCGCGGCCGGGACGGCGGCGGCGGTCGTCGGGGCCTATCCCTATGGCTATAACGGTCCGCGGTGCCCGCGCGGCTACCGGTTCCACGCCGGCGCCTGTTACCTCAGGTAAGTTCGAGCCCTGCCGCCCGACTGATTCGGACGGCGGTTCTCGGCTGCCGCTAGCCGCCGCCGATCTTGGGGATCAGCACGACCTCGCTGTCGGCGCCGAGCTGGGCCATGTAGGCGTCCAGCAATACGTGG
>CAVTGB010000032.1:0-87093 GCA_963734125.1 uncultured Alphaproteobacteria bacterium
GCAATGTCGCGATTGGCGTCTCCCAGGACCATGGGTCGCTGGGCAATACGATGCTGGTCCACGGCAGCGGCACGGCCGGCGACACCGTCAAGGTGTACGACGGCACGAGCGTGGTCGGAACGGCGGCGGTTTCGGTCAACGGCTTTTGGAGCCTCACCACTTCGCCGCTCGGCGCGGGCACGCACAGCCTGAGCGCGAAGCAGACCGATCCGTCCGGCACCGTCGGCACGGCGTCCCCCACCGACCAGCTGACGGTCAGTCTGAGCAGCCCGAACAGCATTATGTTTTACGGGAACTCGAGCCCCGACTCGTTCACCGGCGGAGCCGGCAACGACACGTTCGTCTTCTCGGCCGCCAACCTGAACCCCGACGACTGGGTCAATGGAGGCGGGGGCACCGACACGCTGTTGATGACCTCGGCTGGGGCGGTGTGGGTCAACGGGGTGAGGGGGGTCGAGGTCTACCAGCTCGCCAGCGGCGCCAGCAACACACTCACCCTGAGCAACCTCAATTTTAACGGCGTGCCCGGCGCGACAATTCAGGTGAACGGCGGCGCCAACGGCAACACGATCGATGCTTCGTCGGTGACCGGGACAAACGACCTGGTCTTTGTCGGCGGCGCCGGAGACGACATCATCCAGCCGTCAACCACCGCAACGATGACCGGCGGCGCCGGCAACAACCAGTTTACCTTCGCCGATATCGGCACGCGCACGATCACCGATTTCGGCGCCAGCGCCGGGAACGAACTGGTGCTGCGCAACAGCGGGTTCAATCTGGGCGTCGACAACGGGCTCGGCACCGCGACGCCGCAGCACCTCGACGCCAGCGTGTTTGTCGCCGATGCCGGCGGCGTATTCACGACACCCGGCCAACGCTTTGCCTACGACCCGACCAGCGGCACGCTGTATTACGACGCCAACGGCAGTGGCACGCCGTTCAGCAAGTCCGCAGTGGTGACGCTGACCGACCACGCCACGCTGAGCGCCGGGAACTTGGGCAACCTGTATTTCCGGACATGATCGCCGCTGTCGGTCGGGTCCGGCGCGGCGGCCTCCAGCGCTGGAACCAGCGCCGCGCCTCGTCGCGACTCCTGAAGTCGACCGTGCGCCGCCGTTATCTGCCCTATTTCACAGCATTAACAGCCTGTCCAACGGGCGGTCATGAAGCTGATCGGCCTCCCTCTACAAATCAATCCGTGGCCTGTCCGGTTTGACCGCTTTCGGCGCATCTCGCCCGCCGCCGGGCGGTCAATGAAACCCCGATCGCCCCCGGTTCCCGCGCCAGCCATGTGACAAAGCGCCCCCACAGCGCAACCCCCACTTGGAGCGGAGGCGCGGCGGCTGAGCGTGGGGCACCCAGCTTTCGGCGGCCAACCTAGCCGCGCCTGTCGCCGAATACTACGCCCCCGCGTGCAGCGACACCACCTGCCCGGAGATTGCCGAAGTCGCGCGGAACCGCGCCTATGCCTCGCCGAGCTGCCGCCGTTTCTCGAGAACCTCGCCGCGCCGGTAGGCGGCCTCGATCTTGTTCTCGACGGCGTGCGCCAGCGCCATTTCGACGACTTCGCGCGGGTATGCGGTGCGCTCGGCCGCCCAATCCGAGAACGTCGAGCGGAAACCGTGCGCCGTCAGATCGCCGCGTCCCATGCGCCGCAACAGCATCAAGAGGACCATATTGGACAGCGGCAATGCCCGCCGCGGGCCGGGGAACACGGGCGCCGCCGGGTCCGGTTTGCCGTCGCGCATCAGCGCCAACGGCCGCACCTTGTCGAGCACCGCGAGCGCAGCCTCGGACAACGGTACGCGATGCTCGCGGCCCGCTTTTATGCGCTCGGCCGGCACGGTCCAGACCTTCGCGACCAGATCGATCTCGCCCCACCGCGCGCCCAACGCCTCGCCGGTGCGCGCCGCCGTCAAAATCGCGAATTCGAGCGCCCGCGCAGACATGCCCTCCCGGCCCCGCACAGCGCCCAGGAATCGGGGCATATCGTCGAACGGCAGTGCGGCATGGCGCGTCGACCTTCCGCACCTTGGCGCGCGCCGGCAGGATGTGGGCGAGGTTGCCTTTCCACTGCGCCGGGTTCGGCCCTTGCCGGAAGCCCCGCACCGTCGCGGCATCGAGCACCGCCTCGATACGGCCGCGCACCCGGCTCGCGGTTTCGGGCTTCTCGGTCCAGATCGGATCGAGCACTTGCACGACCAGCCCGGCATCGATCGCCGACACAGGCAATTCCCCCAATGTGGGGTAAACGTAGGTTTGGAGCGTCGCCGTCCATTGCGCCGCATGCTTCGCGTCGCGCCAGCCCGCCCGGTTCTTTTCGATGAATTCGACGGCACACTCGCGGAAGGTCCGGTCCTTGGCGACGGAAACCCGCTGCGCTTGCCGCTGAGCCGCCTTGGCGTCGAGCGGGTCAATTCCCTCATGCCGCAGCTTGCGGTGCGCTGACGCCTTTCCGCGCGCCTCCGCGAGCGAGATATCGGGGAAGGGTCCAAGCCCCATGTCGCGCCGCTTGCCGTCGAGCTGGAAACGGAACACCCAGGACTTGGCGCCGGTGGCCGAGACGCGAAGGTAAAGCCCGCCGCCGTCATGCAGCACCGCCGGCCCCTTCGCCTTTGTTATTCTCGACCGCTGATAGTTTGCCGGTGCGCGCCATCGTTCTGCCTCCGCCGATCGGGTCGAATTGGAGGAACGACGATCCCGTTCGCCACTTAATTCCCCCATCAATGCTGAGATAGTACGATACGACGGAAGACGTAAAGGTGAGGTATCTCTTGGCTTTTGGTTCGTGAGCGAGACAAGCCGAGACGGCCAGAAGTGGGAGGATGGCGGAGGGAGCGGGATTCGAACCCGCGATGGAGTTGCCCCCATACACACTTTCCAGGCGTGCGCCTTCAACCGCTCGGCCACCCCTCCGTTGCCGCCCTTGTCGCTTCGGCGGAGCGCAGACTAGCGGAAGCGCCCGGCGCCGTGCAACGCGGCCCCGCCGCCGCGGTGCGCTGGCGAGTGGGACGATGACGGCGCGACGACAGCCGCGCCCGCCTAGCGCTGGCGCTGGCGGCGGCTTAAACTGCGGCGCGTGCTCGCTCTCTGACCCCAACCCCGCCCGCCGGCGGGAGTAGAGGGCGGGGGCAAACGGGGACGGTTGGGGCATGGTCGCGCGGGTTCGCACCGTGGCGTTCCACGGGGTCGAGGTCATCGAGGTCGAGACCCAGGTGACGATCGCCTCGGGGCTGCCGGCGTTCACCGTCGTGGGGCTCCCGGACAAGGCGGTCGCCGAATCGCGCGAGCGGGTGCGCGCCGCCCTCTCGGTGCTCGGCCTCGCGCTGCCGCCGCGGCACATCACGGTCAATCTCGCGCCGGCTGACGTCTTGAAGGAAGGCAGCCACTTCGATTTGCCGATCGCGCTTGGCCTCCTCGCCGAGATGGAGGTGCTGCCGCAGGACGAGCTTGCCGGCTACACCGCCTTGGGCGAAGTCTCGCTCGATGGCTCGTTGACCCGGGTTCCCGGGGTGTTGCTCGCCGCGCTCGCGGCCGCCGCGCGGCAGAGCGGCATCATCTGTCCCATGGATTGCGGGGGCGAAGCGGCCTGGGCCGGCGACGTTGAGGTCATCGCGGCGCCAAGCCTCCTCGCCATCATCAACCATTTCAAGGGAACCCAGCTGCTGCCGCCGCCCGAAGCCAAGCTCGCCCCGTCGCGCGCCGCCGGGCTGGATTTGAGGGACGTCAAGGGCCAGGAAAGTGCCAAGCGGGCGCTGGAGATCGCCGCGTCGGGCGGCCACAATTTATTGATGGTCGGGCCGCCGGGCTCGGGCAAGTCGATGCTGGCAGCGCGGCTCCCCGGCATCCTGCCGCCGCTTGAACCGGCCGAAGCGCTCGAGTTGGGGATGATCCAGTCGGTCGCCGGGGGATTGCGCGGCGGCGGGCTTCTGCGCGAGCGGCCGTTCCGCGACCCGCATCACTCCGCCTCGCTCCCGGCGCTCGTCGGTGGCGGGCTGCGCACCCGCCCCGGCGAGATCAGCCTGGCGCATCAGGGTGTCCTCTTTCTCGACGAACTGCCGGAGTTCAGCCGCGCCGCGCTCGAGGCGTTGCGCCAGCCGCTCGAAACCGGGCGAATCAGCATCGCCCGCGCCAACAGCCACGTCACCTATCCGGCGAGGGTCCAACTCGTCGCGGCGATGAATCCGTGCCGCTGCGGCTATCTCGCCGAGCCCGGGCGGGCCTGCGGGCGGGCGCCGCGCTGCGCGCAGGATTATCAGTCGCGGATCTCCGGGCCGCTGCTCGACCGCATCGATCTCTATGATCGACGTGCCCGCGGTCGCCTCGGCCGACCTCGCGCTACCGCCGCCGGCCGAAGCGAGCGCCGCCATCGCCCGCCGGGTCGGCGCGGCGCGCGCCCGCCAGAGCCGCCGCTACGGCGCACTGCCGCCGGAGCAGCGCATCCGCACCAATGCCGAAGCTGACGGCGCTCTCCTTGACGAGGTCGCCACCCCCGACGCGGGGGGTCTCGCACTCCTCCAGCGCGCCGCGGAGCGCCTGCGCCTCTCGGCACGCGGCTATCACCGGGTGCTGCGGGTGGCGCGCACCCTCGCCGACCTCGAGGGCGCCGCCGGCGTCGCCCGCCCGCACATCGCCGAGGCGCTCAGCTACCGCATGCCGCTCAATGTCGCCGAGCGGGGCGCCGGCGGGTGATCCGGCAGGTGATTCTCGGGCCCGGACCGCCCGGCGTGGGAGCCGGGGTCGAGGATGATGGCCCGCGGCGGCAATCGCGAGAACGGAAATTCCTTGCCGGATGCGGAGCCAATCGCGACATTGACGGAAGAGACCCCCGCCCACCAGGCCGAGGCAGTACGACATGAGCGAACCCTATCTGCGCAGCGGCATCTTTCTGGCGCCGTTTCATAACCACGACGAAAACCCGACGCTGTCGATCGAGCGCGACCTCGAACTGCTTGGAGCATCTCGACCGGCTCAATTACCACGAGGCGTGGATCGGCGAGCACCATTCGGGCGGGTTCGAGCTGATCGCCTGCCCGGAGATGTTCATCGCCGCGGCGGCGCAGCGCACCCGCCACATCCGCCTCGGCACCGGCGTCGTGTCGTTGCCCTATCACAACCCGTTCATGCTGGCCGACCGCATGGTTCAGCTCGACCACATGACGCGCGGCCGGGCGATGTTCGGCGTCGGACCCGGGCGCGCTTGGTGCACGATGCGCTTGAAGATCGGCATCGACCCCGGCGACCAGCGCGAGATGATGGACGAATCGTTCGACGTCATCGTCCGACTGCTCAACGGCGAGATCGTCAACGCGCAAGACCGATTGGTTCAACCTGACCGAGGCGCAATTGCAGCTGCGCCCCTACACGCGGCCGACGATGGAACTGGCGGTCGCCGCCGCGCGCTCGCCGTCGGGCTCCGTGCCTCGCCGGCAAATACGGCGTCGGCATGCTGTCGATCGGCGGCACCAGCCCGGTGGCGATGGAGCGCCACACCGCCAATTGGGGGCTCTACGAGGAGACCGCGCGCGCCAACGGCCACACGCCCAGACCGCAAGGACTGGCGCGTCGTCGGCATGTTCCACATCGCCGAGACGCGCGAACAGGCGCGCAAGAATGTCCAGTTCGGGGTCCAGGCCTTCGCCAATTATTTCCGCGATGTCGCGACCTTCCCGATCATCCCGCCCGAGGTCGCCGGACCCGACCGATTGGCTGAGTCGAAACCGGCACCGGCTGCATCGGCACGCCCGACGACGCGATCGCCTATATCGAGCGGCTGATCGCGGGCTCGGGCGGGTTCGGCGTCATCTGCGAGCTGGCGCAGAACTGGGCCGACTGGGAGGCGACCAAGCGGCATTACGAATTGATGGCGCGCTTTGTGCACCCGCATTTCCAGCAGAGCCGCGATCTGCTTGCAGGGCAGCTATGATTACGCCACCAGCCGTCATGTCGACTTCACCGGCCAGGCCGCCGCGGCGATCCAGAAGGAGATCGACCGGCACGCGGCCCGTCGCGCCGCCGAAGCAAGAAGGCAGCGGCGGAATAGGCACGCTGATTGCGCGGTTAGCGGAGTGCCAGCGCGATGCAGAGCCAGAACCGGTTCTTCGACGACATCGCCCGCGTCGCCTCGGGCGCGGTGGGCGCCATTTCCGGCGTGCGGGGCGAGATCGAGCCGCGCCTGCGCGACCAGCTCGAACGGGTGCTTGCCGGGTATGGATCTGGTCAGCCGCGAGGAGTTCGAAGCCGTCAAGGCGATGGCGGCCAAGGCGCGCGCGGAGCAGGAAGCGCTGCTGGCGCCGGATCGAGGAGCTCGAAGGGCACGCTTGCCGGCGCCCGGCAAAACGCGCGCCGCGAGGCCACGCCCTCAATCGCCTGAGGCCAAAAACGACCCGAAACGCTAAATCTAGTCTTGCCATGGTCGAGCCGCTTTGGCAGCGTAGCCCCGCCCAGCTTTTTACGTCGCCCTGAAATCATCCTGGAGGAGTGAAAAGCTGCCTGATCAAACCGACAGCTCCGCGGTACCGTCTCGTCGAGTCGCTCGAGGAGGGCGCGATGACCTCTGTCTCCATGGTCGAAGTCTCGTCTCACACCGGCAATCCGATCGATCTCGTCGAGGAAATCGTCGTCGCCAATGATTGGGCGCACGACCGCGCCAGCGAAGAGGAGATGATCGTCGAGATCTCCGGGCGCTGGTGCGATTACCGGATGTATTTTCTGTGGCAGGAGGAGCTGAGCGCGCTGCATTTTTCGTGCGGCTTCGACATGAAGGTGCCGAAGCGGCGGCGCGGCCCGCTCTACGAATTGCTGGCGCTGGCCAACGAGCGGCTGTGGCTCGGCCATTTCGACCTCGCCGCCGGTGACGCCTCGCCGGCGTTTCGCTACGCAGTATTGTTGCGCGGGATGGCCATGGCGCAGCTCCGAGCAGGTCGAGGAGCTCGTCGATATCGCGCTCTCGGAATGCGAGCGTTTCTATCCGGCGTTCCAGCTGGTGATCTGGGGCGGCAAATCAGCCGATGAGGCGATGGCGACGGCGATGATCGAACCGATCGGCGAGGCCTGACCCCACCGACGCCCTTGCCGAGGCAGCGTTGGGATGACCGCTTCATCAACCTCGACCCCGGCGAAAGCCGGCACGCTCATTCTCGTCGGCTGCGGCCAGATGGGCTCGGCGATGCTGCGCGGCTGGCTCGCGCGCGACGCGGCCCAGCGGTTTCTTGTCGTCGAACCGGCGGGAGCGCCCTCCGCGCCTGGCCGACGCCACCGGCGTCACCTTCTTTAGCGCAGCGGACGATCTGCCGGCCGGGCTTCTTCCTGATGCCGTCGTCTTCGCGGTCAAGCCGCAAGTCGATCGACGACGTAGTGCCGGCCTACCGCCGTTGCGTACGGCCGCAGACGCTGTTCCTGTCGATCGCCGCCGGCACGACGATCGCGGGCATCGGCGCGGCATCTGGGTGAGGCTGCGATCGTCCGCTGCGATGCCCAACACCCCGGCGGCGATCGGCCGCGCGATCACCGTCGCCTGCCCCAATCCCCGGGTCAGCGCCGCCCAGCGCGCGCTCTGCGAGGCGCTGCTCGCGGCGATCGGCGACAGTACCTGGGTCGAGGACGAGGCGCTGATGGATGCGGTGACCGCCGTCTCGGGCAGCGGCCCCGCCTATGTGTTCCTGCTGATCGAGGCGCTGGCCGACGCCGGCGAACGGGTCGGGCTGCCGGCTGATCTGGCGCTGCGTCTTGCCCGGGCGACGGTCGCCGGTGCCGGCGAATTGGCCCGGCTCTCGTCCGAGCCTCCGGCGCGGCTGCGTGAGAACGTCACCAGCCCGGGCGGCACCACGCGCGCCGCGCTCGATGTGTTGATGGCCGAGAACGGCCTCCCGCAACTGCTCGAACGCGCGGTCGCCGCGGCCACGGCCCGGTCGCGCGAACTGGCGAGCTGAGCGGGCGCGGGCGATGGCAAAGGGCCGCTCGTCGCGCGTCTCGGGTGGTGCCGCGGCGCCCCCGCCTAGCGAGCGCGACCGGATCATCGATGCCGCGCTGAGCCTCACGGCGCAGCAAGGCTGGCGGCGCCTGTCGCTGGCCGCGGTCGCGGCCGAAGCCGACGTGCCGATCCTCGCCCTCTACCGCGTCTTCCGGTCGAAGCCGGCGATCCTGTGCGGATTTTCCCGGCGGATCGACGAAGCGGTATTGGCGGCGCCGCTCGATGCCGAAGCTGACGAGCGGCCGCGTGATCGGCTTTTCGATCTGCTGATGCGGCGATTCGACGCGCTGCGACCCTATCGGGCGGCGCTCGAGGTGCTTGGCCGCGAATTGCCGACCGACCCACCTGCTGCGCTTGGCGCTGGCGCGCGATTGCTATGCTCGATCGCGTGGATGCTCGAAGCGGCGGGGATTTCCACCACCGGTTTGGGCGGGATCGTGGCGTTGAAGCTGACCGCCGCCGTATATCTGGCGACGTTGCGGGTCTGGCTGCGCGACGATTCGCCCGACCTGGCGCCGACCATGGCGGCGCTCGACCGACGGCTGCGGACAATCGAGCGCTGGTTCGGCTCGGGACGGCGGCCGCGGCCCAACGCAAATGGGAGTCGGGCCTGACCCGCCTTCCCGGTTGCTGCAGTGCAAAATCTTCTTGACGTCGTCAGGGACGAGGCCGATATAGGTCGTTGTGCACCGCACAAATTCTTAGCCCCTGATCCGGAGCCGCAACCATGGCTGATGCTCGTCGCCCGAACCCCTTCGACTTTGACGTGACCAAGATGTTTAGCGAGTTCCGTTTCCGTCCGTTCGATGTCGAGGCGGCATGGGCGGCGCAGCGCCGCAACATCGAGGCGGTCAGCCAGGCCAACCAGCTTGCTGTCGAGAGCGTGCAGGCGGTCGCCAAGCATCAAATCGAGCTGACCCGCGAGGCCTTCGAGGGGTTCTCCGCGCTGTGGCGCGACCTCGCCACCCCGGCCTCGACCGAGGACCGCATCGCCAAGAACACCGATTACTTCAAGCAGATCCTCGACAAAGGCGTGAAGCATGGCGGCGAGATCGCCACGATCACGGCCAAGGCCGGCAGCGAGGCGGCCGAGATCCTGCACAAGCGCACCACCGAGGGTCTCGACGAGATCCGCGCCCTGGCGACCCCGCACACCGCAAAGTAACGGAGCCCCCTTCGTCGCAAGAACGTTAGGGAGGTCGCTCACGCAGCAGCGGCCTCTCTCGCATGTCCCTTGCGCGCGGGGTGGGAAGCGGTCCTATAAACGCTCTCCATATTCCTTGAAGGCGACCGCGAGCGCAGCATCAAGCCAACGAGCGAAGGCATCCGCGATTTGCTCCTCGCTGGTCTTGTATGTGAAGACGAAAGGCTCTAGAGAGCAAAGACGAAAATCTTGAGATACCGACTCCCGGTCCTCCGAGTCCTCGAACAACTCTAACCGAGCGAAAGACGTTGCCTCCATAAGGCCCGAGAGTTCCCGTCCGACATGGTGAAAGGATACGACAAAGACGAGGCGTTCTCGGTCGATGCGCATCGAAGATTTAACAAAATAGTGATGTTCTACGAAGTTGGCAGATTTTCCGCTCTCATTTGCGGATTTTAAAACCTCAAATTTGTACCAGTGAGCGTTTCCATAGTCTGGCCCCCCATTCGCAATATTGATCTGGGGCTCTGCCAATCCCAAGACAGAAGCCCCAAGCTGACTGAACCCGGTTTCCAGTATCCTTCGAGCACGTGCGCGCAGCGCCAGAGCAAGACCGTTTACCTTCCTTAGTTCTGCGACCTTTGCTTCACGCCGCCGGGCGAATTTCTGCGCGAGGTTTTCAATAACCGCTGAGGTTAACGACTGGCGGTAGGAGATCTCAGTATCGGCATCGATGCTTAGCGCCTGCATTATGGCTGCACGCTCCAGTCGCGCAACTAGCGACGCTAGTGGCGATAGATCGTCAGCATCCGCTGCCTCAAGGCATTCGATATACTCAATCCGAAGGTCCCTATCGATGACGAGAGGAAGCAATTCCGCTCGCAGAAGAACAAGTGTCGTTAGCGCGCGAGCAACGCGACCGTTTCCGTCCTGATAGGGATGTATCTGCGTGAATCGGTGGTGGAGCCAGGCGGCGACGATAACAGGGTCCTCAGTTCCGTACTCCTCAAGCCACCTAAGAAGATTTTCCATTTCGAGTTCGACGTGAATTGGTGGGCAATATTCATGAAGTTGCCCGTCCGGGCGCCGAGGATTGTTAGGTAATTCCTTGAATTTTCCCTTGAGCAAAGGAATTTCGCTACGAGTGCCAAATTGGTCTACTGCGATAGTGCTACTCTGGTGCTGGGTGAGAATCGAGTGAAGCTCATGGATGACCCCTTTGGTGACAGGACGGCTCCTAGCAACACAGTCCATTACCAAATGAACAGCCGCTTCGTGATCTCTTAGGATGTCGATTAGATTAGATGGGGGGATATCTGTGCTTGAGCGCGATATAAAATCCTCAAGAAAACCATGTGTGACCAGGGCTTCTGTGGTACCGCGGTCGAGATCATACAGTCTCTCAAGAATGCCCGTCTCGATGCTCATTCGGCGAATTAGTCTCTGATTAAATTCCCTGAGACTTGTGGGGCTTGATTGGCGCAGCCGCGCTTGAGAATCTCTCCAGGTTTCATAGAGCGAACGCATTTCGGCCAGATCTATCTGTCTGTCCGTATCCGAAAGTGGCTCTATCGGGGTCCACTGGTGATCGGGCATTTCAAAACCCCTTACTTCATTTGGTGCTGTGCTAGCTAGATCTCAAAGATCGAGCTGCCGGTTGGCCAACCGCCGGTCAGACCTCCGCGTGTGGCCGCCCGCGTGAAACCACGATGAACGTAATGTGCCAATTCATAATATTCACCCTCTCGTCTGGCGGCGAGCTCACCGCGGCAGGTGAACGCGTGCGCGTAAGCCCCCATGCGGCGAATTTTCCAGCCGGACGTCGCCGCCATGACTGCGCGCCACGTCGCGGGCGATGGTGAGGCCGAGCCCGACGCCGCCGGTCGACGGGTTGCGTGATGGGTCGAGCCGGATGAACGGCTGGAACACCCGCTCGCGCTCTGCCGCGGGGATCCCGGGCCCGTCGTCGTCCACCAGGATATCGATACCGTCTGCGACCGGCTCGCTCGATAACCACACATGCTGGCCGTAGCGGCCCGCGTTGGCGATCAGATTGCCGAGGCAACGCCGCAACGCATTGGGTCGCACCGGCATCACCAGCGGGTCCGCATGATCGACCGCGAGCGGGGTGCCGTCGCGCCGCGTTGCCGCCGCCAAATCCTCGATCAATATCGCGATGTCGGTCGCCACCGGGGTTTCGGTCCCCTCGCCGCCGACGAAATCGAGGTAGAGATTGACCAGCCGTTCCATCTCGACGACATCGGATTTAAGTTCGGTCGCAACCGCACCGCAATCGATCATCTCGAGGGCGAGCTTCATACGGGTGAGCGGCGTGCGCAGATCGTGCGAAACCCCGGCGAGCATTTCGGTGCGCTGCCGAATCTGGCGCTGAATGCGGTCGCGCATCTGGATGAAGGCGGCCGCCGCCTGGCGTACCTCGAGCGCGCCCTCGATCTTGTTGAAAGCAACCGGCCGGCCCTTGCCGAACCCTTCTGCCGCCGCCGCCAGCCGGCGCAGCGACTTCACCTGATTGCGCAGAAACAGCGCCGCTACGAACAGCAGCACCAGAGAGGAGCCGACCATCCACATGATAAAGATGTAGGTTGTCGGCGTGTAAAGCCGTCCGAGCGGGACATCGACGCTCAGCACCCCCTCGCTGAGCTGAACCGCGATCAGTACGCGGTGCGGGCTGCTCTCAGTGTCGATCCGGAACGGCCGGCGCACCCGGCCGACGAGGGCGCGGCGCAGCTGATTTTCGAGCATCGTGCCGTCCGAGGGTTCGGGCGGGGGCAACACACCATCACGGTGCACGACGAAGCCGAGCTCGCTGACCCCCGCGACGCGATCGAGGAGTTGATCTCGCGCTGCCGGCGAACCGGCAAATTTCATCGCGTCGATGACCATCGCAATGTCGCCGGCGACATCGGAGGAAAATCGGTACGACACGGCCTCCCAATGCCGGTCGTAAAAGATCCAGGTCGCGATGATCTGCACCAGGACGAGCGGCATCACGATCAACAGCAGCGAGCGGCCGAACATCCGCTGCGGCAGCAGCCGCTTGAGCCGGCTGCGTTGCCGAATGCCGGGCGTATCCAGGGCAGCGCCCGGCAGATCGGCGGCGATCGGCGCCATACCGGTCGCCCTATCGGCGACTGCAGCGCCGGCCTCACTCGGGCTTGAGCGCATAGCCGGTGCCTCGCACGGTTTGCAGATAACGCGGGTAGCGCGGGTCAGGCTCGATCTTGCGGCGCAGCCGGGTCATCTGCACGTCGACATTGCGCACCGTGCCGCCGACCTGTGCCGATTGCGACAGATCCTCGCGCGATACCGCCTCGCCGGCGCGCGCCGCCAGGCTCGACAAGAGCCCGGCTTCGGCGGCGGTCAGGTGGACGATCTCGCCGCCGCGAAACAGCTCCGCCCGGGCCAGATCGAAGCGAAAGCTGCCGAAGCGGACGGTGCGCGCCGGCTCCGCGGCGACCCCGTGCCGCTCGATGATATTGCGGATCCGCAACACCAGCTCGCGCGGCTCGAAGGGCTTGGCGAGGTAGTCGTCGGCGCCGTGTTCGAGCCCGTTGACCCGGTCTTCGGGCTCACCCATCGCGGTCAGCAGGAGGACCGGAAGCCGGGTGTCCTGGCCGCCGCGGCGCAGCGCCAGGGTCAAGTCGAGCCCGCTTTCGCCAGGCATCATCACATCGAGCACGATGAGGTCGAAAGCAAAGCTCGCCAGGTTGGCGCGCGCCTCCTTGGCGTCGGCGGCGACCGTCACGCGAAACCCGTTCTCCGACAGATAGCGGCGCAGCAACTCGCGCAGACGCGCATCGTCATCGACGACCAGCAGGTGAGGTTCGGGATCGCTCATCGCCGGCAAGTATACGCGATGCTGCGATCCCATAAAAAAACTCCCTCGCCCTCCGGAGGGAGGGGTACCCGTTACCGCCGCCGGGTAAAACGCCGGCGATCTTCCTCCGCGGCGATGATCGCGAGCAGCACCTTGCGGAACCCCTCGACCGCCGGCGCGCCTGCCTTCTTGAAGGCTGCCGAGACCCGGGCGCGCTGCAGCTCCGACAGCCGGCGCTCCAGTTCGCGGCCGTTTTCGGTCAACTCGAGCAGACGCTGGCGGCGGTCCTCGACGCCGCGATGCTGGACGATGAAGCCCTGGCGCAACAGTTGCCCGAGCACCCGGTTGAGGCTCTGCTTGGTGATGCGCAGGATGTCGAGCAACTCGCCGACGGTAATGTGCGGATGCCGGCCGACGAAATGCACGACCCGGTGATGGGCGCGCCCGAAACCGTATTGCACGAGGATCGCATCAGGCTCGGCGGTGAAGTCGCGGTAGGAAAAGAACAACAGCTCGATGCCTTCGCGCACCGCCTCCTCAAGCGGCGCCCCTGGATCGGTGGTGGACCCTGCGATTCGATTTTTTATGTCAGCCATGTTGACTTATTCGGTAACCATCGGTACAATCCGCATGTCTTCTACGATATAAAGTTCCCCGGCAAGGGGCCAGTCGACCCGGCGTCCGCACACCCAGGAGGAATGCCATGTCCACGCTCGCCGTCGATGTGGGTCATGTTTTCGCCGGCTCGCCGACAGCGGGAAGCAAGGCAATGAGTTTGAAATTTGAAATCAAGCCCACGGCGAACCCGGCGTCCGAGAAGGAGCGTGCGGCAAAGCTGGTGGACCCGGGCTTCGGCCGGGTTTTCACCGATCACATGGCTGTGGTCCGCTACGATCAGACGAACGGCTGGCATGGCGCGCGCGTCGAAGCCCGCGCGAATTTCTCGCTCGATCCGGCCGCCGCCGTCTTCCACTACGCGCAGGAGATTTTTGAAGGCCTCAAGGCCTACAAGCGCGACGACGGCGGCGTCAACCTGTTCCGCCCCGACGCCAACGCCCGGCGCTTCCAGAATTCGGCTGAGCGCATGGCCATGCCGCCGCTGCCGGAGCCCGTATTCCTCGACGCGGTCGAAGAGATCGTGCGCATCGACCGCGCCTGGATTCCAGGCGGCGAGGGCAGTCTCTACCTGCGGCCGTTCATGATCGCGAGCGAAGTTTTCCTCGGCGTCAAGCCTTCCGCGGAATACATCTTCGCCGTCATCGCCTCGCCCGTCGGCTCCTATTTCAAGGGCGGGCCGGCGCCGGTGTCGATGTGGGTGTCGGAAACCTACACGCGCGCGGCAATCGGCGGCACCGGCGCCATCAAATGCGGCGGCAATTACGCCGCGAGCCTGCGCGCCCAGGCCGAGGCCATCGAACACGGCTGCGATCAGGTCATTTTCCTCGATGCGGTCGAGCGCCGCTACGTCGAGGAACTCGGCGGCATGAACATCTTCTTCGTGTTCGACGACGGTTCGCTGTTGACGCCGCCGCTCGGCACGATCCTGCCGGGCATCACCCGCGATTCGATCATCGCGCTCGCCGAGGCTGCTGGCACGCGCGTGCGCGAGGAGGCCTATACGATCGACCAGTGGCGCGCCGACGCCACCAGCGGAAAGTTGACGGAGGCCTTCGCATGCGGCACGGCGGCCGTCATCTCGCCAATCGCCAAGGTGTGTTCCGCGCACGGCGATTTTCTGATCAGCGGCGGCGCGGCCGGCCCCGTCGCCATGGGGCTGCGCAAGAGGCTGATCGACATCCAGTACGGTCGCGCCGCCGACCCGCACAACTGGATCAAAAAGGTCCTGTGACCGGCGGTGGAACGAGAGCGGCCTCCCAGGCCTGCCGCATCACGATCTCCTGGGTCCACGGGCGCATCAGCGCGGCGGCGCGCGCATCGCGGGCGTAGCGCTCGAGCGGATAGCGCTTGAGGAAGGCGCGCCCGCCACAGACGCGGATCGCCTCCTGGGTCAGCGCGACGACCGTGCGCTGCACGGTGACATGCGCCGCCCGGGCGCGCTGGACCGCTTCCAGCGGAGGATCGACCTGGGCCTCCGAGATCGCCCGGTGGAAGAGCGCGCCGGCGGCCTCGAGTGCAAACAGCATCTCTGCGATCGCAGGACCCTTCGCCGCGGTCTCGCTATGCGGGACCGGCGCGCCGGGCAGGCGACCGGTCAAGTACGCGAGGGCACCGTCGTAGGCCGCCTGCATCAGCCCGAGGAAGGTCGCGGAAAAGCTGAGAAAGAGGTGAGGGAAGGCATTGTACATGGCGCCGAAGAGGCCCGGCGGCAGCACTTCGGCGTCGTCGGGGACGAAGACGTTCTCCAGCACCATGTCGCGGCTGACGGTGGCCCGCATCCCCATCGGATCCCACTCGCCCAGGAACGACACACCGGGCGTCTCCTTGGGGATCTGGAGATAGAGGGTGCGCTCGATCCAGGGTTCCTCACCGAGCCGGATCGCCGGGGTCGCGTAATACGGGGCGCAGCCCCCGAGCGAGACGAAAAACTTTCGCCCGTTGACGATGTAGCCGCCCTCCACCTTGCGCGCGGTGGTGCCGAAGCGGCGGCCGCCGACATCGAGCTTCTGATCGGTCTCGCCCTCTTCGACCGGCTCGCTGTGGGGCTGCCCGTAGAAGGCGCCGTCCTCCACGACCTCGCGGAACTTGGCGGCCCGGAGCTGCTCGTGGCGCGCCCGCGCTGCCGCCGTCATCGCCATACCATCGGCGATCGGACCCATCATCAGCATCGTCAGGCAGTGCATGTTGAAGGTGAGCGCCGTCGAAGCATTGCCCTGCGCAATCTCTTCGGCCACCAGGCAGTAGGTTTCGAAGTCGGCGCCGAGCCCGCCGTAGCGCTCGGGGACGCACAGACCGAGGAGCCCCTCGGCGCGCAGATCGGCATAATCATCGAACGGAAAGGAGGCGTCGCGGTCGTGGGCGCCGGCGCGCGGAGCGAAGCGCTCGCCGGCGAGGCGGCGGGCAATGGCGATCAATTCGCGCTGCCGGGGGGAAGGCTGGAGGTTCATCGAAGGCCTCGCCGCGCTGACCGCATTGGCAGAGTAAGCCACCCCGCCACACCCGACTTCAAGCCCCGCAGTCCCGAAGAGCGGTGATCTGGCACCGGGTCATGGCGCTGGGTCGTTCCCCTGCGGCATCCGCGCCGATATGCTGTCTGGCATTAACCACTTGAGGGCGGACCGATGAAGCGGCGAGATTTCATCGCGGGGCTCGGGACCGCTGCGGTGTGGCCGCTCTCGGCGCAGCCGCAGCAGGGCGGCCGCGTGCGTCTCGTCGGAATGCTGCTGCCCTTTCCGGAAAACAACACCGTAATGCAAGCCAATGTTCGAGTGCTCCGGGAGGAATTGGCGAAGCTGGGATGGTCCGCGGGCGGCAACATTAAATTCGACGAGCGTTGGACCACCGATAACATGGATCTTGTGCGGGCCAGCGCGGCGAGCCTCGTCGAATTGAAACCGGACGTCATTTTTTCCGTCGGGGATCGGGTGGTCCCTGTTTTGGAGCAGCTGACCAACTCAATTCCCATCGTAGCGCTAGCCAGCGATCATGTCGGGTCAGGTTTTGTTGAAAGCCTCGCGCGACCGGGCGGTAATATCACCGGACTTTCGGTTATCGAGTTCTCGGTTATAGGAAAAATGTTGGAGATCTTGAAGCGGATCGCTCCGGGCATCTCCCACGCCGGGATAATCTACAATCCCGACAACCCCGTTGGCGCCATCTATTCGCGTACGTTTGAGGCGATGGCCAACCAGCTGGCCGTTCAGCCGATCGATCTTCCGGTTCACGGAATTGCCGATATTGGACGCGCCATCGGAAGTTTGGCGACACAAAGGGATGGTGGCTTTCTGGTTCCGCCCGATCTTACGATATCCACGCTGCGCGCGGAGGTAACCGCCCTTGCGGCACGGCAGGCTGTTCCGGCCATCTACTCGCATCGTGGATATGTGCAAGCGGGTGGCCTGGTCTCCTACGGTGCGGAATTTGGGGCCGAGTTTTTTCAGCGGGCAGCCTCCTACGTCGACCGCGTTCTGCGCGGTGCGAAGCCCGCCGACCTGCCAATCCAGCAGCCAACAAAGTACCGGTTGGACATCAACCTCAAGGCCGCCAAGGCGCTCGGCCTCGAAATCCCGCCGAGCGTACTTGCCATGGCAGACGGGGTGATCGAATGACGGTTCGCGACGTGCGCGCTGCACCCTTAGATTGGCTCCCGGTGCCTTAATGCGACACCGCGGCGGCGGCGTGCTCGTCGACGAGCGCGCCTGAGGTGAAGCGGTCGAGCGCGAAGGGCTGGGCGAGCGGGTGCGGCTCGTCGCGCGCGATCGTATGGGCGAAGACATGCCCGGCGCCCGGCGTCGCCTTGAACCCGCCGGTGCCCCAACCGCCGTTCAGATAAAGCCCTTCGACCGGCAGTTTGCCGATGATCGGGGATGCATCAGGTGCGACATCGACGATGCCGGCCCATTGGCGCAGCATGCGCAGGCGCGAGAAGATCGGGAAGAGCTCGAGGAGCGCCGCCATCTGCCCCTCGATCACGTGGAACGAGCCGCGCTGGGCGTAGGAATTGTAGGCGTCGATGCCGGCGCCCATGACCAGTTCGCCCTTGTCGCTCTGGCTGACATAGACATGCACCGCGCCCGACATGACGACGCAATCGAGGACCGGCTTCACCGGCTCCGACACCAGCGCCTGCAGCGGATGGCTCTGCAGCGGCAGGCGCAGCCCGGCCATCGCCGCCACGACCGAGTTATGCCCCGCAGCGCAGATCGCGACCTTCTCGGCATCGATCGCGCCGCGGCCGGTGTCGACCCCGACCACCCGCCCATCCGACGTGCGGATCGCTGTCACCTCGCAGTTCTCGATGATGTCGACGCCGCGCGCGTCGGCGGCGCGGGCGTAGCCCCAGGCGACCGCATCGTGGCGCGCCACCCCGCCACGCCGCTGCAACGTGGCGCCGAGCACCGGGTAGCGCGCGTCACCCGAAATGTTGAGGATCGGGCAGAACCGCCGGACCGCTTGCGCATCGAGCCATTCGGCGTCGATGCCCTGGAGGCGGTTGGCGTTCGCCCGGCGCCGCCCCTCGCGGATGTCCGCCTCGCTGTGCGCCAGGTTGAGGACGCCGCGCTGGCTCAGCATCACATTGAAATTGAGTTCGGCCGACAGGCCCTCCCACAGCTTCAACGAATGTTCATAGATCGCCGCGCTCGCATCCCACAGATAATTGGAGCGGATGATCGTCGTGTTGCGCCCGGTGTTGCCGAGCCCGATCGCGCCTTTTTCGAGGACCGCGACATCGCTTATGCCGTGCTCCTTGGCCAGGTAGTAGGCGGTCGCCAGCCCGTGCCCGCCGCCGCCGATGATGACCACCTGATAGCGCGGCCGCGGCGCCGCCTTGCGCCACGCCGGCGCCCAGTGGCGGTGCCCGGTCAGCGCATGGCGCGCGAGGGCGAGGATCGAATAGCGCTGCACAAAGGAAGGCTAGTGCCAGATGTCGCGTGCGCCAAGCCGTGCCTAACTTTCGCTCGTGGCCGGGCTTGGCCCGGCCATCCACGAGCGTCATAGTGCAGACGATCGGCTCGTGGATGCCCGGCCCAAGGCCGGGCACGAACGGTTTGGGGAAGTGCATGATCGATTACCGCAGCGACAATACCGGGCGCGCCGCACCGGAGATCCTCAACGCCCTGGTGCGCGCCAACAGCGGGACGGCCCTCGGCTATGGCGCCGACGCGTGGACGGCGCGGCTGCAGGACCGGTTCAGCGAATTGTTCGAAACCCGGGTGCGGGTCTTTCCGGTGGCCACCGGCACCGCCGCCAACGCCCTCTCGCTCGCCGCGATCGCACCGTCGTGGGGCCTCGTCTATTGCAGCGAAGCGGCGCACATCAACACTTCCGAAGTCAACGCCGCCGGGTTTTTCGGTGGCGGGTTGAAGCTCGTGCCGGTCGCCGGCAATGACGGCCGGGTCGACCCCGAGGCGCTCGCCGCAACCCTCGCCGCGGTCCAGCCGGGCGCGATCCATCGCGGCCAGCCGGCGGCGGTCAGCCTGACCCAAGCGAGCGATCTGGGCGCCGTCTACCCGCTCGCCGAGATCCGCCGGGTCGGCGAGATCGCCAAATCGCGCGGGTTGAAGCTGCATATGGACGGGGCGCGCTTCGCCAACGCGCTGGCGCGGGTGGGGTGCAGTCCGGCGGAAATGAGCTGGCGCGCCGGCGTCGACATCCTGTCGTTCGGCGCGACCAAGAACGGCGGAGCGTTGTGCGATGCGATCGTCGTCTTCGCGCCGGAACTCGCCGACGGCCTTGCCGTCCAGCTGCGCCGCGCCGGCCAGGTGTGGTCGAAGATGCGCTTTGCCTCGGCGCAATTGGAGGCCTACATCGCGGACGGGCTGTGGCTCCGCCTCGCACAGGCGTCCAACGCCGCCGCGGCGCGCATCACCGTCGGGATTGCGGGCGTTCCGGGCCTCAGGCTGATCGCCCCGGTCGAAGCCAACGAACTCTTCCTCGAAATGCCGGCCGGGGTGATGGATGCGCTCGAACAGGGCGGCTTCCAGTTCTATCGCCGCAGCCCGACGCTCGCTCGTTTCGTCTGCCGCTTCGATGTGACCGACGCCGAAGCTGACGCCCTCGTCGCCGCGCTGAAGCGCCATTGCGCCGCCCCGGCCCGCGCCGCCGAATAGCGCAGAGCCGACCCACGCCCCCGAGGCTTGCGCGCACCGACGTTTCGCCGAAGGATGCGGCCTTGGTTTGGAACAGTAGCGAGGTGTCCCGACATGCCCGCACCGCACCCCCTGACGCCGCTCCTCGCCCCCGCTTCGGTCGCGATCTTCGGCGCCTCCAACGATCCGACCCGTATCAGCGGCCGCTCGCTGCGGTATTACCGCGAGGCCGGCTACCAGGGCGCGCTCTATCCGATCAACCCGACCCGCGACATGGTGCAGGGCCTCAGGGCCTACCCCGATATCGCCGCGGTGCCGGGACCGGTGGAGTGTGCGGTCATCGCGGTGCCGGCCAATCTGGCGATCGAGGCGATGGAGGCCTGCGTCACCAAGAGCGTGAAGGCGGTCGTCATGTTCACCGCCGGGTTTGCCGAAACCGGACCCAAGGGCCGCGTGATGCAGGAGCGCATCATCGAGATCGCGCAGAGCGGCGGGATCAGGCTGTGCGGACCCAACTGCCTCGGCCTCTTCAACATGCGGATCGGCCACACGCCAACCTTCAGTTCGTTCCTCGAGGAGGGTCCGACCCCAGCCGGCCCCCTCGGGATGGTCACGCAGTCGGGCGCGTTCGGGACGCATCTCTTGGCGCTGACCGCGCGGCGCGGCATCTCGGTCGGCGTCTGGCTCTCGACCGGCAACGAAGCCGATGTGTCGGTCGCCGACGGCATCTCGTTCCTCGCCGACGACCCCGAGACGACGGCGATCGCCTGCTATGTCGAAGCGATCAAGGATGGTGCCCTGTTTGCCGAGGCGGTCTCCCGCGCCCGCGCCAACGGAAAGCCGGTCATCGCGATGAAGGTCGGCGGCTCGACAATCGGCGCCGCCGCGGCGGCCTCGCACACAGCGTCGCTCGCCGGCAGCGACGCGGTCTATGACGCCGCCTTACGCCAGCTCGGCGTCGAGCGCGCCAAAACCCCCGAGGATCTGGTCAATATCGCCTATGCCTGCACTCGTGGGCGGCTGCCGAGTTCGCGGCGCCTCGCGGTGATGACGATGTCGGGCGGCGCCGGCGTGTTGATGGCGGACGCCGCCGAAGAGGGCGGGCTCGAACTGACCCCACTCGCTGAAGCGTCGCAAAATGAGGTGATCGGCTGGGTGCCGTTCGCTGCCGCGCGCAACCCGGTCGATGTCACCGCACAGGTGTTGAACGACCCCTCGATCCTCGACAAATCCTTTGACCTCTTGTTCGGCAAGGAGAATTTTCCGGCGATGGTCGCCTTCTTCACGACCTGGGCGTCGTCCCCGCAGATGGCCGAGCCGCTGTTCCAGGCGGTAAGCTCCGCGGCGGCGCGCTATCCCGACCGCTATTTCGCCTTGTCGGCGATCGCCAGCCCGGAGATGCAGCGCCGCTACGAGGCGGCCGGAGTGGGGCTGTTCGAGGATCCGTGGCGCGCGGTCGCCTCGGTCGCCGCGGCGATGCGCTGCGCCGAGCGGTTGAGGACGCCGCCCTTGCCGGTGCCGCCGGTGCCGCAGAACCTGCCGCCCCTGCCGAAGGGCGCGATCGCCGAGCACGAGGCAAAGCGCATCCTGGCTGCGGCCGGCGTGCCGGTGCTCGATGAGCGGCTGGTGATCGACGCCGGCGAGGCTGCGACCATAGCGGCCCGGATTGGCGAGCGTCTGGTGCTCAAGATCGTCTCGCCGCAGATCACCCACAAGACCGAGGTTGGCGGCGTCATGCTCGACGTGCCCGCCGCGGAGGCGGGCGCCGCCTACGACCGCCTGGTCGAGCGGGTCCGGGCGCGGGCGCCGGACGCGACGATCGAGGGCGTCCTCATGTCGCCAATGGTCAAGGGCGGGGTCGAGATGATCCTCGGGGTGCAGAACGATGCGGTGTTCGGCCCGGTCGTCCTGCTCGGGCTCGGCGGCATCTTTGTCGAGGTATTGCGCGACGTGACCTTTCGCATCGCCCCGTTCGGGGTCGAGGAGGCGCACCGCATGATCGCCGAATTGCGCGGCGCGTCGATCCTCGAGGGCGCGCGCGGCCAGCCGCCCTCTGATCTGGATGCGCTCGCCGCCGCGCTGTCGCGTCTGTCGCTGTTCGCGGCCGCCAAGCGCGCCGAGTTCACCAGTATCGACATCAACCCGCTCTTGGTGCGCGCGAAGGGCGAAGGCGCTGCGGCGCTCGACGCCTTGATCCTGACCTCCGACACGGCCGCCGGCGCCGGCGCCGACACGCAATTCTAACGAAAATTTAACGAAGTTCTCCTAAAACCCGCGCTCCCGAATTGGCGAGGACCACGAGTTGCACGTTTTGTACGGCTGGTTACGTTCGGCGGATCGGCGCGGCGCGCGGGATGGCGCGGCGGCGCGCGGGCTCGCGGGCCTGCGCGGTTGCCTGCGCTTGCAGCACATAACCGCCGCAGTGTGCGCGCTCGCGGTGATCGCCTACAGCGCGAGCGCGTTTGTGCCCGTGGCGAATGGCCACCGCGACCTGCTGATCGCGGTGATCTCCGGCAGTCTCGGATGGCTGATGCTCGCCTCGCTCAGCCGCCAGCAGCACGCGGTGCAGGAGCGGCGCGTGCGCGAGCAGCAGCTTGCCGGACAGAGCGCGCTGTTGCAGAGCACACTTGAAAACATGGGCGAGGGTCTCAGCGTCTTTGATCGCCAGGGCCGGCTAGTCGCGTGGAACAGTCGGTTCGCCAGGCTGCTGACACTTCCGGTCGACCTGGCATCGGTCACCCTCCAGGAAGTGCTGACGGGACAGCTGCGGCGCGGCGATTTCGGCCCGGTCGACGACCCCGAGCGAGAGGTGCGCAAGCGGATCGAGGTGTTCTATCGCGACCTGCCGACGGTCGATCGAGCGCACCACCGCAACCGGCGGGATCGTGCAGATCCGCCGCCGCGCGATGCCCGACGGCGCCGTCGTTTCGCTCTATTCGGATGTCACCGAGCGCAAGGCCAGCGAAGAACAGATGGCGCAGGCCCTCGCACAGGCCGAGCTCGCCAACCAGGCCAAGAGCGATTTCCTCGCCAACATGAGCCATGAGCTGCGCACGCCATTGAATGCGATCATCGGCTTTTCCGAGGCGATTTCGAGCGAGATGTTAGGACCGATCCTCGACAGGAAGCAGCTGGAATACATTAGGGACATTCATTCGAGCGGGCTGCTCCTCTTGTCGATCATCAACGATGTTCTCGACATGTCGAAAATCGAGGCCGGTAAGCTGGAGTTGGCGCGCGAGCGGGTCCTGCTGCAGCCGGTGATCCGGGACGCGGTTCGCATGGTCAGCGAGCGGGCGCGCACCCACAATCTCACCCTGGTCACCCGGGTGCCCGACGACGAGATTTCAGCGTGGGGCGATGAGCGGGCGATCAAGCAGATTATGCTCAACCTGTTGTCGAACGCGGTCAAATTCTCTCATGACGGCGGCCAAGTCGATATTCGCGCCTCGCTGGACGGTGCCGGAGACCTGGTGCTCGAAGTCGAGGATCACGGCATCGGCATGGCCGAGAGCGAGATCGATCGTGCCTTCGAGCCCTTCGGACAGGCCAAACCGGCGGTGACGAGGACCCACGGCGGCACCGGGCTCGGCCTGCCGATCGCCAAGGGGCTGACCGACGCCCACGGTGGCACGCTGGTGGTCAAAAGCAGCCCGGGTCGAGGCACGCTGGTTCGCATCGTGCTGCCGCAGCAATCAAACGCGCCCGATGCGGTTCCCGCGGCCGCCATTCAAGACGTGGCCAGGGGCCTCTTCGACCCCTCCAGCGCCGAGCGCGCGGTGGTATGAGGTCTGCCGGTCGGCACGCCCGAAGGCTTCGGCACCGGCGATAGCGCGGGTGCGTCCTCGCCTACTCGACGCCAGGCGACACACCCACCGGCGCGGCCTTCTCGGCGCGGCTGGCGCGAAACAGCAGAATGCCGGGTGTCACGACAACAGCGGCGATCGCCATCACCCTGAAGCTGGCGGCGTAGGCTTGCAGCGTCGAGCCAGCCATAAGCCGAGCCGACGGCGGGACGCCCGACACCGCGGCCGCCGTGGCCAGACCGGCCAGATGCGTCGAGATTTTCGCCTGCAGAACCGCGGTCATCAGCGCGACCCCGCTGGCGCAGCCGAGCTGGCGAAGTAGCGAATATAAACCGGCCGCATCGGTGCGCATCTCGATCGGCAGCGTCGCAAAGGCGTAGGTGCTGAGCGGCGTGAACATCATCCCGGCGCCGATCGCCTGGATCGTGCTCCCGGCGACCAGCCAGCCGAGTTCATCGGGCGGCCGAATCGCAGAAAGGATCACCAGACCCCCCGTCATGAGGCCCCAGCCGATCGCCAGCAGCACGCGGAAGTCGATGCGGCCGATCAGGCGGCCGACCATCAGCATCATCAGCATCATCAAGACCGCGCGCGGCACGATCGTCGCACCGGCCAGGGTCGCGTCATAGCCCAGCGGGCCTTCGGCCAGGGCCGGAATGAAAACCAGGCTGGTGAACAGCAGCGCGCTGGTCATGAAATTGAAGAAAGCCGCGGCGGCAAATCCCAGGTTCCGCAGTACGTCGCCGCGGATGATCGCCAAACCGGAATTTCCTGACCGCAATAGCATGCCGCCCGCCGCGCAGACGGCGATCAAGGCCTCGGCGATCAGTTCGGGTGAGTGGAGCCAGGACTGGCCGACGCCGCGCTGCAGCGCCAATTGCATCGCTCCAATCCCGGTTACCAGGAGGAGAATGCCGATGGTGTCGGTCGGCTGGCGATCGGTGGGCTCGGCCCCGGGCAGGATGCGCGACATCCCCCACAGCGCCAGAATGCCGAGCGGCAGACTGATCGCGAATGCCCAGCGCCACGAAGCAAGATCGGTAATCACGCCGCCGAAGAGGGGGCCGGCGATCGGGCCGACCATGGTCGTCGCGCCCCAGATCCCCAGCATCCGGCCATGGCGCTCCTGCGGATAGAGGTCGAGCAGGATCGCTTGTGTCATCGGGTGGATCACTCCGCCGGCGGCGCCCTGGACAAGGCGAAAGACGATGAGCGCCGGGAGCGAGGGGGCGAGTGCGCAGCTCAGCGAGGCGATCACAAAGATGGCGATAGCGGCGATGAAGAGATGCCGCGCCCCGTAGCGCCGCCGCAGCCAGCCGGTCAGCGGGGCCAATACCGCAGTGGCGCAAAGGTAACTCGTCATCACCCAGGCCCCGAGCACCACCCCGCCGCCGAGATCGCGCTCCAGCTGGGGCAGCGCGACATTGACGATCGTCGCATCGGCAGCCTGCATGCCCGTCGCGACCATCAATGCGATCGTGCCCAGTCGCCGATCCGCCAGCGAAATCGCGGGTGCCCCTAGCGCCATCGACGCGTCCCCATTCGGCTCGGTCTTGTCGTTCCGCCTGATTTTGACGGCAATCTTCACCACCATCTTAACGCGTGCGCGGGCGATTCATCTTCTCTTTACGATCGGCGCCTAGGATGCGCGATCCCGCCCCAGTTCCACTGGGGCGGCAGCGGAACGGAGGTTCTGGTGCAGCGGCTGACAATGCTGGTTACCCCCGAAGGCCAATGGGTATTTCCTAACACGGACGAATTTTACGACGCATTGGGCGATCCCAATCCGGATTACGACGCGATCGCCTTTGCCGTGAAAAACCTCGGCTTCATCAGGTTTGAGGTCATCGAGAAATCGATCATCGAAATCGAACTGCATCCCCGCAACGTCGAACTCCCGGCCTTGCTGGCCGTCCAGCAACAGCTGCTGTCATCGGACATCAATCTGTTTCGCATCAAATATTTCGATGAAACGTGGCGATCGGAAATTTCCTCAACGGCAGAACATGCCGTTGAACGTTTGTCACAACTGGCGGCGCCGCCGTTCATACCGCCCCAGAGCGGGCGCTTCCTGGTCGAGCCGAAAGACTGCAACACCCTGTTCGACAGCGAGGACTGTCCATTTCGGCCGCTGGCTCAAAAATGGCGAATGTCATTCGGCCACTTCGATCCGAGCGTGATTTCGCTCGCGGTCAATCATCAGCTGATATCGCGGATGATGATCGTCGGGATCAAGCCCCGCGAAAGCGAACCGAGGTTCCGGTTCATCGGGCACGAGCACCTCTGGCTCGGCGGCAACTACTACGTCAGCGCTCTCGGTGAAAAGGTCCAGAATCAGCCGGACAAGGAATACGGTGAGTGGGTTAACGAGTTTTACAAATCGATTGCCGCGACGCGTCAACCCCGGTTTGATCTGGTGACTGCCTCGTTGCAATACCAGAACGAGCCCGGGGCGCCGCGGCGCACGATCACCTACGAACGCGTGCTGCTGCCTTGGAAGACAGCCTCGGACGAGGTCTTCATCACACTGTGCTCGAGGAATGCTCCGGCCGGTAACCGCATGGTCTCCGAACCCGCATCCGTCAACATCTCGGAGCCCAGGAAATCGGCGAGGTCGTCATAAATCTCGGCAACCGGGGTATACACGAGCGCGACTTCCAGATCGCCCCACGGTGATTGCGGGTAGAAGATACTGTAGCTGATATGCTTCGATCCGTAGCCCGCCGCGATCCCCTTGCGAACCAGCGGCGGCTTCACATAACCGATCACCCAATCAATCGGCCATCGCGCGGTCCCATACGACTTTAACAGGCGCGGCATCAGGTGCGACAGCTGCTTGCCGCGCCAATCCGGCCGAACCCACGCGGCACCGCCGTTCCCGACCACGCCGGTAATCGACTTGGCGGCGTCGGCGGTAACCTGGCACGGCCCGCCGGTATCCCGGCCGTAGAACATCGCATGGGCCTGTTCTTCCAAATTCGTATCGCGCCAGTCATAGACGTGGAGCGCATGGGTGGTGACGATTTCGCCGTGCTCGTCGTAGCCCGCGATCCAGAATGCATTCTCGGGCGTCAGATCGTCGTATTCGGGATTGAACGCGTTCAACAGCCGGTACCAGTTGCCGCGTAGGGTCTCCTGGCGGTTCAGGTAGAGCAACTCGTCAAAATCGGTTCGCAACCGCAGTTCGAGCCCCATTCGCCGGGCTTTCTTGTCGCCCTCAAGCACGAAGCGCGCCAGCAACGCCGCCGGACCATGCTTGATCGTCAGCGCGTCAGGCAGACGTAGGTTGTTGTCGGGAATGATGTTGGGATAATCGAGGGTCATGGTGTGCACCCGGGGGGCGGCCGCCGTCGGGGAGGGGGACGACCGCATTAATGGTTAATAGATCGTTACCGATCGTTACAAAATTCGTTAACGCCGTCAACCATTGCCTAAAGTGTCTGCCAGTCCTCGATCCTATCCTGGTAACCGGGGCGCCAAGTCCGATGAACCAGGCAAGCGCAACTGCCGGGCGTTTACAGGTCTCGCCCGATCCACCAGAAGAAAATGTCGATCAGCGCCGCCGCCAAGCCAATGAAGAACACGACAATGGCCGCCAACCTCAACTCGCGGCGCCAGCGCACGCCGAACGGCGCTCCGGCGGAGACAAACAGCACGATGACGACCAGGATCAAGGCGCTGAGCATTTGTTGCCGATCAAAGCTGTTCATCGGCACCCTCCCCGGCTGCCCGCCGGGCATTGGCGATGCCGTAGCCGGCGGTGACCGAAACCCTGTATCATCACCGCCCGCGGCCAGGCCGCGGGCGACAACGTGCGGCAGAACGCCGCACTCTCAATGGGGGGCCGGGAGCGGCGATGAGCGGGAAAGACGAAGTGACCAAGGAAAGCCTGAAACAAAGGGTGTGCGAGGCGATCGACCGTCACGGCAACGAGATCATCGAGCTCGGCGAAACGATCCTCCATCATCCCGAGACCGGGTTCAACGAGAGGAAAACCTCGGCCCTGGTCGCCGAGCGCATGGCCGCGCTCGGGCTCGGCCCGGAGACCGGTCTCGCGCTGACCGGGGTCAAGGGCCGGATCCGCGGCCGCAAGCCGGGGCCGCGCCTCGCCGTCATCGGCGAACTCGACAGCCTGCGTACTTCCGACCACCCGCTCGCCGACCCGCACAGCGGGGCCGCGCACAGCTGCGGCCACAACGCCCAGATCGCCGGCATGCTGGGGGTCGCGATGGGATTGTCGGCGGTCGGCGCGGCCGAGCACCTCGCCGGCGACGTGGTGTTTTTCGCCGTGCCGGCCGAGGAATTCATCGATGTCGAGGAGCGCTTGAAGCGCCGCGACAACGGCGAGATCGAGTTCCTCCTCGGCAAGCCCGAACTGGTCGCCAAGGGCCATTTCGACGACATCGACATGGCAATGATGATCCATGCCGGCTCGCACGACCAGATGGCCAAGCGCTCCTACATCGCCGATTCGTCGAACGGCGCGCTCGTCAAGATGATCCGCTTCATCGGGCGCGCCAGCCACGCCGGCGGCGCCCCGCAACTCGGCATCAACGCGCTTTCCGCGGCGATGCTCGCCCTCAATGCGATCCACGCCCAGCGCGAGAGCTTCTGGGACAAGGACACCGTGCGCATCCATCCGATCATCACTAAGGGGGGCGACGCGGTCAGCGTCGTCCCGGCCGAGGTAACGATGGAAACGTTTGTGCGCGCCGGCTCGCGCGAGGCGATCATCGACGCCAACATGAAGGTCGACCGGTGTCTGCGCGCGGGCGCGATGGCGATGGGCGCCGAAGTCGAGATCAACACGATCCCCGGCTACCTGCCGCAGCGCAACGATCGGGCGCTCGGCGAACTCTTCGGCGCCAATGTCGAAAGGCTGTTCGGGCCCGGCCACTTCGACATTGGCGGCCACCGCACCGGCTCTACCGACATGGGCGACATCGCCCATATGATCCCGGTCATCCACCCCTATGTCGCCTCAGCGCTCGGCAAGACCCACGGCGCCGACTTCCGCATCAACGAGCCCGAGCACGCCTATCTGACGCCAGCCAAGCTCCTGGCGATGACCGCGATCGACCTCTTGTGGGAGGACGCCGCCCCGGCCCGCGCCATCATCGCCGATTTCAAGCCGGCAATGACCAAGGACGAGTACCTCCACTTCGCCCGCAGCCTGTTCAAGACCGAGCGCTACGGGGCGGCGGGGTAAGCTGCGCGACGGTTAGCCATGCCGAACATTCGTTCGATCGACATGCTGGTTATCGACGACCTGTTCGAGATGGGCAGCGGCTATGTCCTCAATTTCAGCGATCGCACGTTCGCTCAGTTCTTTGAAGAGGAGCTAAACGTCGACATTGACGATCCCGCCTATGCAAAATTCGGCACATCAAAAGCTAGGCGGCTCCGTTGTTTCCTTCAGACGGTTGATAAAATGACCGTTGTGCGCACACTGAATGCCCTTTGGGATTATCGAGAGGCAATCCGGGAGCGGTTGGGACGGGAAGATACGGTAAGAAATGGGCACCGCCGGCTACTGGCTATCATAAACCGGCTCAATCCCGGCGCCGCGACGGCGCCTCAGGCTGGGGTATCGTCGGCAAGCGCGTTCGACCGCGAGCTGTATTCGCAGTTGCTGACCGAGCTACGAGACCTCTCCGGCCTTAAGCCACAGCCAAGGGGCTATGCCTTCGAGTTCTTCTTAAAGCGGCTCTTCGACAGGTTCGGCTTAGAGGCCCGCGACCCATTTCGGCTAAAGGGTGAGCAGATCGACGGGAGTTTCCTGCTGGGGAACGAAATCTACCTGCTCGAAGGCAGATGGCAGAATGCGCCGTCCGACATCGGCGATCTTCACACGTTTCATGGCAAGATCGAGCAGAAAGCAGCTTGGACACGCGGCCTCTTTGTCAGCTACAGCGGTTTCTCGGAGGACGGACTGATTGCCTTCGGCCGTGGTAAACGGGTGATTTGCATGGATGGGTACGATCTTTCCGAGGCTTTCCTCCGGGAGCTGCCACTAAGTCACGTGCTGGAGCGGAAGGTACGCCGCGCGGCCGAAACGGGATTTGCCTTCGTGCGGGTTCGCGACCTTTTTTAACACTCGCGAGCGTCTTGCCGATCGACGAGCCGGAAAATTTTGGGCAGCGCGGGCGGTTCCTCGCCTTCGCGATGCTCAGCCCATCCTACGAGCTAGTACCGAGCTGGCGGGGGTGTCAGTTCCCTTCGCCGGAGATTGGCCTTCTGCCACTCTATGATCAGGCGCTGGCGAGCCGCTACGTCACCGGCTTGGGTGGCCTCGCGCAAAGCATCCCAGACGCGATATTCCTCGCCTATCGCATCTGAGAGTGCGGAAGGGATGCATAAAATCACGCTGATTTCTCCCCTTTCTAAGCCTACGAGCACCCGCTGGTCGCGCCGCAGGTGTCGCATTTGAGGCAGGTGCCGTTGCGGATCAGGGTGAAGTTGCCGCATTCGCCGCAGCTGTCGCCCTCGTAGCCTTTCATGCGGGCTTCGCGGATCTGCTCGCTGCGTGAGTCGGGGCGGGAGTGTGGGTGCGGGTCGGGCGGGGCGAGGGTGACCGCGGTTTCGGCGACGGCGAGGGCGCCGGCGAAGAGGGGGAGGGCCGGCTCGGCGGCGGGGTTGGGGCGGGCGCCTGCGTCGGCGCGGGCGGCAGCGTCGCCCCGGCTCGCGCCGCGCTTGCCGCCGTGGAGGACGGTCAGCTTGTTGCGCACATAGCCGTTGGAGGCGACGCGCTGCATCATCGCGGCAACGTCGGCCCCGGCCTCGGACGATGGCTCGCGCAGGTTCAATTCGGCCGCGGCGCCCTTGCCGATCGTGTCGGGCATCAGGTCCGCCGGCTCGACATGGGCGAGGTCGCTGCGGCCCAGATAGGAGATCGCCAGCTCGCGGAAGATGTAGTCGAGGATCGAGGTGGCCATCTTGATCGTCTCGTTGCCCTCGACGATCCCCGACGGCTCGAAGCGGGTGAAGGTGAAGGCTTCGACGAACTCCTCCAGCGGCACGCCGTATTGCAGGCCCAGCGAGATCGCGATCGCGAAATTGTTCATGAGGGACCGGAAGGCCGAACCCTCCTTGTGCATGTCGATGAAGATCTCGGCGATCCGCCCGTCCTCGTATTCGCCGGTGCGCAAATATACCTTGTGGCCGCCGACCGTGGCCTTTTGCGTGTAGCCCTTGCGCCGGTCGGGGAGACGGGTGCGCTCGGCGCGGTGAACTTCCCTGGTGACGACGCGCTCGACGACCCGTTCGACGATGCGCTCGGCAACGAGCGGCACCCGCTGCGCCGGCGGCATCGCGTAGAGTTCGGCGGCCCGGTCTTCGGCCTCGTCATCCTCGCCGAAGATGCTGGAGGCCAGGGGCTGCGATAGTTTGGAACCGTCGCGGTAGAGCGCGGTCGCCTTCAAACCGAGGCGCCAGGACAGCATGTAGGCGTCCTTGCAGTCTTCGACCGTCGCCGAATTCTGCATGTTGATGGTTTTGGAAATGGCGCCGGTGATGAACGGCTGCGCCGCCGCCATCATCCGGATGTGGCTGTCGACCGAGAGGCAGCGCGTGCCGTTGGGGCCGCAGGGGTTGGCGCAATCGAAGACCGGCAGGTGCTCGGGTTTGAGGTGCGGAGCGCCCTCGAGGGTCATCGCGCCGCAGCAATACGCGTTGGCGGCTTCGATCTGGGCGCGGCTGAAGCCGAGCGCGGCGAGGAGGTCGAACCCCGGCTCACCGAGCCGCTCAGGCGCAATGCCGAGGCCCTCGGTGCAGAACCCCTCGCCCAGGGTCCATTTGTTGAAGGCGAACTTGATGTCGAAGGCGGCGGCGAGCGCGGCTTCGAGCGCGGCCAGCGCATCATCGTCGAAGCCCTTTGCCTTGAGGCTTTCGTGGTTGATGTGCGGGGCGCCCTTGAGCGTGCCGCGGCCAAGCGCATAGCGCTCGATGTCGGCGATCTCGGCGGCGCCATAGCCGAGGGCAGCGAGGGCCTGCGGCACCAGACGATTAATGATCTTGAAATAGCCGCCGCCCGCGAGTTTCTTGAACTTGACGAGGGCGAAATCGGGTTCGATCCCCGTCGTGTCGCAATCCATCACGAGGGCGATCGTGCCGGTCGGCGCGAGGACCGTCGCCTGCGCGTTGCGGAACCCGTGCTTCTCGCCCAATGCCAATGCGGCGTCCCAGACGGCGCGGGCCGCGCTGACGAGCGGCTCGTCCGGGCAATTGGCGGCGTCGAGCGGCACCGGCGGGATCGCCAAGTCCTCATAACCCGCGCTCTCGCCATGAGCGGCGCGGCGGTGGTTGCGGATGACCCGCAGCATCGCCTCGCGGTTCTTGGTGAAGCCGGGGAACGCGCCGAGTTCGGCCGCCATCTCGGCCGAAGTCGCATAGCTCGTGCCGGTGAGGAGCGCTGTCACCGCGGCGGCGATCGCGCGGCCCGCTTCGCTGCCATAGGCGACGCCCATCGCCATCAGGAGCCCGCCGAGATTGGCGTAGCCGAGCCCCAGCGTGCGATAGGCGTAGCTGAGGCGCGCGATCTCCTTCGCCGGGAACTGCGCCATCATCACCGAGATTTCGAGAACGAGCGTCCACAGGCGCACGGCATGCTGGAACTCGTGAACCGCGAAGGAGCCGTCATCGTTGCGGAAGGTTAAGAGGTTGAGCGAGGCAAGATTGCACGCCGTGTCGTCGAGGAACATGTATTCCGAGCACGGGTTGGAGGCGTTGATCCGACCGCTTTCCGAGCAGGTGTGCCAGTCGTTGATCGTCGTGTCGAACTGGATGCCGGGATCGGCCGAGGCCCAGGCAGCGTGCGCGATCCGGTCCCAAAGCGCGGCGGCCGGCATGGTTTTCGACACCTTGCCGTCGGTGCGGCGGATTAGCTGCCAATCGGCGCCCGAGAGAACGCGCTCCAGGAAATCGTTGGCGACGCGCACGGTGTTGTTGGAGTTCTGCCCGGCGACGGTGAGGTAGGCTTCGGAGTCCCAATCGGTGTCGTAGGTGCGGAAATCGATCGTGGCAAAGCCCTGGCGGGCGAACTGGACGACCCGCTGGACATAGTTTTCCGGGATCATCGCGCGGCGCGCGGCGCGAATCTCGCGCTTCAGGGCCGGGTTCTGCGCCGGGTCGAACGGGTCGCCACCCTCTTCGGGAGCCTCGCGGCAGGCCGCCATGATCAGGTTGAGGTGGCGGGCGGCAAGCTTCGAGCCGGCGACCAGCGCGGCCACCTTCTGCTCCTCGATCACCTTCCAGTCGATGAAATCCTCGATGTCGGGATGGTCGGCGTCGACGATCACCATCTTGGCGGCGCGCCTTGTCGTCCCGCCCGATTTGATCGCGCCGGCGGCGCGGTCGCCGATCTTCAAAAAACTCATGAGGCCGGAGGAGCGCCCGCCCCCCGACAGCCGCTCGCCGTCGCCGCGTAATTTCGAGAAGTTGGAGCCAGTCCCCGAGCCGTATTTGAAGAGCCGGGCTTCGCGCACCCACAGATCCATGATGCCGCCCTCGTTGACAAGGTCGTCGGCGACCGACTGGATAAAGCAGGCATGCGGCTGCGGGTGCTCGTAGGCGCTTTCGGACGCCCGCACCTTGCCGGCCCGGTAATCGACGTAGTAATGGCCCTGCGCCGGCCCATCGATCCCGTAAGCCCAATAGAGCCCGGTGTTGAACCATTGCGGGCTGTTCGGCGCGCCCATCTGGCGCGCCAGCATGACGCGCAATTCGTCGTAGAAGGCACGGGCATCCTCCTCGGCATCGAAATAGCCGCCTTTCCAGCCCCAATAGGTCCAGGTGCCGGCGAGCCGGTCGAAGCATTGCTTGGCGCTGGTTTCGGCGCCGTTGCGCTCGGCCTTGGGGAGTTCGGCGAGCGCCGCCGCATCCGGCGCCCGGCGCCACAGCCAGGCGGGCACGCCCGCTTCCTCCACCGCCGCGAGCCGCGTGGGGACGCCCGCCTTTCTCAGGTATTTCTGGGCGAGGATGTCGCAGGCGACCTGGCTCCACTCGGCCGGCACTTCGATGCCCTCGGCGGCGAACACAACGGAGCCGTCGGGATTGCGGATCTCGCTTTTCGCGCTGCGGAAGGCGACGCTCTCGTATGGGTCGCTGCCGGCTGTGGTGAAACGACGCGCGATGTGCATATGACTACCCCCGATTCTCGGCGGCCCTACATCTTGTGGGTCGCCTTCCCCCATAACCCATAAGTATGATTATAGGCGGTCGGAGGGGAAAGCATTTTGTTGCATGAGGGGCAGGGCACACTTCTAATGGACTCTCTGGCGTTGTCGCTGCGCCTCACCGAGCGGGGTACACGGGCCGCAACGGGCGCCGTCACTCCCGAATCGTCATCCCCGGGCCTGACCCGGGGGATCCACGTGGATGGCCGGGTCAGGCCCGGCCAAGACGAATCAGAGGGGTGAAGCGGCGTGCAGCGACTATGCGACAGGAGATGGGGTTTGCGTTGTGCGGCCTTTACCGCGTGCGGCGGGGGGTGCGATAAGGGCGGGCGAGGAAATAGGCGGAATGCGCACAACTTTTGGCACGCGATTGTTGACCTGGCTGCGCGGCTCGCCCGTTGGCACCGATGCCTATGGCAACCGCTATTACCGCTTGAAGGGCGACAAGCCGACGCGGCTGGGCGGCGGGCGGTTCAGCCGCGAGCGGCGCTGGGTCATCTATGAGGGGGAGCCGGAAGGCTCCAAGGTGCCGTCTGAATGGCACGCCTGGCTCCATCACATGGTCGACGAGGTGCCCCAGCCGCGCCAGCGCTATCCCTGGGAAAAAGACCACCAGCCGAACCTGACCGGGACCAAGGACGCCTATCACCCGCACGGCTCGGTGCTGCGCGGCGGGCACCGGGTTCGCGCGACCGGCGATTACGAGCCGTGGTCGCCGGAATAGCTTGCCGGGGACACGCGCGATGAGGGGCAATGTCATCGAGACCGTGATGGGCGCGGTCGTCATCCTCATCGCAGCGCTGTTCCTGGTCTTCGCCTACAACACGAGCCAGTTGCGCGCGGTGTCGGGGTACCAGGTCAGCGCCGATTTCGCTCGGATCGACGGGATCCGCCAGGGGAGCGACGTCCGCATCAGCGGCATCAAGATCGGCTCGGTGGTGGCCGAGAACCTCGACCCGAAGACCTTTCTCGCCGACGTGCGGATGACGATCGACCCCGCGATCAAACTGCCCGAGGATACCGTGGCCGAGATCATCTCGTCGGGGCTTTTGGGCGACAAGTACATGTCGCTGGTGCCCGGCGGGTCGGACAAGGTCATCCCGCCCGGGGGCAAGATCACCTACACGCAATCCTCGGTGAGCCTGGAAAACCTGATCGGCCAGATGATGTTTTCCAATCCCGGCGCAAAAAAGGAGGGCGATGCGCCGCCGCCGGGTGGCGGGCCGGCGGGCGGGGCGACGGCGCCCGAAGCCCCCGCGTCGAAATGACGGGTAGCGCGGCCCCATCATTTGTCATCCCGGCGCACGCCGGGATCCATCGCTGCCATGGATACCGGCTTTCGCCGGTATTACAAGGAATTGGGGATTCCGCTTGTCGGCGCTGAAACATCGCTCATCTTTAGGCCGGTAGAACCCAGGACACAGTGATGGCCGATAGCGAAGCGGGCGAATTTCCGGTCTGGCACACGCCGGAGGGCGAACTGGTTTCGTGCGTCGAGAAGATCAAGGTGTTGAACGAGAACCTCGCCGAATTGCGCGGGCTCGCGCAAGACGCGCTCGAAGACGCTGTGCTGATGGGTTGCGACGAAGCTCAGGTGCGCGAGGTTCTCGCCGCGATTGTCGCCGGTCTCGTCAACCCCTATCGCCGATGAGGCTCGGGCCAGCGCTCGGCGCGCCGGTTGCGCTGACGCTTATCGTGGTGATGGGGGCGGCGTTGGGGGCGGGCGGTGCCGCCGCCGGGATGACCCCCCAGCCGATCGCGGTTATGCAGGGGCTCGACAAGATCACCGCGCGGGTGTCGCGCTTCGAGGCGCCGGTCGGCAAGACCGTGACGTTTTTTTCGCTATCGATCGTCGTGCGCGAGTGCGAGCGGAGCGCACCCGAGGACCGCCCCGAGAACGCCGCGTTTGTCCAGATCTACGAAACCCGCCCGGGTGAGGAACAGCGTCGCGTGTTCAGCGGCTGGATGTTCTCGTCGAGCCCGGCGCTCTCAGCCCTCGAACACCCGGTCTACGACGTCAACCTCTTGGAGTGCAAAGGAGCGATCGCGCCCCCGCCGGCTCCCGCGTCGTCCGCTCCCAAACCCCCGGCCATATCCCCGGGCGGGTCGCGCGGGAACACCGCGCGATAACGCAACGCCTCGGCGAGGAGCCGGTGATAGCGCGCGCGAGAAACTTCGATCGCGCCGAATTGCGCCAGATGCGGCGTCACAAACTGGGTGTCGAGCAACTGGTAGCCACCGCGTCGCAGCCGCGCCACGAGGTGGACGAGCGCGACCTTGCTGGCGTCGGTCACCCGGCTGAACATGCTTTCGCCGAAAAAGGCAGCGCCCAATGAGACGCCGTAGAGCCCGCCGACGAGCGCGCCCTCCTGCCAGCATTCGACGCTGTGCGCGGCGCCGCGCTCGAACAGCGCGCCGTAGAGCCGCACGATCTCGGCGTTGATCCAGGTCGAGGGGCGGGTGTCGCTCGCTTCGGCGCAGCCCCGCATGACCGCCGCGAATTGGGTGTCGACGCTGACCGTAAAGCTGCCCCGGCGCAGGACGCGCGCCAAGCGGCGCGGGACATGAAAGCGATCGAGCGGAATGATGCCGCGCCGGTGCGGATCGACCCAGAACAATTCCGGGTCGTCGGCCCGTTCCGCCATCGGGAAGATGCCGGCGGCATAAGCCTCAAGGAGGATGTCGGGGGTGAGCCGGATCGGCAAGGGCGCCCGCCTCACCCGCCGCGCGCGAGGAAGCGCTCGAGCCAGTGGATGTCGTAGGCGCCGCGGCGAAATTCGGGGTCTTCGACGAGGCGCTGATGCAAGGGGATCGTCGTTTCGATCCCGCCGATCACGTATTCGGCGAGCGCTCGGCGCAGCCGCATCAGGCATTCCTCGCGACTGCGGCCATGGACGATCAGCTTGGCAACGAGGCTGTCGTAGTAGGACGGCACCTCGTAGCCCTGGTAGAGCGCGCTGTCGACGCGCACCCCGAATCCGCCCGGCGCGTGGTATTCGCTGACCCGCCCCGGGCAGGGCCGAAAATCTTCCGGAACTTCTCGGCGTTGATCCGGCATTCGATGGCGTGGCCGTTGAGCGCGATATCGGCCTGGGCGTAGCCGAGCGGCAGGCCGTTGGCGATGCGCAGTTGTTCTTTCACGATATCGACGCCGCTGATCATCTCGCTGACGGCATGCTCGACCTGGAGGCGCGTGTTCATCTCGATAAAGTAGAAGGCGCCATCCTCGTAGAGAAACTCGATCGTCCCGGCGCTCTTGTAGCCGAGCTCGCGGACGGCAGCGACGGCGAGGGCGAGGATCCGCTCGCGCTCGCCGTTGTCGAGGGCCGGAGAGGGGGCTTCCTCCAGGAGTTTCTGGTGGGCGCGCTGCAAGGAGCAGTCACGCTCGCCGAGATGAATGATCCCGCCTTGGCCATCGCCCAACAGCTGCACCTCGATATGACGCGGGCGATTTAGAAACCGCTCGAGATAGATCGCATCGTCGCCAAAGGCGGCCATTGCCTCGGCCTGCGCCAGCGGCAGCATGCGGGCGAGTTGGGCGGCGTCGGCGGCCGGCCTGATGCCGCGTCCGCCGCCGCCCGCCGCCGCCTTCAACAGCACCGGATAGCCGATGGCGCGGGCCGCCGCCTCGGCGTCGGCAAGGTCACGCACCGCCTGCGCCGAGCCGGGCACGACCGGGATCCCGAGCCGCGCCGCCGCCGCCTTGGCGCGGATCTTGTCGCCCATCAGCCGGATGTGCTCGGCCGAGGGGCCGATAAAGGTGAAGCCGTGCTCCTCGACCGCGGCGGCGAAATCGGCGTTCTCGGCGAGAAAGCCGAGCCCGGGATGGATGGCGTCCGCCCCGGTGATCGTGGCCGCCGAGAGGATCGCCGGGATGTTGAGATAGCTTGCCCGCGCCGGCGGCGGGCCGATGCACACGGTCTCGTCGGCGAGCCGCACATTCATCGCATGCGAATTGGCGGTCGAGTGCACCGCGACGGTCTTGATCCCCATCTCGTGGCAGGCGCGGTTGATGCGGAGCGCGATCTCACCGCGGTTGGCGATCAGCACCTTGTCGAACATCGGGGAAACAATCCACCGGTCACTCGATCAGCATCAGCGCGGCGCCGTATTCTACGGGCTCGGCGTCCCCGGCGAAAATCCGGGTGATCCGCCCGGCACGCGGCGCGCGGATCTGGTTCATCACCTTCATCGCCTCGATGATGAGGAGCGTCTGGCCCTCGCTGACGCTGTCGCCGACGCGCACGAACGGCGCCGCGCCAATCTCCGGCGCGAGGTAGGCGACGCCGACGATGGGCGAAGTAACGGCGCCGGGATGCGCCGCGCCGTTGGCCAGTGGCACCTCGGCCGGCCCCTTCGGCTCGGCCGGCGGCGCGTGCCCGTTCGCCGCTGGCGCCGCGCTCCCCGCCGGCGCGCGCGCGACCCGAATGCGGTGATCGCCGACCGCGTATTCGATCTCGGTGAGACCGGTCTCGCTGAGGAGCCCAGCCAGCACGCGAATCATTTCGGCGTCGGGCGCAAGCGGCGGCGGGCGCGCGCCGATCTTGCCCCCGAGTTTCCCGCCAAGGCTCAAGGCGGCGCCTCGCTCGATTCAAGCTCGATGACGCTGGCCAGCGCCTCGAGGGCGAGTTCGTAGCCGTGCGGCCCGAGGCCGCAGATCACCCCGCGCGCCGCGAGGCTCACATAGGAATGATGGCGGAAGCGTTCGCGCCGAAAAATGTTCGACAGATGAACTTCGATGACCGGCAAATCGGCCGCGCTGAGCGCATCGAGAACCGCCACCGACGTATGGGTGAAGGCGCCGGCATTGATGATGATGCCGTCGGCGGCCTCGCGCGCCTCGTGGATCCAGTCGACCAGCATGCCTTCGTGGTTGGTCTGGCGGAACTCGATCGCGAGGTCGAGCGCGGCGGCTCGCGCGAGGCAGCGCTCCTCGACATCGGCGAGCGTGTCATAGCCGTAGGTCGCCGGCTCGCGCACGCCGAGCAGGTTGAGATTGGGGCCGTTCAAGATAAAGACGGTCGGCAAGGGTTCACTCCGCGCCGGGTCCCCGCCTTATAGCACGGAACCGGGGCTGGCAAGGAACCGGTGTCGGCGGCGGCGCGGGCGCACGCTCCGGCGGGACGCGGCGGGCTGGTCGATTTATTGCGAGCGCGAGAATCAGTGGCAGTCAGCCTACTCCGCGGCGGCGGCCAGGCGCGGCGAGGCCGCCGCCGCGGCTACCGGGGTGCGCGAGGCGGCCCAGTAGCCCACCCCCATGATCCCGGCGCCGCTGACGATGTTGCCCAGCGTCACCCATAGGAGATTCCAGCCCATGCCGGCGAGCGTCACCGTCGGCGGGTGGGGCGCGAGGAGCGCGATCGAGAACAGCGTCATGTTGGCGACCGAATGCTCGAACCCGCTGGCGATAAAGGCGTACAGGCACCAGAAGATGACGATGCACTTGGCGGTGTCGTTGGTCATCCGGGCCGAAGTCCAAATCGCCAGGCACACCAGCCAGTTGCATAGAATCCCGCGGGCGAACAATTCGAAGGCCGGGGCGTTCATCTTGGCCGCCGCGACGGTGATGATCAGCGGGTTTTTGCCGACCAGCGCCAGGCCGCCGCCGCCGGCGACAAAGATGGCTCCCAAGAGCATGCAGCCCAGCAGATTGCCGCCCCATGAGGCGCCCCAAGAGGCGGCGAGCTCCTTCAGGCCAATGCGGCGCTGCAGCCAGCCATGCGTCATGAACATCGTGTGCCCGGTGAACAGATCCGACCCGGCGAAGATGACGAGCGTCAGCGCGATCCCGAACGACGCGCCCATGACGACCGGGCGGATGTCGATATCGACGGCATTGCCGACGGCGAAGATGAGGATGATGCCGAGCCCGACATAGGCGCCCGCCATCATCGCGCTGATCGTGAAGCCGAGCGGCGCGCGGCGCAGGAATTCCGCCTTCGAGACGGCCGTCTTGGCGAACTGGTCGACGGTCTCGATGAACATGCCGGTCCTCCGTTCGGATGGGGGTGGCGCGCGGCGTGCCGGCGCGGGTTACGTGTTCAGTAGACGTCGCGCTGGTAGCGGCCCTCGGCGGCGAGGCGGGCGAGATAGGCCTTGGCCGCGGCCGGCTCCATGCAGCCCTCCTTGGCGACGATGTAAAGGAGCCCGCGATCGACATCGCGCGCCATCCGTTCAGCGTCGCCGCAGACATAGAGGTGCGCGCCGTCTTCCAGCCACGACCAGAGTTCCGATGCGTGTTCGAGGAGCCGGTGCTGGACGTAGATCTTGTGCTCCTGGTCGCGCGAAAAGGCGGTGTCGAGCCGGCTTAGGAGCCCGTCCCGGTGCCACGCGGTCAGCTCGTCCTCGAAGAGGTAATCAGTTTCGCGGTGCGGGTTGCCGAAGACCAGCCAGTTGCGCGCGCGTGCGCCGATCGCCTGCCGCTCCTGCAGAAATGCGCGGAACGGCGCGATCCCGGTGCCCGGCCCGATCATGATGATCGGGCGGTCGGGCGCGGCCAGGCGAAACCCGGCGGAGGGGTGCACATAGACGCTGATTTCGGCGCCCGGCGCGAGGCGGTCACAAAGATAGGTCGAGGCCACCCCGCTGCGCCGCCGAGCTCGCCTATGGTAGCGCACCGCGGCGACGGTCAGATGCACCTCACCGGCGGTGTATCTGGGCGAGGAGGCGATCGAATAGAGCCGCGGCTGCAGGGGATCGAGCGCCGAGATCAGCTCGGACAGCGGCGGGCGCGCCGATGGGAAGCTCTCGAGGAGATCGAGGAGATCGGCGTCGTCAGGCCCGGCGCCGGGATAGCCTTCGGCCATCGCCTGGAGGATCCGCAATTCGTCGAGGTCGTGGGCGCGGGACGAGAGGACTTCGATCGCCCGGTCGGAGGGGCGGCGGATCTCGCAAGACTGCAACAGTGCGTCGGCGAGCGGGCGCAGGGTCCCGTCGGGGGAGAGGACCGGGGTTTCGGGCGCCGCTCGCAGACGCGCGATGATCGCCGCCACCAGCTCGGGGCAATTGCGCGCAACGACGCCGAGGCTATCGCCGACCTGGAATCTCTGCGCGGCGCTGTCGGTTTCGAGAACGACGAGCCTGGTGTCCTTCTCCGAGCCGCCGCGATTGAGGGGCTGTGCTGCGCGCAGCCGGGCGGGGAAGGGCTCGTGGGGAGCGCGCGGCAGCGCCGGCGGGGTAGCGGCGCTTGTTGGCATCGAGGCAGCCGCGGCCGACACGGGCGCCGCGGTCTCGGCCAACAGCTCCTTCAGCTTGCGCGACGTCGCTTTGCCGCCCGGGGTGCAGCGGGCGATGTTACCGTCGGCACCGCTGGCGATCGCTTCGGCGTAGGTCCGGCAGGTATACCCACATTGGCCGCAATCGGTCTGGGCCATCGCCGCCATCAGGAGGCGCGCGGGGCCCCGTCCGGCGGCGAGCGCGATACGCTCGTCGAGCGCGAGGCCGGGGTCGTGCCAGGGAAAATCCTCGGGCTCCCCAGGCGCCGCTTGGGACGCCGCTCGGGCCACCGGTGCCGGCATCGGGGGCTCGACGGTGTCAGCCATTGCATTGCCGCCGAACAGCCCGGCGAGGAACCCGTCGAGCCAAGCGCGCTGCGGCGGCGAAAACGGCGCGTTTGCCGGCAAAGAGGGGGCGATGAAGCTCATCGCGTGGCCCGCCGGGATGGCAAGATAAGGGTTGCTCACGGCGCCGCCCCGCCGCCGAACAGCGCGGCCAGTTCGGCAACGCTGTAGCGCCTGGCGAAGGCCTGGAAGGTCTCGCTTGCGCCGCGCCGGGCGAGATAGGCGCCGAGACCGGCTTCGAGCCGCCGGGGCAACTCGTCGGCCGCGATGTCGCGGCAGATCTCGCGGCCGAACGCCGCATCGCCACCGGTGCCGCCGCCGACGATCAGGTGGTAGCCGTCGGCCTCGGCCTCGCCGAGGTCGATCTTGGTGGCAAGGAGGCCAATATCGCCGACAGTGTGCTGCGCACAGGAATTGGGGCAGCCGGTCAGGTGGATGTTGAGCGGCTGGTCGAGGGTGATCCGGCCGTCGAGATGATCGGCGATTTCGAGCGAATGGCGTTTGGTATCGCTCAAGGCGAATTTGCACCCGGCATTGCCGGTGCAGGCGACAAGGCCGGCGCGCACCGCGCTCGCCTCAGTCCGCAGCCCGAGCGCCTCGATGTCGCCGACCGCGGCGGGGACCTGCGCCTCGAGAATGTCGGAGACCAGGAGGTTCTGCCACACCGTCAGCCGCAGCGCACCGGAGCCGCGCCGCGCGGCGATATCGGCGAGGCCGCGCAGTTGCTGCGCGGTGAGGCGCGCGGCCGGCACCACGACCCCGATATAGAAAACCCCGGGCTGCGCCTGCTCGTGCACGCCGACATGACCGCGCCGATCAATGGGGCCGCGCGGTTCGCACAGATCGGCGGCGACAAAGCGCCAGGGGAACGGCAGGTGGCCAGCCGCCTCGCTCACCACCTTCTCCAACCCCCAGCGTTCGATCAGGTATTTGAGCCGCGCCCGCTTCCGGTCGGTGCGGTCGCCATGGTCGATGAAGACGCGCAGGATCGCGGCGGCGGCGGCGACGACCTCGTGCGGCAGGAGGAGGACGCCGGCATCACGCGCGAGGCTGCCGTGCCCGGTGAGGCCGCCGAGCAGCATGCGGAAATAGACGCCCTCGGCGGCCGGCCGGCCCGGCCCGACCCGGACCGCCATAAAGCCGATATCGGCGGTGTCTTCGAGCATCGCGATCTGGCCGCCGCCATCGAAAGCGATGTTGAACTTGCGCGGCAGGCCATAAAGCTCGCGGTGGTTGAGGATGTGATGATAAAGCGCGCGGGTCAGGGGCCGCGTATCGAAGAGCTCGTCGGGGTCGATGCCGGCCAGGGGGCTGCCGGTCAGGTTGCGGATGTTGTCGGCGCCGGCGCCGCGCGACGTCAGGCCCAACTCCTGCACCGCCTCCAAGACCTCGATCGGATAGGCGGCGCCGATCTCGCGGATCTGCAGATTGGCCCGGGTCGTGACGTCGAGCGTGCCACCGCCGAAGCGCTCGGCGATGGCGGCCAGGCCCGCCGCCTGATGCGCCGAGAGGATGCCGCCCGGCAGGCGCAAGCGCAGCATGAACGCGTCCTGGTTGGGCGCGACATAGAAGAGGCCGTGGAATTTATGGCGGAAGACGTCGAGGCCCTTGGGGAAGCGACCGGCCGCCGCGTTGGCGGCGATTTCGTCCCACATGTCGAACGGGTTCTTCTCGCGCTTCGCCAGTTCTTCGGGCGTGAGCTGGCCGCCGGCGGCGAGGGCGCGGTCTTGCGCCGCCACGTGGATGTCGGTCGGGCCGGACGCGCCCGGCGCATCGCTTGCCGCTGCCGCGCCATTGGGCAGCGACATGGCGCGCTTTTTGGCAATACCGGCGATGAAGCCTTCGAGATATTGCTTCTGCTCGTCGGTAAAGGCTGGGTCCTGCGGCATCGAGCCTGGGATCGGCGGTGACTGATTGCTGCAACGCAGCAATCGCCGTGCCAACCGGGATCGTCGCGGCAGCGTCGCTGAACGTCAGTTTGACGAGGATCGGGTTCTAAACGCGATTAGGGCGTAATGAGTTCGGTCGCATTCGACACAGGCGTTTCATTCCCCATTTTGCACCGCTTGCGCCGAGTGCCTTTAGGCCGGCAAGCTCCATGCCGTGGGAATATCGCCTACGGTCGCCGGGATCGGCTCCAAAGTCAGGATCGCGCGCCTGATAGAGCGATAATCATCCCTAGGAACCTCTATGTAATCATCCTCCCACTCCGCCTGAAACAACCCTTGGGGCATTTTCGTCGTGTTCATTAACTCGACGTAGCATCCATAATCAATTTTGTAGACATCATAGCGCATCCCGGGCTGATCGTGCGACGAGACATTCTTTCTTAAAATATGTAATAACCTTGAATCAAACAGTTGCTCAATTCGCTCATCTCGTGAGGAACTTGAAAATAAAAACGCGCGTGCTCTCCGGTTCCCGATAATTTCATCGATGATCCGCTGCAATAAATCACTCAGCACCGAGTTTCCTCGAATTGAATTGGCCTTATCTTGTTGATACCAGTCACGAGCAGCTGCTCTTACGTCATTCATGGCGATCTTTTGGCCAAGCTTTTGGTGACAGCCTTACCAATGAGGTTGAGTGCGTCTCTTGGGACCCCTTCGACCGCGCGGACGAATTCTTCGAAAACGGGAGATTGCGTAAAGGCCACCCGGATCAGTTGCTCCGGGGATGCAATTTCATTAGACGAATCTTCGCTCTGGTAGTGTTTAAAAATCAGACTCTTGAAGAATTCTACGGCCTTACCTTGATCGTTGTCGAATACTAAAAAATCATCAAGGTTTAAATCTGCCGATACGTCAGCTCCTAATTCGAGTCCCGTATATTCCCCATGATCATGCAGGATATTGAACTGAGATCGATGTTCTATAGACGCAATCTTTACGGTGATTTCATTTATGGGCAAAATTGTTCGTCGAATAAGATCGGCGAGAAATGGTTGCAGATCGATGGGAATTTCACTCCATTCGTCTATCAATAACCAAATACGCGGGGAATTAACAACCAGAATTAATCCACTCAAAGCGACGTTGATATTACCAAAGTCTAAATGTATAGCCTCCGAACCAGAGCTCTTTCGGCGATAGGACGTATCGACTTTAGAGGTGTCGGACAGCGACGCGCCGATCTCGGCGGAGGTTTTGTCGCCACCAGAAATCCTGGCGGTTAGACCGACATTGCTCGATCTCGCGCCTTTCGCTTCGTGTTCTTCCTCGACTGACCCGGTGATACGAACAGCGGTAATCGCAGAACTGAGGTCGTCGATGCGGTTGGTTACCTGCTCCGGGTTTGGAACCTGGTCGATAACTGATATCGCAACCCTAAGTAACTCATCGTACACGGCGCCTAGGACATCGACGATGAGCGTAGATGCTCGGTCAGCAAGGGTGCGAGAGGTGTCACTATAGATTGAACTGTTCGAGCCAATCGACCGGAGGTCGATATAGACTGCGTGATCTCCAGCTTTTCCGACTGTTTCTGCCAAATATTTTAGAGCATGCGTCTTACCTGTACCGCGCCGACCATATATGACTTGGTTATTTTGTGTCGACAGGAGGTCAAACAGCGGCTCGGAATTGACGAAATTACTCACCAGTATCTCGTTTGAGGCGCGTTCAGCCCTCTTATTAAGGTTGAGGAGAGCTCGATGGAGTTGCTTCAGAGTCTCCGGTATCGTCAGCCATGGTGTGACCGCCGTCAGGAAGATATTCGTAAATGGGAATGATGCTGTCCGCATCGACCCTCTTTATCACAAACCAGTGAGGCGCGACACTGGTGCGCGACTTCGGACACTCACTCCTTTAACAGTGCCTTCAGGCGGTAGATCAGGTCGAGCGCTTCGCGCGGGGTCAGCTCGTCGGGACGGGCGTCGCGCAGGAGGTCCTCGGCGGGCGAAGTGCGCGGCGCCGGCTCGGGCGCGGCGCGGCGGGAGGCGCGGAACAACGGGAGATCGTCGGCGAGCCGGGCGAGGGCGCCGCTCTCGTCGCCCTTTTCGAGGATGGCGAGAACTTCTTCGGCGCGCCCGGTGACCGCCTTAGGCAGGCCCGCGAGCCTGGCGACATGGATGCCGTAGGAGCGGTCGGCGGTGCCCGGCGCGACCTCGTGGAGAAACACCACGTCGCCCTGCCATTCCTTGACCCGCATCGTGTGGCAGGCGAGTGCCGGCAGCTTGGCGGCGAGCGCGGTCAGCTCGTGGTAATGGGTGGCGAAGAGCGCCCGGCAGCGATTAGTTTCGTGCAGGTGCTCGAGCGCCGCCCAGGCGATCGAGAGCCCGTCATAGGTCGCGGTGCCGCGCCCGATTTCGTCGAGGATGACAAAGCTGTTGGGGCCGGCCTGGTTGAGGATCGCGGCGGTCTCGACCATCTCGACCATGAATGTGGAACGGCCGCGCGCCAGATCGTCGGCGGCGCCGACCCGGCTGTAGAGGCGGTCGACGATGCCGATCCGCGCCCGCCGCGCCGGCACGAACGAGCCGATCTGCGCGAGGATCAGAATGAGCGCGTTCTGGCGCAAAAACGTGCTCTTGCCGGCCATGTTGGGACCGGTGACGAGCCAGATCCGATCCTCGCCCAGGACGCAATCATTGGCGATGAAGCTGGCACTCCCGGCGAGCGCGGCTTCGACCGTCGGGTGTCGCCCGCCGGTGATCTCGAGCGTGGTGCCGGGCGCGACCTCGGGCCGGGTCCAGCCCGACTCGGCGGCGCATTCGGCGTGGCTGGCGGCTACATCCAAGGTGGCCAGCGCGGTTGCTGCGGCGGCGATCTCAGGGCGGCCGGCGATGATCTCGCCGGTGAGGTCGTCGAACAGGCGCAATTCGAGGGCGAGCGCGCGGTCGGCGGCGCTGGCGATCTTGCTCGCCAGCTCCCCGAGTTCGACCGTGGTGTAGCGCAGCGCCCCGGCCATCGTCTGGCGGTGGATGAAGTCGGGCCCAAGCGTGCCCCCGAGCCTTTCGACGTTCGCCGCCGACACCTCGATGTAATAGCCGATGACGTTGTTGTGGCGGATGCGTAAGGAGGCGACCCCGGTCGCCTCGGCATAGCGCGCCTGGAGGGCGGCGATCGTGCGCCGGCTCTCGTCGCGCAATTCGCGCAACTGGTCGAGCTCGGGCGCGTAGTGCGTTGCGATAAACCCGCCGTCGCGGGCGACGAGCGGCAGCTCGGCGGCGAGCGCGCGCTGGAGGCGGTCGACGACGGCGCCATGGTCGCCGAGCCCCGCTTCGGCGCGCGCCAACAGCGCGGGCAGCGGCACCAGACCGGGCGCCAGCAGAATGCCGCGAATGAGTGCGGTCTGACCAAGCCCGTCGCGCAACGCGGCGAGGTCGCGCGGGCCGCCGCGCCCGAGGCTGAGGCGGGTGAGGGCGCGCTCGATGTCGGGGCAGCGGCGCAGGCGCTGACCCAACGCCGCGCGCTGGTCGGCGCGGTCGAGAAAGAATTGCACGGCGTCGAGCCGCGCACCGATCGCGTCGGGTGCGGTCAACGGGGCGGCAAGCTGCTCGGCCAGGAGCCGCGCACCGGGTCCGGTCAGCGTGCGGTCGATCGTGGCGATGAGGCTGCCGCGGCGCTCGCCCGAGAGGGTCGTCGCCAGTTCGAGGTTGCGTCGGGTGGCGGCGTCGATCTGCATGACCGCCTCGGGCGCCACGCGAACGGGCGGCGCGAGATGCGGAGCGCGGCCGTGCCCGCCGGCTTGCTGGGTCAGCGCGACATAATCGACGAGCGCCCCGGCCGCAGCGATCTCGGCCCGGCCGAAATGACCGAACCCGTCCAATGCCTTGACGCCGTAAAAGCCTTCGAGCCGGCGGCGCGCCGCCTCGCTGTCGAAGCGCGGGTCGGCGAGCGGGGTCAAGGCCCCCTTCCAGTCGCCGAACAGTTCGTTGAGCGAAGAGCGCGCCAGCAGCCGCTCGGGGAGGAGGATTTCGCCCGGCATGATGCGCGCCAGATCGGCGGCGAGCGATGCTTCTGCGCTCGGCGCAAGCGAGAAGGCCCCGGTCGACAGATCGAGCCATGCCAACCCCAATTCGCCGCCAACTTCGGCGATCCCCGCGAGGTAGTTGTTGCGGCGCGCATCGAGCAGCCCGTCCTCGGTCAGCGTGCCGGCGGTGACCACGCGCACCACGGCGCGCTTTACCACCGCCTTCCCGCCACGCCGCCGGGCTTCGGCCGGGTCCTCGATCTGCTCGCAGATCGCCACCTTGAACCCGGCGCGGATGAGGCGTGCCAGATAGGAATCGGCGGTATGCACCGGCACCCCGCACATCGGGATGTCGGCGCCGTCATGCCGGCCGCGCTTGGTTAGCGCGATGTCGAGCGCCGACGCGGCGGCCTGCGCGTCCTCGAAGAACAATTCGAAGAAATCGCCCATCCGGAAAAACAGGAGACACCCGGGATGGGCGGCCTTGATCTCGTGATACTGCGCCATGACCGGCGATGCTGCCGCGTGCGGCAGGGGCGAATCGCGGGAGGGCTCTGCGGTCATCGGCGCGCGGGCGGGGGATCGGAAAAGATCGTGGGAGAGGAAAGCCGGTTTCGACGTTACCATGGAGGGGAACAGAACACGCAACGGATGATCGCGATGAGCCCAGCCCCCTCGGCCTTTCCGGTGATCCGTGAAGCGGTCGCCTCGTTCCCCGACCGCAAGCATTTTCAGGGCGCCGTTGCGGCGCTGCTGGCGGCCGGTTTCGCGCCGAGCGATCTGTCGGTGCTGGCCTCGCACGAGGGGCTGAGCACGGCCGCCGAGAAGCCGGGTGGTCTGATCGCCGCGGGGCTGAGCGACGAGATCACCTACATCGCGCCGTTGACCGTCGCCGGTATCATCCTCATTTCGGGCGGCCCGATCGCCGCGACGCTCGCGGCCCTCCTCGCCGCCGGGCTCGGCGGCGCGGCGCTGAAGCAGCTGTTCGACGATTATGCCGCCGCGCCGCACCGCGAACAGTTCGCCGCCGCGCTCGCCGCCGGCGCGGCCCTGTTATGGGTGCGCTGCGCCGATTCGGAAATCGAATTGCGCGCCGTGCGTATCCTCGAAGAAGCCGGTGGGCAGCGCGTCCACATCCATGGCCACCCGGCGGGAGAAGCACCGAGGGGATAGGAGCGGCAAGTGCCCCCACCCTTCCCTCCCCCGCTTGCGGGGGAGGGAAGGGTGGGGCCAGGATTGGGTGCTCGGTCAGCCCTGCGGGCGGTGGCGGCGGACGGCTTCGGGGTTCGTTGAATCGGCGCCCATATAGACGCCCTTCTCCCAGCTGCGCTTCAACGGATCGACGACGTTGAGGCGCATCCGGCCGACGCGCTCGACCTCGATCTCAACGTTCTCGCCGTCCTGCAAGGCGCCGAGGCCCTCGTGATTGGTGCCGCAGGCGATCAGGTCACCCGAGTTCAGGGTCATGATCGAGGAGGCGAACTCGACGAGCTCGGGAACCCGGTGCTCCATGTCGTCGGTGTTGTAATTGTGGCGCAACTGTCCGTCGTCCCAGAAGCGCACGACGATATTGTTGGGGTCGGGGATCTCGTCGGCCGTGGTGATGCAGGGACCGATCGGGGCGAAGGTGTCGAAGGATTTGCCGAGCCAGCTGCCGGCCTTCCAGGTGCGCCGGCCCTCGCCGCGTGCCGAGACGTCGATGAGCCCGGTATAGCCGAAGACCGCGCCCCGCCAATCCTCCCTGCTCACCTTTTTCGCCGGCCCCTTGATGACGATCGCGAGCTCGGCTTCGTGCATGAAGATCCAGGGCTCGGTCAACTCGGGCAGCATGATCGTGTCGCCCGGGCCGACGACCGCCTCGGGGTTCTTCATGAACATGTTGAGCGCGCGCGGCTCGCGCTGCGCATGCTCCCAGTAGTTGCCGATGCAGCAGAGGATCTTGCCCGGCCGCGGCAACGGCGGCCGCAGGCGCACCGTATCCAGCGGGAGGGCGGCGCCGTCGCTTGCCAGCTTATCGAGCGCCGGACGCAATTCGGCGAAGCCGTCGATGATGCCCACCATCGTCAGCTGCGGCGTGTAGCGCCGGGCGACCGCGCCCGAAATATCGACGACGCCGCGTTCGGTCAAAATCCCGGGCGTCGGTTCGCCGTGGTCCGCGCGCTCGAACAGCACCAGTTTCATCGCCGATCCTCCCCGGGTGTCGTTGGCGTCGCCTGCTATCCCCCGGTTGTCGTTCCGGCGCAAGCGGGAATAGGGGTTCGGCGCCGGCCGCGACCCGCCTCTGGTAACCCTCGGGCGACGAGCGCGAATCCAACTTCCCGCGTCCGCGGGAATAACGGATACATAGGAAGCATGGCACACCCCGTGGATCGAGCGTGGCGATGAGGGTTCTTCACAGATCGATGCCGAGGCTGATCGTGCTGGCCTTTGTCGCGGCGCTGCCGATCGGCTGCGCCACGCCCGAGCCGCCTCCTCCGGCCAACCCGTTCGCCGGCGCCTGGACGACCGTCGAGCGCCAGCAGATCGCCTTTCGCGACGACACCGTCGTGCTCCGCCCGCCGGATGCCGCGGCGACGGTGATGGCGGCGGATTCCTGCGACGGCGAGTTCCGTTTCGACTACGCCCGCAAAAGCCGCGAGGCGCTGATCGCGCTGGCGCCGCGGCAGCCCGATGTCACAGGCAAGCTGACGCACTTATTGTTGCAGCCGGACTATCCGGTGGCCGAACTGGTGTGCGGCGAGGGCAACACCACCTACGTGCTGTTGGGCCAGCGCGATCTGGTGGCGATCTATCGCGACCGCGACATCGCCGGCATCGAGCGGCTGTCGCGGCTCTGAGCGCCGCACGCCAATGGAACCTCGGCTCAAAAGCGGGATCTGGGTGCAGGCGCTGATCCGCCGCTGCGATCTTGCCGCGGTCGCGGTCGCCGTGGTGGCGAAGGGTGACGGCGACGCCGGGGCGATCCTCCTGAAACTGAGCGGGCGCGAGGGCGACAACACGGTGCTGGCGCAGGCACGCCGGGCCGATGGGGCCGCGGTATGGATGCGCGCGACCGGCCCGGCCCCGGTGTCCGACGCCGAGGCCGACGCCTACATCGCCCGGCAGCGCGGCCGCGACCCCGATCTGTGGGTCATCGAGATCGAGAGCACCGCGCCCGACCGGTTGCTCGATGCGCCGATTGTGTCCTAGCTAAACCCGCGGAGGCGCGATGACCGCAAAACGCAGCGCACTGGCGAGCGCGCCGGCGCACCCCGATGTCGAGATCCTCGGCGCCGAGGTTGGCTTTGCCCGCCATTTGTCGGTTGAAGTGGTACGCTTCCGCCATCGCCTGTTTGAGGGCGGCTGGAGCGGGGAGCGGGTGTTCGACGTGGTGCGGCGGGGTGCCGCCGCCGCGGTCCTCCTCTACGACCCCGAGCGCGACAGCGTCGTTCTCGTCGAGCAATTCCGCATCGCCGCGCTCTATGGCGGTCGCTCACCCTGGCAGGTCGAGGCGGTGGCCGGCCTCATCGATCGCGACGAGAGCCCCGCGGAAGTCGCCCGGCGCGAGGCGAAGGAAGAAGCCAATCTCGACCCCATCGGCCCGCTCGTGCCGATCCAGACCATGCTGCCGGCATGCGGCAGCTATGACGAAGCGGTCCATCTATTTTGCGGCCGGGTCGATTGCCGCGGCGCCGGCGGGATCTATGGGCTCGCCGCCGAGCAGGAGGACATCCGGATCGTCGTCAAGACGATTGCCGAAATCGAGACGATGCTCGATCACGGCCAGATCGACAGCGCCCACACGCTGATCAGCCTCTATTGGCTGTTGCGCCACCGCGGCCGGCTGCGGGGTCTGTGGGGGGTCACCCCGGCGGCTTCTTGAAGTGCTTGGAGAGCGCGAGGCCTTGGCTTTGGTAGGATGAGCCGATCGCGCCGCCATAAAGCCGGTCGGGCCGGGTGATCAGCCGCTCATAGACGAGGCGGCCGATGATCTGCCCGTGTTCGATCAGAAACGGGACCTCGTGCGAGCGGACTTCGAGGACGGCGCGGCTGCCGGCCCCGCCGGTCTCTTCCATGCCGAAGCCGGGATCGAAGAACCCCGCATAATGGACGCGGAATTCGCCGACCAGCGTGTCGTAGGCCAGCATCTCCGCCGCCTGGTCGGCCGGCACCGCCACCGGCTCGCGCGAGGCGAGGATATAGAAATCGTCGGGATCGAGGATGATGCCCTCGCCGCGCCGAGTAAACACCGGGTCCCAGAAATCGCCAACCTCGTAATAGTAGATGCGGTCAACATCGATCACCGGGGCATGCTTTCTGGCCTTGTAGCCGACAAAGCCGCTGCCGTGCTCGCCGACAACGTCGACGGTAACCGCGAGGCCGCCTTCGAGGAGTTCCCGCTGGATTGGCGAACCCGGCGGGACGACGGTAAAGCCGATCTCTTCGTGGAGCCGGCGCAGCGCGGCGTTGCTCGAGGTCGGCCGGCCACGCCGCACGCGAAGCTGCACGAGGCGCGAGCCCTTGCGCACCATGACGCTGAAGGATCGGGGCGACAGTTCGGCATAGAGCGGCCCCGCGTAGTTCGAGCGGACCTGATCGAACTCGGTGCCGTGATCGGTGATGACCCGGGCGAAAATGTTGAGGCGCCCGGTCGAGCTTTTCGGGTTGGCCGAGCCCGAGGTGCGGTAGCGCAGCGCCAGATGCTCGAGGAGCGGGACGATATAGATGCAATCGCGCTCGAGAACGGCGCCCTCGCGCAAGTCGAGGCTGTGCAGCGTCAGCGCCCGCAGCCCCTCGGCAACGGTGCGCTCGCGGCCAGGCAGAAAGCTCGCGCGGACCCGGTGGGCAACCTCGCCCAGGCGCAGATCGAGGCTCGACGGCTGGATCTGATCGTCCTCGATCGGCTCCAGGGACTGGATCTCACGGGTGCGCTCGATCGCGTCGCGCAACAATTGCGACGGCAGGATCCCGGTGCCGCGCTCCAGTTCTTTCGGTTCGGGCGGGGGGAACAGCTCGCCGATCGCGCGCTCGGGAAGGGGCGCGGGAAAGAGCTCGCCCTCAGGCCCCGCGCTCATTGGACGACGATCTAATACGCCTGCTCGCTGTAGGCCGGCTCGATCCGGCCGCCCCAGCGCGTTCTGTAATCCTCGATCAGTTCCTCGGCCGGGGTACGCCCGCCGCCGGCGATCGAGAAGAGGGTATCGAGATAGTGCGTCTCATCGTCGCCGCACTGGTCGCGTCGGGCGCGGCGGTGCAGCCCGTCGCGGGCGATTTCCAGCACCTCGAGCGCAATGTCGCGAAAGGTGCGGCTGCGGTGCGGGGTGTCGAGGCCGAGCCGCGGCACGTCAACCCGCATCGCCGCGCGCTCCTCGGCCGTCCAGTCGGCGACGAGTTCCGCGGCTGCGTCGAGCGCGGCTGTGTCATAGAGGAGCCCGACCCACAGCGCCGGCAGCGCGCACAGGCGCCGCCACGGGCCGCCATCGGCGCCGCGCATCTCGAGATATTGCTTGAGGCGAACTTCGGGAAAGGCGGTCGTCAAATGGTCGGCCCAGTCGCCTATCAGCGGCAGTTCGCCCGGCAATGCCGGGAGCTTTCCCGCCATGAAGTCGCGAAACGATTGCCCGCTGGCGTCGATGTAGGTCCCGGCGCGATAGACAAAATACATCGGCATGTCGAGGATGTAGTCGACGTAGCGTTCGAACCCGAACCCGTCCTCGAAGACGAACGGCAAAGTGCCGCAGCGGTCGGGATCGGTATCGGTCCATACCAGGCTGCGGTAGCTGAGGTAGCCCGACGGCTTCGCTTCGACAAAGGGCGAGTTGGCGAAGAGCGCCACGGTCAACGGCTGCAGCGCGAGGCTGGTGCGAAACTTCTTCACCATGTCGGCTTCGGATTGGTAATCGAGATTGGCCTGGACGGTACAGGTGCGCAGCATCATGTCGAGGCCGAGCCGGCCCTTTTTCGGCATGTAGTCGCGCATGATCCGATAGCGGCCCTTGGGCATCCACGGCACTTCGTCCCGCCGCGATTTCGGGTCGAAGCCGAGCCCGATCATGCCGAGCCCCAGTTCGTCGCACACCTCGCGCACCTGGCGCAGGTGTTCGTGCACTTCATCGCAGGTCTGGTGGATCGTTTCGAGTGGCGCGCCACTCAGTTCGAATTGTCCGCCGGGTTCGAGGGTGATCGAACATTGGGCGTCGTTTGCGAGGGCGATGATGTTGCCCTTCTCGGTGACGGGCTTCCAGCCGAACCGCGTCATGCCCTGGAGGAGCGCGCCGATCCCGTCCGGCCCCTCATAGGCAACCCGGGTCAGATCGTTGCGGCGAAACACGAATTTTTCGTGCTCGGTGCCGACCCGCCAGGCCGGGGGCGGCTTATTGCCGGCCTCATGATACTCGACGAGCTGCCGCTTACTGGTGATCGGCGGTCCTGCTACACCCGACGGCCCGGACATACGGCTTGATTAACTCCCCCAATGGGCCGCGAGGCGGTGTGCCTCACCGCATCCGGCGGCGGCGCCAATCCCCGGCAATCGCCTGAAAAACCGCCAGGGCGGCGAGAACGGCGGTCTCGGCGCGCAGCACTCTCGGGCCGAGCCCGACCCGAGTAACAATGGGAAGTTTGCCGAGAGCGTCAAGCTCCGAGTCGGTAAAGCCGCCTTCCGGGCCGACAAAGAGCGCGGCTGACGCGTCCGCGGGAAACCCGGCGAGCGCGTCGGCGATTGGCGGGCCGAGGCCGCTCTCATCGCACACGACGAGGCGCCGTCCGGCGGGCCAGGCGGCGAGCACCCGGTCGAGCGGCTCGGGGGCGACCAACTGCGGCACCGACAGGCGTTCGCTCTGCTCGGCCGCGGCGACCGCCAGCGCACGGAGCCGCTCCAGGTTGATCCGCCCTGGCTGGGTGCGCGCCGTCCACACCGCCGCGAGCCGGCCGGCGCCGAGTTCGGTCGCCTTCTCAACCAGCCAATCGAGCCGGGTGCGCTTCAGCGGCGCGAACAACAGCCACAGATCGGGCTCGGGCGTCGCCGCGCGCATTTGTCGCTCAACCGTCACGCGGGCTCCTTTCTTGCCAACTTCGCCAATCCGGCACAGAAATTCGCCTTCGGCCGCGTTGAACGCCGCAACCGGCGCGTCGGGGCCGAGCCGCAACACGTTGCGCATCCGGTGCGCCTGCGCGCCGTCGAGCTCGATCACGGCGCCGGCAGCCAGCCCTTCCGGGATGTAGAGACGGGTCGCTGGACGTACTGACAGGAGAGCCACCTTCCTGCTGCGGCACCGCAGGAGATTAGGGCATTCGCGACACCGCCGAAACGCCTGGCGCGAGCCGACCCGATGATCGGCCTCGCGGTCGCGCCGGCTTGCCGCTACATTTCGCCAAATCGGCGAGGTATTCCTGTCACTCGGCGATCACCAGGAGGATACGCGATGGCAAAGCCGCGCACTTGGCGAATGTTGAGTGGTGCGATCCTCGTATCGATGTGCCTTGCGTGGCCCACTTCCGCGTTCGCCGCCAGCTCTTCGGTGAAGCTCGAATGGTTCTCCTGGTCGATTTTTCGGTTGACCTCGCCGACCGGCAAGATCGTGCTGACCAATCCGTTCGTGACCAACCCGGACAGTAAGGTCCAGGTCGCCGATTTCCCCAAAGTCGACGTCATCGTCGTTGCCGACGGCCATGGCGACGAGGTCGGATCGGCCGCCGAAATCGCCCTCGCCACCGGTGCCAAGATCGTCACTACCTGGGAGATGTACAATGTCTGGTTCGAGCCGCGCAAGGTGCCGCTCGAGCAGGTGCTGCGCTCGGAACCCGGCGATTGGAACAAGATAGGCGACATCTTGGTCCGCAATATCCCCTCGTTCCACGGCTCGGGGACCCGCGACAAGCTCGATGGCGGCCCGGCGATGGGATTCATGATCAAGTTCGAGAACGGGCTCAGCGTTTATTTCGCCGGCTCGACCGCGCCGACCCTCGAGATGACGATGTGGGGCCGCCTGTACAAGCCGGATGTCGCGATCCTTCAGATGTCGGCCGGAAGGGACCCGCAGGACCTCGTCGAGGAGATCCGGATGCTGCGGACCGGCAATCCCAATCTGAAGACGATCATACCGCACCACAATCGCTTGCAGGTGCCGCCGGGCGGCACCACCCCAGCCGAGGTCGCCGCTGCTGTCAAGGCGGCCAAGCTCCCCGTCAAGGTGCTGATCCCCGAGCCCGGCAAGAGCTACGAACTGAGCCGATAGCCAAGCTTCGGCGCCGGAGTGAGCCCGGGAAGCCCCCACCCCACCCCTCCCCTCCCCGGGCTTGACCCGGGGATCACGGGGGAGGGAGGGACTCGCGCCGGAGACGTCGGAGGGTGGGGGATTTCCGATCCCACCGACATCCACCCCGGCGATTGGGTGGAGCGCTGGCTGCCGGGGTGGGCCGAGCCCTATGCGCGGCTCGCCCGGCTCGATCGCCCGATCGGCACGTGGCTGTTATTGTTTCCCGCCTGGTGGGGGATCGCGCTCGCCACCCCCGGCTGGCCCGACCCGGTGCTGCTGGCGCTGTTCGCGCTCGGCGCGGTGGTGATGCGCGGCGCCGGCTGCACCCTCAACGACATCGTTGACCGCGAGTATGACGGCAAGGTTGCGCGCACGCGCCTCAGGCCGCTGGCGAGCGGACGGGTGAGCGTGACGCGGGCGGCCCTTTTCATGCTCGGGCAGCTGGCGCTCGGCGCCGCGATCCTCTTCGGCCTCAACCGCGCCAGCATCCTCCTCGGGATCGCCGTCCTCGGGCTCATCGCCACCTATCCCTTCATGAAGCGGATCACCTGGTGGCCGCAGGTCTTTCTCGGCCTCAACTTCAACTGGGGTGCGCTCCTCGGCTGGACCGCGGTCACGGGCCGGCTCGCGTGGCCGCCCATCCTCCTCTACCTCGGCGGCATCCTGTGGACGATCGGCTACGACACGATCTACGCCCATCAGGACAAGGAGGACGACGCGCGGATCGGCGTCAGATCCTCGGCCCTCGCCCTCGGGGAGCGGACCCGGCCGTGGCTGTTCGTGTTTTACGGCGGGGCCGCCGCGCTGTGGGCCATAGCGGGCGGCGCGGCCGGGCTGGGGCGGCCGTTTCGCTTCGCGCTCGCCGCCGCCGCCGTGCAGCTGTGGTGGCAGGCGCAATGGGTCGCGACCGGCAACCCGGCCGATTGTCTAGCCAAGTTCCGCTCGAACCGCTGGGTCGGATGGCTGATTTTCGCCGGCATCGTCGCCGGGCATTTCAACTGAGCCCCAGTGCCGATGGATCCGGCGCTCTTCATTCGGGATAACACAGCGGTCGCCGCGCCGCCGCTGGTGCCGGAGATCCGCCTCCACCTCGCCTCTGAGGTGACCCCGATCTGGCAGGCGACCGAGGAGACCCTTGCCCGCAACGGCCTGCCGCCGCCGTTCTGGGCCTTCGCCTGGGCTGGCGGCCAGGCCGTCGCCCGCTATCTTCTCGATCACCCGCAAATGGTGGCCGGCCGCGAGGTGCTCGATTTCGGCGCCGGCTCGGGGCTCGTTGCGATCGCCGCCGCCAAGGCCGGCGCGGCGCGCGTCACCGCGGCCGAGATCGATCCGTTCGCCGCCGCCGCGATCGCCGCCAATGCGGTCCTCAACGGTGTTGCGATCGAGGTGCTGACCGAGGACCTCCTCGGGGGCGCCAACGGGGGCGACAAGCGGTTCTGGAAGGCGGTCACGGCGGGCGACATCTGCTACGAACAGCCAATGGCGGAACGCGCGCTCAGGTGGCTGCGCCGCCTCGCCGGACGGGGCAGCCGGGTCCTCCTCGGCGATCCCGGGCGGGCCTATCTGCCGGGGGTCGGCTTGTGCGAGATGGCGCGCTACGATGTGCCGACCGATAAGGAGCTTGAAGGACGCGAGCGGTGCGACGCCTTTGTGTGGCGCGTCCTGCCGCGCTGAGGGAGACGGCGCTGACCCCTAACAAGACGATCGTCGTCGCCGCGCTCGGCACCACCCAGACGTTGGCCTGGGCATCGAGCTACTATCTGCCGGCGATCCTCGGCACCCCGATCGCGGCGGCGCTCGATATTAAGGCCAGCGTCTTTTTCGGCATCTTCTCCGGTTCGCTTCTGCTCGGTGCGGCGATCAGCCCGTACGTCGGACGGCTGATCGACGACCATGGCGGGCGCGCGATCCTGGCCGCCTCGAACCTGGTGCTGGCGATCGGGCTCGCCGCGCTCGGCCTGGCGCAGGGCGTCGTCAGCCTGACGGTTGCGTGGTTCATCCTCGGCATCGGCATGGCGATCGGCCTCTACGACCCGGCTTTCGCGACGTTGACCCGGCTCTACGGCCGCGACGCGCGCGCGCCCATCACCGGGATCACCCTCATCGCCGGGTTTGCCAGCACCGTCGGCTGGCCGGTCTCGGCGTGGTTGGAGCACGGCTTTGGCTGGCGCGAGGCCTGCCTCGTCTGGGCCGGGCTCAACCTGTTCGCGGCGCTGCCGCTCAACTGGTGGATCATCCCGCCGGCGCCGCCGCTCTTCGCGCCTGGGCAGAGGGAGCGCGAGGGGATTATCGAGACCGAGCCGCCGCGCGGCGCAATGCCGATCCTCGCCGTCTATTTTTGCGCGACCGCGTTTGTCACCGGCGCGATGGCGGCCCACCTCCCGCGCTTTCTCGAGATCGCGGGCGCCAGCGAAACCACGGCGATTGCCGCCGGGGCGCTGGTCGGACCGGCCCAGGTCGCCGCGCGCCTCGTCGAGTTCAGCCTCTTTCGGGCGGTCCACCCGCTCTGGTCGGGCCGGATCGCGGCGCTGATGCACCCGCTCGGCGCCACCGCGCTTGGGGTCTTCGGCCCTGCCGGAATCGCCCTCTTCGCGCTGTTGCACGGCGCCGGCAACGGCCTCGTCACGATCGCCCGGGGGACGCTTCCGCTGGCAATTTTCGGTCCCATCGGCTACGGGCTGCGCACCGGCATCCTCGCCGCCCCGGCGCGCATCGCGCTGGCCACCGCGCCATTCGTCTTCGGCCTCTTGCTCGACGGGATCGGGATTTTCGCGATTCTCGTCTCGGCCGGGCTCAGCCTTGCCGCCTTTCTCTCGCTCTGGCTGTTGCGGTCGCGCCCGGCCCTGGCGGCTGCACCGGCGGCAAGCGAGTGATCGAGCATGGGACGCTGATCGCATGCGGATAAATTGCTCTCTCGCGCTTGCCCTCGCCGTCGCCTTCGGTGCAGCGCAGGCGGTCGCGCAACCCCGAACGGCGAGCCCGGCCGCGACCCGGCTCGCCGCCGGGCACCTCGCCAGCGTCATCGACCAGCCGCTCTTTCTCAGGCTGTACCGGATCCACCTGCCGGCCGGGCAGCACGCACCGTATGACGGGTCGAGCTCGCTGTTCTACGATTTGTCGGGCGCGGCGGCGATCGATCTCGGCAGCGGCGCCGCCCAACCCCTCGCCGAGGGTGCCGGGGCCTTCATCGCGGCGGGCCAGGCGGTGACGATCAGCGCCGGCCAATCCGAGCCATCGGAGCTCCTGTTGTTTATCCTGACCGCCCGTCCCAACGAGCGCTGGCCGATATTCGACCGACCGGCGTCCACGGAGGAGCTGCTTCGCACCCCCGACCCGTTGCTGGGTCTGCAGGCCGGACCCTACGAATTCAGCCTTAGCCGCGTGGCCCTCCCGATAGCGACGCCGGCGGGCCCGCCCGAATCCCGCTCCGGCGCCGCGCTCGATTACATCCTCTCGGGCACCGGCGCGGTGACGGCGGACGGCAAAACCGAAACGCTGCCGGCTGAAACGCCGCTGATCGAGGGCTTTGGCTGGGTCCACCAATGGGCCAATCCCGGCGCCGCGCCGCTCGTCCTCCTAGAGGCCAACGTCAGCCGCGAGGGCGAGCCGGCGGTTGTTCCGGCAACGGCGAAGTAGCTGCAGCGGACCCGCCGATGCGCTCGCCAAGCCGGCGCCGGGCGCCTATATAGCGGGCCATGCCTTACGCCAGCCTGCGCGACTTCATCGCCCGGCTCGAAACGAGCGGGCGGCTCACGCGGGTCGCGGCGCCGGTGTCGCCGTTCCTCGAGATGACCGAGATCCAGACCCGTCTCCTCGCCGAAGGCGGCCCGGCGGTGCTGTTCGAGAACGTCGTGCGCGACGGGGCAAGCGCGATCGCGATGCCGGTCTTGGTCAATCTGTTCGGCACCGTCGAGCGGGTCGCCTGGGGGATGGATCGCGAGCCCGATCAATTGCGCGAGATCGGCGAGACGCTGGCGTTTTTGAAGCAACCTGAGCCGCCGGGCGGCTGGCGCGAGGCCTTGGAGCTGCTGCCCTTGTTGAAGACGGTGATGGCGATGCGGCCGCGTACCGTCCACGCCGCGCCGTGCCAGGAGATCGTGCTGAAGGGCGGCGAGATCGATCTCGGGCTCCTGCCGATACAGACCTGCTGGCCGGACGAGCCGGCGCCGTTGATCACCTGGCCGCTGGTCGTGACCAAAGGCCCGAGCGCCGCGCGCGAGGACGGCTTCAACCTCGGCATCTACCGGATGCAGGTGTTGGGCCGCGACACCACTTTGATGCGCTGGCTGAGGCATCGCGGCGGGGCGCAGCATCACCAGCGCTGGCGCGAAGCGCGCGCCGAGCCGTTGCCCGCCGCCGTCGTCATCGGCGCCGACCCCGGCACGATCATCGCCGCGGTGACCCCGGTCCCCGATACCCTTTCTGAGTACCAGTTCGCCGGCCTTCTGCGGGGCAAGCGGCTCGATCTCGTCCAGTGCAAGACCGTGCCGTTGAAGGTCCCGGCCGAGGCGGAAATCGTCCTCGAGGGTCATGTGGCGCTCGATGAATATGGCGAGGAAGGCCCCTACGGCGACCACACCGGCTATTACAACGCGGTCGAAGAATTCCCGGTGTTCCGCCTCTCGGCGATGACGATGCGGCGGGACCCGATCTACCTTTCGACCTTTACCGGCCGGCCGCCCGACGAGCCGTCGGTGCTGGGCGAGGCCCTCAACGAGGTGTTCGTGCCGCTGTTGCAGCAGCAATTCCCGGAAATCGCCGATTTCTGGCTGCCGCCCGAGGGCTGCTCCTACCGCATCGCCATCGTCGCCATCCGCAAGACCTATCCCGGTCAGGCAAAACGGGTGATGATGGCGATCTGGTCGTTTCTGCGGCAGTTCATCTATACCAAATTCGTCATCGTCGTCGACGCCGACATCAATGTGCGCGACTGGAAGGATGTGATGTGGGCGGTCTCGACCCGTATGGACCCGGTGCGCGACGTGACGCTGATTGAGAATACGCCGATCGACTATCTCGACTTCGCCTCGCCGGAATCCGGGCTCGGCGGCAAGATCGGCCTCGACGCGACGACCAAGATGCCGCCCGAGACCAGGCGCGAATGGGGCCGGCCGATCCGCATGACCGACCAAATCATCGCCGAAGTCACCAGGAAATGGGCCGATTACGGACTGCCGGGAAGCGGCCGCCCGATCTGGAAAGCACTCACCATGGGATAGGCGGTGAGGCAGTGATGGATGGAATATGGGTCAGATCCCCCGAGGCCGGGACCGGGGGATTTAACCAGCCCGGCTCAGTCGCCCTGCTTACGGCCTCGTTCGATCTTCAACTTCTGGGTCGGCGGTATGACCGATCCAGCAAAATCACCAAGGAAGCGGCCGACGACATCGACTTCTTGCAGGATCTCATCGCCCGCGCCAAAAAAGCCGGCGCCGATGCCGCCGATGCGGTGCTGGTCGAGGGGATCTCGCTGTCGCACGCGCGCCGGCTCGGCAAGACCGAGAAGCTGGAGCGCTCGGAAGGCCAGGATCTGGGGCTCCGGGTGCTGGTCGGTAAGCGCCAGGCGATGGTGTCGTCGAGCGACCGCTCGCCCAGGATGCTCGCCGAACTCGTCGAGCGCACCCTGGCGATGGCGAAGGCGGTGCCCGAGGATCCGTTCTGCGGGCTTGCCGATCCCGCTGAGATCGCCCGCGCGTGGCCCAGCCTCGACATGCTCGACCCCGAGGAGCCGAGCGCCGAACAATTGATCGAACGGGCGCGAGCGGCCGAAGACGCGGCGTTGGCGGTTGCCGGGATCACCAATTCCGAGGGGGCGGAAGCCGGCTGGGGCCGTTCGCGCATCGCGCTCGCCGCATCCAACGGCTTTGCCGGCTCCTACGCCGGGTCGAGCGTCGGGGTCAGCGTTTCGGTGATCGGCGGCTCCGGCTCGCAGATGGAACGCGATTACGATTTCGCCAGCGCCGTCTACGCTGCCGATCTGCGCGACCCGGCGGACGTCGGTAGGAACGCAGCAGAGCGCGCGGTCAAGCGCCTGGGCGCGCGAAAAATGCCGACCGGCCGGGTTCCGGTGGTGTTCGACCCGCGCGTCGCGCGCAGCTTCCTCTCGCATCTCCTCGGCGCCATCTCCGGGCCGTCGATCGCCCGCGGCACGAGCTTCCTCAAAGACAAACTCGGTCAGCGGATCTTTCCCGAAGCGATCACCCTCATCGAAGACCCGCACCGCCCCCGCGGCCACCGCTCGAAGCCGTTCGACGCCGAGGGCCTCGCGAATCGGCGCCGCGCCCTCATCGACCGGGGCGTCTTAACGACTTGGCTCCTCGATTTGCGCTCGGCCCGCCAGCTCGGGCTCCATTCCACCGGGCACGCCTCGCGCGGCACCGCCTCGCCCCCCTCGCCCTCGGCGACCAATGTCTGGATCGAGCCCGGAGCCATGACCCCGGCAGCGCTGATGGCCGACATCGAAAACGGCTTTTACGTGACCGAATTGATGGGGATGGGGGTCAACGGGCTGACCGGCGACTACAGCCGCGGCGCCGCCGGCTTCTGGATCGAGAATGGCGAAATCGCCTTCCCGGTCAGCGAGATGACGGTGGCCGGCAACCTCAACGACATGTTTGCCCGGCTCGTTGCCGCGAGCGACCTCGAATTTCGCACCGGCGCCAATTCGCCGACCCTGCGCATCGACGACCTGACCGTCGCCGGCGCCTGATACCGGTGGCCTTGCCAATCACCGTGCCCGTCTTTAACACTTGGAGACGGGGCCAATGCGCAATAACTCAGCGATTCCGCAAAACGGGGCACGCTCGTCGGTGCTCATACGCCGGCTGGTGCGCGACTTCATCTGGCGTCATGCGCACCGGATTGCACTCGCCTTTGTGTGCATGGCGATCGCCGGCGGCGCCACGGCGTTACGCGCCTGGCTGATGGAGCCGGTGCTCGACCGCATCTTCATCGCCCGCGATGTGTCGTTACTGTGGCTCCTCGGCAGCGCCGCGCTCGGGCTCGCGCTCGCGAAGGGCATGGCCGACTACCTCGAAACGGTGCTGATGGCGCGCGTCGGCCAGCGGGTCATCACCGACGTCCAGACCGCGCTCTACGCTCGGCTGATCCGCGCCGACCTCGCCTATTTCAACGCGCATCCAAGCGGCGTCCTGATGTCGCGGCTGGTCAACGACGTGTCGCTCCTGCGCGGCGCGGCGGCCAACGTGCTGACCGGTATCGGCAAGGATGCACTGACCGTCGTCTTTCTCGTGGCGCTGATGTTTTATCAGGATTGGGCGCTCGCGCTCGTCGCGTTTTTCGCGTTCCCGCTGGCGATCCGGCCGATCGTCGGGATCGGCCGGCGGATGCGCCGCGTGTCGGTCAACACCCAGGTCGAGATGGGCCAGCTGACCACCCTGTTGAGTCAGACCTTCCAGGGCGCGCGCCACGTCAAGGCCTATGGCATGGAGGATTATGAGGAGGGCCGCGCCGCCAGCCTCTTCGAAAGCATCTTCCGGCTGGTCGATCGCGCCAATCGCACGCGCCTCCGGGCCGCGCCGATGATGGAGGCGCTGGGCGGCGCCGCGATCGCGATGGTGATCTTCTACGGCGGCCATCAGGTGATCATCGGCGCGCGTACGCCGGGAGCGTTTTTCTCGTTCATCACCGCGCTCCTCCTCGCTTATCAACCGGTCAAGAGCCTTGCCGTCCTCAATTCTTCGCTGCAGGAGGGGCTGGCCGCGGCGCAGCGCATCTTCGAGATTCTCGACATCGAACCGACGATCCGCGACCGGTCGGGGGCGCGCCCGTTGCGCATCACCGGCGGGGAGGTGCGGTTCAAGGGGGTGCGGTTCGGCTATCACCCCGGGACCGTGGCGCTCGACGGCATTTCGTTCACCGTCCCGGCCGGCAGTACCGTTGCGCTGGTCGGCCCGTCGGGCGCCGGCAAATCAACCGTGCTCAACCTGATCCCGCGGTTTTACGATGCCGATGGCGGCACGATCGCGATCGACGGCCAGGAAATCAGCGCGGTCACGCTTGCCTCGCTGCGCGGCGCGATTGCGCTGGTGTCGCAGGAAGTCAGCCTCTTCGACGACACCGTGCGCGCCAACATCGCCTATGGACGGTTCGGTGCGCCGCAAGCCGACATCGAAGCGGCCGCGATGGCCGCCGCCGCCGACCGCTTCATCCGCGAATTGCCGCGAGGCTACGACACGCTGGTCGGCGAGCATGGCATCCGGCTCTCGGGCGGCCAGCGCCAGCGCCTGGCGATCGCCCGCGCGATGCTGAAGGACGCTCCGATCCTCCTCCTCGACGAAGCGACCTCGGCGCTCGACAGCGCCTCCGAACGCCAGGTCCAGGCGGCGCTGCGCCTGTTGATGCGCGGACGCACGACGGTGGTCATCGCCCATCGCCTGTCGACGATCATCGACGCCGACCTGATCTGCGTCCTCGATCGCGGGCAGATCGCCGAAACCGGCCGGCATGCCCAGCTGCTCGCGATGGGCGGCCTTTACGCGCGGCTCTATGAAACCCAGTTTGCCGCGGAGCACGAGCTCGCCCCGGTTGCCGTCGCGGCGCCCGGGCCATGAAAACCGTGGGACGCTGGGGCCGGCGCCTGCTCCGCAGCGCCCCGCTGCATCTGTTGTCGTGCTGGGTCATTCATCTCTATATCCGCCTCGTCTATGCCACCAACCGCTGGGTGGTCGAGGGGGGCGAAGTGCCCCGCCGGCTGCGCGAGGAGGAACGCGGCTTCATTCTTGCCTTCTGGCACGGGCGCCTGTTGATGATCCCGATGGCGTGGCAGCGCCTGGCTCCGATGCACATGCTGATTTCCGCGCATCGCGACGGGAGGATCATCGCCGACGCGGTCACCTATTTCGGGGTGCACTCGATCCCCGGCTCGAGCCGGCGCGGCGGGTCGGCGGCCCTGCGCCTGATGCTGAAGCGGCTCGAGGCCGGCGATTGCGTCGGCATCACCCCCGACGGGCCGCGCGGCCCGGCGATGCAGGCAACCAGCGGGATCGTCAATCTCGCCCGCCTCAGCGGCGCGCCGATCGTGCCGATTGTCTTCGCCACCAGCCGCCGCCGGGTACTGCCGACTTGGGACCGCTTCCATCTCGCCTTGCCGTTCGGCCGCGGCGCGTTTTTGTGGGGAGAACCGATCGAAATCGCGCGCGAACAGGACGCGGACGGGCTCGAAGCGGCGCGGCGCCTTGTCGAAACCCGAATGAACGAGATCGCGCGCGAGGCCGACCGTCGCGTCGGGCATCGAGATAGCCCCGCGCCAGAGGCGTGGGAGGGTGAGGGTCTTCGGCTGCCGGCACCCTCACCTGGCCGCGGCCACGCGGGTCAAGCCCGCGGGCTTCGGCTCACGTCGCCCGCAGCCACCCTCCCCCGCGGTGCGGGAGAGGGGCCGCGGCATGGCGGCCGCGACGAGCGATGAACCCCTGGCCGGCGCTCTACCGCAGCTTGACTGCCGCCGCGACACCGCTCGCAGCGCTCTACCTCAGCGCGCGGCGCCGGCAGGGCAAGGAGGACGGCGAGCGCCTCCCCGAGCGCTTCGGCATCGCCTCCGCGCCGCGTTTGCCGCTGCCATTGGTCTGGCTGCATGCCGCAAGCGTCGGCGAAGCGAGTTCGGTCTTGGCGCTGATCGAGCGGATCCTCGCCGAACGCCCGGGGATCGAGGTCCTGATTACCACCGGCACGGTCGCGGCCGCCGCTCTCCTGCATGGGCGCCTGCCGCCACGCGCCCGCCATCAATTCGTGCCGGTCGATCTGCCGCGCGCGGTCGAACGCTTCCTCGATCACTGGCACCCTGATCTGGCAATCTGGGTCGAATCCGAGCTGTGGCCCAATCTGGTGTTGGCGATCCACCGCCGCGGCATTCCGATGCTGCTGGCCAATGCGCGGCTCTCGGCCGGGTCCCAGGCGCGCTGGCGGGTGTTGCCGGGGCTGGTGCGGCCGGTCCTCCAATCCTTCGCGCTTTGCCTTGCCCAGGACGAGATGCAGGCGGAGCGGTTTCGCCGGCTCGGCGCGTCCCCGGTAGCGAGCGTCGGCGATTTGAAGGCTGCCGCGGCGCCGCTCGCCGTCGATCCGGCGGCGCTCGACGCGCTGCGCCAGGCGGTTGGCGCCCGGCCGGTGTGGCTCGCCGCCAGCACCCATTCCGGTGAAGAAGAGATCGCCGCGGCGGCGCATGGCCGGATCGCGCGCGACCATCCCGGGCTTCTGACGATCCTCGCGCCGCGTCACCCGGTGCGCGGCCCGGGCGTCGCCGCGATGCTGCGCGCCCGGGGCTTGCGTGTCGCCCGGCGCAGTCAGGGCGAGGCGATCGCCGCCGCCACCGACATCTATCTCGCCGACACGCTGGGCGAGCTCGGCCTCTTGTTCCGGCTGGCGGGGATCGCCTTTATCGGCGGCTCGCTGGTGCGGAAGGGCGGCCACAATCCGTTCGAGGCCGCGCGGCTCGACTGCGCCGTGCTGCACGGGCCTGACATGGCCAATTGCGCGGCGATGGCTGGCGCCCTCGATAAGGGCGGCGCGGCGCTGACGGTGGGCGATGCGGCGAGCCTCGCCGACGCGGTGTCGCGTCTCATCGCCGACCCGGCCGAGCGTGCCCGGCACGCCGAATTGGGCGCGCGGATCGCCGCCGCGAGCACCGGCGCGCTCGATGCCGTGCTCGACCGCTTCGCCCCCTGGCTCGACGCGCTCGCCCCCGCCCTGACCCCGCCGATGCCGGCGGCGGCGCGGCGCGCCAGCAGCCCCGCCAGCAACCCCATCAGGGCTGATGCGCGCCCCTGAATTCTGGCACGCCGACAGGAGCCCGATGGCTGGGCTCGTCGCCGGCCTGTTGGCGCCGCTTGGCACCGCATGGGATGCCGCGGGAAAAGTGCGGCGCGCGGTGGCGCGGCCCTATCGCGCGCCGGTCCCAGTGATCTGCGTCGGCAACCTGGTCGCCGGCGGCGCCGGGAAGACGCCGGTGGTCTTGGCGCTCGCCGCAGAGATTGCCGCGTCGGGCGTCGCTGCGCACATCGTGACGCGGGGCTATGGCGGCCGTCTGGCCGGCCCGCTGCGGGTCGATAGGAGCCGGCACGATGCCGCCGCGGTCGGCGACGAGGCGCTGTTGCTCGCCGCCGCATCGCCCGCATGGGTCGCGCGCAATCGCGCCGAGGGCGTACGCCAGGCCGTCGCCGCCGGGGCTGCGGCGATCCTCCTGGATGACGGGTTTCAGAACCCCGGTGTCGCCAAGGATCTCTCGCTCGTTGTCGTCGATGCCGCCTATGGCTTCGGCAACCGCCGGGTGATCCCGGCCGGGCCGTTGCGCGAACCGGTCGAAGCGGGGCTCGCCCGCGCCGATGCGATCGTCCTCATCGGCGAAGGCGACGCGCCGATTGGGGTGGCGGAGGCGGGTTGTCCGATTTTGCGCGCCACGCTGGAGCCGGTCGCGGGAAGTGCGCTTCGCCGGCGCGCCGGTCGTCGCGTTTGCCGGGATCGGGCATCCCGAAAAATTCGCCGCAACGCTGCTCCGCCTCGGAGCGACAATCATTGCGGCGCATGCCTTCCCGGACCATCACCCCTATGACGATTCGGAGATCGCCCGACTGCGCGACGAGGCGGCGCGGGCCGGCGCGCAACTGGTTACGACGGCGAAAGATTGGGTGCGCCTCACCCCCTTGATGCGCGACGGGATCAGGGTCCTTGAGGTTGAGATACGCTGGCGCGACCGGGCGGCGGTGGCGCATCTTCTCACCGATGTCCTACGCCCGGCCCCCGATCGACCCGACCGCCGACCCGACCAACGAGACGGCCGAGGCGCGGCTCGGCCCTGAGGCGCCCCCCGCCCGGATACGCTGGAGCGAACGGATCGAGGCGGGCGGCGCGGCGCTGTTCTTTGCCGCGATGCGGGCCCTGCCGATCGATGCCGCCTCGTCGTTGGGAGGCTGGCTGGCGCGCCATATCGGACCCCAACTCGGCATCTCGAACCGCGCCCGGCGCAACCTTTTGGCCGCGCTCCCCGGGCTTTCCGGGGCCGAAGTGGAACGGGTCGTCAAGGGCATGTGGGACAATCTCGGCCGGGTCGCCGCCGAATACCCGCATCTGCCACAGATCCGGGTGTTCGCGCCGGAGGGGCGGGTCGAGACCGCCGGAATCGAGCATTTGGACCGCGCCATCGCCGCCGGCCGGCCGGTCATCATCTTTGGCGGGCATCTCGGCAATTGGGAGATCGCCGCACTCGCCGCCGGCCAATACGGGATCGATGTCGCGCAGATTTACCGCGCCGCCAACAACCGGCTGGTCGACCGCATGATCGCCGGGTTTCGCGGCGCCGGGAGCGAGTTCATCCCGAAGGGCGCGGTCGCTTCGCGCCGGGCGTTGGCGGCGCTGCGCCGCGGGGCGCACCTGACCCTCCTCGTCGACCAGAAGCTCAACGACGGGATCGCGGTCCCGTTTTTCGGCCGGCCGGCGATGACCGCCCCGGCGTTGGCGCTGCTCGCGTTGCGGTTCGAGTGCGCGGTAGTGCCGGCGCGGGTCGAGCGCCTGGGCGGCGCGCATTTCCGGCTGACGATCCACCCGCCGCTGCCGCTGTCGAAGAGCGGCGAGCGCGCGGGCGATGTCGCAGCGCTGATGGCGGCGGTCAACGGCACTCTCGAAGCCTGGATCCGCGAGCGCCCCGAGCAATGGTTCTGGCTGCACCGCCGCTGGCCGGATTAGATCACCGCGTCGCTGCGGGCGGGGCTGATCAGCCAGGCGCCGCCGAGGATCATCAGAACGAGGAGGCCGGGGATGATGGCGAGCCCGGTGCCGAGCGCGGCGAGGGCGCCGGTGCCGGCCCAGCCCGTCGAGGACAAGGCTTCCGAGAAGGTGGCGAGGCGCGAGGAGACCTGGCGGCGGCGGAAGAGCGAGCGCCGCGCCTGGGTGCGAAACCAGAATTGAATGGCTGTCGACGACCCCGCCGCGATGATCACGCCGCCCAAGGCGACGATCGCGGCAAACGGCGCAAAGAGCGCGAGCGCAACGACAAACGGCGCGAAGATCATGGCGATCCCGCCGAGCACCGCCTCGACCTTGGCGCGCAGAATGCGGACCCGCGATATCGGCGCCGAGGCGACGAGTTCGGGCGCGTCTTCGCCGGAGACGGCGAGCCACGCCAAGCCCCCGCCCAATTGCCCGGCCGACATGATGAGGATCGGCACGAGGAGCGAGGAGGTGCCGCCGCTATCATAAAAGCTGCGCGACAACAGGAAGGCGGCCGGCAGCAGATAGAGCAGCTGCATCAGCGTCTGCGACATCAGCCACGGGTCGCGCACCAGCAAAATCCACTCCTTGCGGCGCAGCGCCTGCATCGGCGCCGAAGTATGGAACCGCACCGGCCGGCGCTTGCGCGGCGTCGTGTCCTGGGCGACGGCGCCCGCGGCCAGAACGAGCGGTCCAAAGCGCGGCGCAAAGCGGGCGATCGTCGCGGCCATCGCGATGACGCTGAGGCCGACGAGGCCCGCCAGCGCCAGCTTCCCGCCGAGGACGGCGCGGGCCGGCCACCACAGGGGGCTGCCGACATCGGGGGCGATCGCGGCGAGCGCGCCCGATTGCAGCGCCGCCATCCGCGACATCGTCCCGAACGCGGAGATCGCCGCAAACTGGACCGCGATGACGAAGCCGGCGCCGATGATGGCCGCGAGGATCTGCGCGACAAACCGGGTGCGCCGCGGGCCGATCGCGCGGAAGAGCGCGACCGTCAGCACCACCGAAACCGCGACCGCATCCATCGCCAGCGCGGCCGTGACCGCATAGGCGCCGAGCCAGTGCGCGCCGCCCCGCCACACCAGCACATTGACGAAGGGTGCGGCCAAGACCAGCGCCTGGACCCCGACCGCGACCGCCATCGCCATGATGCGGACGGCGAAAAGCCGCCAGGCGGAGACGGGCGATGCGAGGATCAGCTCGAGGTCGCCCCGCGCGTAGAACCCGCGGGTCACCGATTCCAATGCCTGCGACAGCATCAATGAGGTCGACATCGCGAGCGCGCCGGTGATCACCACCAGCATCTCCTTTTCCGCCATGCCGCCGAGGATCCTGGAAGACCCGACCATCAGGTACGCCAGGCCGTGCAGGAACAGGATAAAGGCGATGAAGACGATCCCCGCGGTAACCGCACGCCGGCTATGCCCGCCGGTTATCAGATAGAGCCAGTCGCGCCAGCTCAGTCGCACTTCATGCCGCGCCAGCCACAGGATCGAACCGGGCTGGGTCATTCGACCGCGCTTTTGGCGACGAGGGCGAGAAAGGTGTCTTCGAGGGTGGCGTGGCCAACGCCCTCCAGGCGGCGCAATTCGTCGAGCGTGCCCTCGGCGATCAGGCGGCCGTCGGCCATGACGCCGATGCGGTCGGCCATCCGCTCGGCGACATCGAGGATATGGGTCGTCATCACCACCGAGCAGCCGGCGTGGACGCGCTCGCGCAGCATGTCCTTGATGAGGCGCGCGGAGCCCGCATCGAGGCCGGTGAAGGGTTCGTCGAGGATGATCAGCATCGGATCGTGGACCAGGGCACCGGCGAGCGCCACCTTCTGGCGCATCCCCTTGGAGAGGCTCTCGCACCGCTCGTCGGCATGCGCCGCCAGATCGAGCGCATTGAGGAGGCCGGCCGCCCGCGCCGCGGCCGAGGCGCCGTCGACGGTCCACAGCCCGGCGACAAAGTCGAGGTACTCCATCGGCGTCAGCTTGTCGTAGATCATCGGCTCGTCGGAGACCCAGGCCATGATCCGCTTGGCGCCGACGGGATCGGCCAGCGCATCGACGCCAAAGACCGCGATCCCGCCGCGGTCGGGCTTCAAAAGCCCGGTTACCATGCGCAAGGTCGTCGTCTTGCCGGCTCCGTTAGGCCCGAGCAGCGTATAGAATTCGCCGGCGGGCACGCTGAGGTCGAGCCCGTCCACGGCCGGCCGCTCGAAACGCTTGGCAAGCCCGCGGATTTCGAGGGCAAGGGGAGGGGCGTCACTCATCTTGTCGCTGATTTCTCCGGCCCAACCTCATCGCCCGGTATGACAAGAAGGAGACATCCGATTTGCATGAACAAAGCCCTAATCGCGCGGGGTGGGGGCGTCGTAGTTGTCGGCGCAGAAGGTGCCGCCCTGGTAGCGCTCGGCGATCGGGTCCTTCAGGGTGCCGGCTTCGGCGGCGAGGACTGCGGCGGCCTGGGGCTCCGAATCGTCCTCTGGCCGGTAGCCGAGACGGTAGGCGTTCGAATTGTCGTACCACGAGCGCTGGTTCTTCGAGACGCCATAGACGATCTCGTAGCGGATATCCGGGTGTTCGAGCCCGATGCGCACGAGCTGGGTGTAGTCGCGCGGGCTGATCCAGATCGAGAGGCGGCGGCTGTCGATCGGCCGCGTCCCGAAATTGCCGATTCGGGTGCACAGAAAGCCGATCCCGTGCTTGTCGGAATAAAGGCTGGCGAGCGCCTCCGAGAACGCCTTCGAAACGCCGTAGCGGCTGTCGGGGCGTGGCACGACCCGGTGGTCGATCGTCTGCGCGCGCGGGTAAAAACCGACCGCGTGGTTCGAAGTCGCCATCACGATGCGCTTCGTCCCGGCCCGCCGCGCCGCCTCGAAGACGTTGTAGAGGCCGATGATGTTCGCGTCGAGGATCGTCTCCCAGCTGTTCTCGCCGGAAATCCCGCCGAGATGGACGATGCCGTCGACTCCCTCCACCATGCGCTCGACCGCGGCCATATCGGCGATGTCGGTCTGGTCGACCTCCTCGACGCCGTCATTGCCTCTCCGGGCCGGCGGAATCGGCACCCGGTCGGAGAGCCGCAAGACCGGGTAGACCCCGCGCAACGTCTCGCGCAACGCGCTGCCGATCCCGCCCCCCGCCCCAGTGATCAACACCCGATGCATCTCGCGCTCCTCGTTCCAGAAATTTTCTCTCTTTACCACGGCAATCGCAGATCGGCCCGGACGAGAAAGCGTCCCGCCCTCCCGCAATCGTCGATTATGATGCGAGCCAACCGGCAAACGGAGGGACAGGTGATCACGATCGTCGATCTGAAGGCCGAATTGGGCAAGCTGTCGATGCTGAAGGGGCGCCGGCCCGACATGACCGAGGCCGATCGCAAGGGCACACGAGCCTTCGCCACGCTGACGGCGTTTCGCGACGGCAACATCTTCAGCGCCAAATTCGCCGGCAACGGCGCCTGGGAGCGCCACCCCAACGGCGACGAACTGGTGCAGGTGGTCGAGGGTGAGACGAAGTTCCACATCATCACCGAGGAAGGGCGGCAAACCCATACGCTGAGGGCGGGGATGCTGGTGATCGTGCCGCAAGGCCTGTGGCACCGCTTCGAGGCGCCGGACGGGGTCTGCCTGGTAACCGCGACGCCCAAGCCGACCGAGCATCTGACCGTCGATGTCGAGGATCCGCGGACCCTGACCGCGGCCGAGCAATCCGGCGCCACCGAGGAGAAGTGGCGCTGATGTATTTCGATTCCCGCTTGTGGGCGCTGACCGCGGGGCTGCGCGGGCGAATCGGGCTGGCGATCCTGATCGGGCTTCTGGCCGCGGGCTTCGGCATCGCGCGCTTTGCGCTGATGGGCATGCTGTTGGCCCGCGTCTTCAGCGGTGCCGGCGTCGCCATCGTCGCGACCTTGGCGGCCGGGGTCGGCGCGGCGGTGCTCTTACGCGCGCTCCTCGATCATGCCCGCACGACGATCGCCCACGAGAACGCCGGCCGGGTGCAGCAAGCGCTGCGCGGCCGGCTCTACGACAAGATCGCCGAATTGGGGCCGGCCTGGTTCGCCGGCGAGCGCACCGGCGGGGTCATGCTGTCCCTGGTTGACGGGGTCGAGCAGCTGCAGAGCTTTTTCGGGCAATACCTGCCGCAGGTCGCGGTCGCGGCACTGACCCCCTTGGCGATCTTCGGCTTTATCGTGTGGTGGGACGCGCCGGTCGCCACGGTGATGCTGGTCGGCGCCCTGGTGGTCCTCGTCGCGCCGACGGCGTGGAACAGCATCGAGAGCGGCAAGGGCCGGATGCGCCAGGAGGCGATGAAGAGCTTCGGCTCGGAATTCCTCGACGCGGTGCAGGGCCTGCCAACCTTGAAGGCGTTCGGGCAGAGCACCGCCTATGGCGAACGGCTCGCCTTGCGCGCGCGCGAATTGTCGGAGACGACGATGCGCGTCCTCTCGACCAGCGTCATGACGCGCGGCATCACCGATGCCGGGGTCGCGGTCGGCGCCGCCGTGGCCTTGGCGCTCGGGGTGTGGCGGGTCGCCGAGGGGCGGATGACGATCGAGGCGCTGCTCATCGTCCTGATGTGCGGGACCGAGGTGTTCCGCCCGCTGCGCGACCTGCGCACGGTCTTGCATCAAGGCATGACCGGCCAGTCGGCCGCCGCCGGCATCCACGCCTTGCTCGCCGCGGAGCCACTGGTCCAACAAAGCCCCTCTCCCGCACTGCGGGAGAGGGTGGCTCGGCCCGACCGCGGCGAGACGGGTGAGGGTATCGACGCTTGCGTGGCTGCCCGGCCCCTCACCCCGACCCTCTCCCCCGGTGGGGGCGAGGGAGTGCGGGTGTTGGCGCCGACGATCGCCTTTGAGAACGTGTGCTTTGCCTATCCCGGCGGACGGGGGGCGGCGCATGACGGGCTCTCCTTTATGGTGGCGGCGGGCGAGAAGATCGGCATCGTCGGGCCCTCGGGCGCCGGAAAATCGTCGATCGTCCGGCTGATCCTCCGCCTGTTCGACCCGCAATCCGGGACCGTGCGGGTGGGCGGGGAGGATGTCCGCACGCTCGATCCCGGGGCACTGCACCGCGAGATCGCGATCGTCCACCAGGACACCTATCTGTTCCACGGCACGGTCGAAGACAATCTGCGGCTCGGCAAACCCGATGCGACCGGGGACGAGATCGAAGCCGCGGCCAGGGACGCCAACGCGCACGACTTCATCCTGCAGCTGCCCTACGGCTACCAGACGATCCTCGGCGAACGCGGGGTCAACCTGTCGGGCGGGCAGCGCCAACGCCTGGCGATCGCGCGCGCGCTGTTGCGCGATTCCCCGATCCTGATCCTCGATGAGGCGTTGTCCTCGGTCGATGCCGAGAACGAGGCCCTGATCCAGCGCGGGCTCGACCGGCTGGCGCAGGGGCGCACCACGCTCGTTCTGGCGCATCGCCTCTCCAGCGTCATCGGCGCCGACCGCATCCTCGTTCTCGATCACGGCCGCATCGTCGAAGCGGGAAGCCACGCCGAACTGATCCGCCGCGACGGCGCCTACCGGCGCCTGATGGGCGCGCAGGCCGAGGAGCGCGGCGGCGACATCATTGTCGCCATCGACGAGCTGGCGGCAGCGCCGGACGAGGCGGGCGCGACCGATTACGGCGAGGCGGCGCCCGATGCCGCCAACGCCGCGGCGGCGCAGGTCGGCGCGGCGACGACGCTGTTGGCGCTGGTGCAAATAATCAGGCCGTGGCGGCGGCGGTTCGCGGTCGTGGTGAGTTCGGGGATCGGCCGGGTGGCGGCCTTTATCGGGGTCGGGATCACCGGCGCCCTGGCGGTCGCTGCGGTCAAGAGCGGGGCGCCGTTTGCCGCTCTCCTCGTTCTCCTCGCCCTCCTGGCGCCGCTCGCCGGGATCCTGCACTGGCTCGAATCGTGGCTGGCCCACGACATCGCCTATCGCCTGCTCGCCGAACTGCGGGTCGCGCTCTACCGGAAGCTCGATCAACTCGCACCGGCCTATCTGGTGCGCCGTCGCTCGGGCGATCTGATCGCGCTGGCGAGCCAGGACATCGAGACGATCGAATATTTTTTCGCGCATACGGTGGCCCCGGCATTGGTCGCGCTGTTGGTGCCCTCGACCGTGCTCGTCAGTCTGGCGATTGTCGCCTGGCCGATCGCTCTCGCATTGCTGCCGTTCGTGCTCTGCGCGGGGTTGGCGCCGGTGTTGATGCGGGGGCGCATCGACCGGCTCGGCGGCGAGGCGCGCGAAGCTTTGGGCCTCCTCGGCGCCCATGTCACCGAGACGATCCAGGGGCTCTCCGATCTCGTCGCCTTCCAGGCGGTGGGGCGCCGCCGAGAGAGCTTCATGGACGCGGTGCGCGACTATCAAAAGACCCGCCTGACGCTCCTCGCCGATCTCTCGTCGCAAACCGCGCAACTCGAAATCACCACCGGGCTCGGCGGCCTTGCCGTCGCGATCACCGGCGCGTGGCTTGTCGCCGACCATCAGCTCGCCGCGACGACGCTGCCCTTGTTGATCCTCCTCGCGCTCGCCTCGTTCCTGCCGATTTCCGAGATCGCCCAGGTCAGCCGCCAGCTTGCCGACACGATCGCTTCGACCCGGCGCCTCCATGCCGTGCAGCACGAGGTGCCGGCCGTGCAGGATGGCCCCTCGCGCCCGCCTGCCCCGGTCGGCGGCTCGGCGATCCGCTTCGAGGATGTCGGTTTTGCCTATCAGGGAGCGCGCCGGCCCGCGCTCGAAGGCATCACACTCGACATCCCGGCCGGAGCGACGGTCGCGATCGTCGGACCCTCGGGCGCCGGCAAGACGACGCTCGCCAACCTCCTCCTGCGCTTCTGGGACCCGGCCGAGGGGCGCATCCTGATCGACGGGGTCGACCTCAGGGATTTCCAGCTCGATCACCTGCGCCGGCGGATTTCGCTGGTGTCGCAGGACACTTACCTCTTCAACGACACGCTGCGCGCCAATGTCGCACTCGCCCGGCCGGAGGCCGACGAAGCTGCGATCGGCCGCGCGCTCGACGAAGCCGCGCTCGCCGATTTCGTCGCCACCCTGCCGGAGGGGCTCGACACCCGCGTCGGCGAACGCGGGGTGCAGCTCTCGGGCGGGCAGCGTCAGCGGGTCGCGATCGCCCGCGCCTTTCTGAAGAACGCGCCGACCCTCATCCTCGACGAGGCGACTTCGCACCTGGACGCGGTCAGCGAGGCGCAGGTCCGCCAAGCGCTCGATACGCTGATGCGCGACCGCACCACAATCGTTATCGCTCACCGCCTCTCGACGGTGCGCCACGCCGATCTCCTCGTCGTCCTCGACCGCGGCCGCCTTGTAGAACTCGGCACGCATGGCGAGCTGGTCGCCCGCGGCGGCCTCTATGCCAGGTTGATTCGCCGCCAGCTCGGCGCCGCCCGTGAGCCGATGCGCGCGGTCGGGGATTGATCGAATGAGACCCGGCCCAGCGATCCAACGCGCCGGCTTGTCCTTGCCGCCGCCGACATGCTGCTGCTGCCGCGCGTCGCACGCGCGCAGACGGCGAGGCGCCGCCGGATCGCGCTGCTTTCCCCCTTTTCGCGCGCGATGGGTGCGCCATACCTCGCGGCGTTCCGCGACGGATTGCGCGCCCTCGGCTACGGCGACAACGACATTGAGATCGAGAGCCACGAAGCGGATGGACATTTCGAGCGTCTTCCCGCTCTCGCCGCCGAACTGGTGCGGCTCGACCCGGACGTCATCGTTGCCGCCGTGCCCCCGGCGATACAGGCCGCCAAACAGGCGACCTCGACGATCCCGATTGTCATGGTGAATTCGGGCGAACCGGTCGCCGCCGGGTTCGTCGCCAGCCTCGCGCACCCCGGTGGCAACGTCACCGGTCTTTCCAGTTCAGTCTCGCCGGAAATCGCCGGGAAGTGGGTGGACCTGCTCAAGACCACAATTCCTCGCGCCGAACGCGTCGCTTTTCTGGTCGATCCCGGCAACCCTGGCCACGCCGCCCTGGTTCCGGTGGCGCAGCAAGCGGCCCAGACGTTGCACATCGGCCTTATTCCGGTCGAAGCCAGTGCTTCCGACGACATCGACACCGCCTTCGCCGTCGGCAAGCGCGCCACGTCCAAGCCCTGATCGTTCCGGGCGATACAGTTTTTGGTGTCGAAAGGAGCCGGATCATGGACTCGCAACGGCCGCCAGAAGACTACCGACCCTCTCCATGTACCGCGAAAATGTGATGATTGGCGGCCTGATGAGCTACGGGGCCGATCTCAAAGACCTTTCGCGGCGCGCCGCCACCTATGTCGACAAGATCCTCAAGGGCGCCAAGCCGGCTGATCTGCCGGTCGAGCAGCCGACCAAGTTCGAGCTGGTCGTCAATCTGAAAACGGCGCAGGCGCTCGGCTTGACCATCCCGCCGTTGATCCTCGCCGGCGCCGACGAGGTCATCGAATGATCCCGGCCGGCCACTGCATGGCGAGCTGTTCGCCCGCGGCGGCCTCTATGCCAGGTTGATTCGCCGCCAGCTCGGCGCCGCCCGTGCGCCGATGCGCGCCGTCGGGGATTGAAAAGACCCGCATTTATCACCGATTTTAACCCTTCGGTCACCACACTGTGCTACAAGGACGCATCAGAGACGGGTATGAGTGAGTTGGCTAATGTCATCTGCCATTCCTCCGTTTACGCCCGAGGAGAGCGCCCGGTTAACGGTGATTTGGGACCGGCTCTACGAGCTCTACCTGGAGCGCGCCAATGGCGAGCGCGACGGCAACGCGATCGAAGCGGAAATCCAGGCGCTGATCACCGAGCGCGACGCGATCCGCCCGTGGGGCTGGAATACCGGGCGCAACTGGAAAGACGACATCCCCAAGGAAATCGTCGACAAGCTGATGCGCGAGTAGCGCTCCTTCAAACTTTCAGATCGAGAATGAGCGGCGAGTGGTCGGAAAGGCCGGCCAAGCGCTCGTCATGTGAGTAACGCACCGCGCCGGCCTGCGCTACCAGAGCCGCCGACAGAAACGCGTGGTCGATGCGGAACCCGTTGCCGCGGGTGCTATACCAGGAAAATTCGCGGCCCTCGGGATAGCGCCGGCGCCACAGATCGCAAAACCCAATTCCCTCGATCTTGTCGATGAAATGCGCCGTTGCATCGATCGCGCCGGGTTCGTCGACATAGGCGCGGCAGGTATTGAAGTCGCCGATCGCCAGCGCCGGGCCGGCCGCAGCGGCGAGCGCGGCGATCAGCGCCTCCCAATAGGGCACCTTCGCCAACAGGTTCGGCATGTAGATGCCGCTGAGATGGAGCCCGGCCACTTCGACCCGCACCATCCGGTAGGGCTCGACCACGCCCTCGCTGACCGCGCCGTGCTCGCGCAACGGGTACCGCGCCGCAATGAGGACACCATTCCTGCCGGGCGGCGGCACCAGGCCGGTTTGGTGTGCATATCCCGAGGCGGCGAGCGCCGCGCGCAGCCGCACCGCCGAATCGCCGCCGCGGTATTCGGAAATGACCAGGAGATCGGCCGCGTGGCGGGCGAGCGCGGCAACAATCGCCGGGAGCCTCGTCCCGCCGCCCTGGCGGATGTTCCAGGCGAGGAGGCGTAGCAGGCTCACTCGCCCGGCATTTTGGTGGCGACGGCACGCCCGCTGACCTCGGCGCCGGCGTCGGGCGACATCTTAAGGAAAAACGGCACCGACAGCATCGACAGCATCGCGACCGCGGCGAGGGCAAACGAGAAATCGGCCGGCCCCGACACCGCGGTGTGATGGATCCCCAGCATTAAATAGAGCATCAGCGCGCCGGTCCCGACCCCCATGCTTTGGGACAGCTGCTGCGCCATGCTGGTGAGGCTGGTGGCGCGGCTCAGCATGCCGGGGGGCACGTCGGCATAAGAGAGGGTGTTGATGCTGGTCATCTGCAGCGAGCGGAAAAATCCGCCGGCCAAGAGCGCGAGAAAGATGACAGCATGCGGCGTCGTCGGCCGGAAGAACGAATAGGAGAACAGAAAGCCGCTGCTGACCACCGTGTTGGCAATGAGGACGCGGCGGAAACCCAAGGTGCGGATGATTGCGGTGACCAGAAGCTTGTTGCTCATCGCCCCGGCGGCGCTGGCAAAGGTGATTAGACCCGAGTGCAGCGCGTCGAGGCCGAACCCGACCTGCAGCATCAACGGCATGAGGAACGGCAAGGCGCCCAGCCCCATGCGAAAGATGAAGCCGCCGATCGTCGTCATCCGGTAGGTCGGGATGCGCATCAGCGCCAGATCGATGATCGGATGATCGACGCGCCGCGCGTGGCGCACATAGAGCGTCAGACACAAGACGCCCAGCCCGAGCATCCCCGCCACCATCGGCAGCGGCAATTCGCCCCGGCCGCTCATCTCGAAACCATAGGCAAAGCTGGCCAATCCGATGCCGGTCAGCGCGAAGCCCGGCAGATCGAACGGCCGGACCGTCGTTTCGCGGATGTTTTCGATGAACAGGCGCACCAGCACGATGCCGATGACGCCGATCGGAATGTTGATGAAAAAGATCCACGGCCAGGAGCCGTAGGTGACGATGAAGCCGCCGAGCGGTGGCCCGATCACCGGGCCGACGAGGGCCGGCACGCTGACATAGGACATCGCGCGCACCAGCTCGGACCGGGGCACGGTCTTTAGGAGGACGAGCCGGCCGACCGGCACCATCATCGCCCCGCCCATGCCCTGGACGATGCGCGCCACGACCAGCATCCACAGCGAATGGGAAAAACCGCAGGCGATCGAGCCCAGCGTGAAGACGACGATCGCCCCGCTGAACACGCGGCGCGCGCCAAAGCGGTCTGCGGTCCAGCCGCTGATCGGGATGAACACCGCGAGACTCAACAGGTAGCAGGTGATCGCCATGTTGAGACGCAGCGGCGATTCGCCGATCGAGCGTCCGATCGCCGGGAGCGCGGTCGCGATGACCGTCGAATCGAGCGATTGCATGAACATCGCGCAGGCGACGATCAGCGAGATGATCAGCTGGCGGGTGCGCGGTGTGAGGCCCGCTGCGCTCACCCCGGCACCGCGACGCACGGCTGAGGTTCGGCGAGAGTGCTCATCGCAAGAGGATATAGCGGCGCGTGCGGCGGGAGAAAGCACATCCGGCCAGCGCTTGACGGTGGCCGGGCCCGGCGCGCTACATCAACGCCGAATCCAGGGGCGCCAAGCGCCCGATCGTCTAACCGAGCCCCCGTGGTCATGTGAGCGACAACGAGCTTTACCAGCTCCGGCCGGCCCCGCCGGCGGCGATCGACAACCGCCTGTTCGTGCTCGTCCTGCAGCATCCGCAGGAGCGGCGCGAACCGTTGGCGACGGCTCCCGCTATGGTCGACCTGTTGCGCCGGGCGAAGCTCGTCGCCGGGTTGTCGTGGCCCAACCTCGCACGGGCGCTGGGGCGCCCGTCCGATCCCAGGCGCTGGGGCGTCCTCTATCTGGGATCCGTGCGTCCGGCGTCTCTCGGCCCGGGGCGCGAGATCAATCTCCTCGGTCGCGACGGCAAGCCAACGGCCGATCCCGCGCCGATCCTGGCCGGGCTCGAAGGTATCGTTTTGCTGGACGGCAGCTGGAAGGAGGCCAAGACGCTGTGGTGGCGCAACCCGTGGCTGTTGAAGCTGCACCGCCTGGTGGTGAACCCGCCGCGCCCGGCACGCCTCGGCCGGGTGCGCCGCGAACCGCGCCGCGAAGCATTGTCGACGCTCGAAGCCGCCGCGCTCGTGCTGCGCCATCTCGAAGCGGGGCCCGATGCCGCGGACGCGCTTGAGGCGGCGCTCGAACGGCTGTTGGCAGCGCCACCGGGATAGCGTGCAACGCCCGCCGTCAGTGCGGTGGCGCGGCGCCTTGCGGGGCGAAGACCTCCGCGGCGTCGGCGGCCAGCGCGGCGCGCGACTTGGGCCGCATATACATCATGTGCCCGCCCTCATAGACGCGCACGGCGATCCGGGCGCGCACCGCTTCCGGCAGCCCCAGCTGATCGACCAGCCAGCGCGAAGCGAGATAGGGGGTCACCAGATCATAGCGGCCGTTGGCGATGAGGACCCTTGTCTCGGGGTGCTGGAGCAGCGTCCGTTGGAGCGAGGAGAGCGCCAGGCCGAGCCCGCCTTCGCCGCGGGCTCCATCCCAGTCCCACTGGCGTGACACGTCGCGCGGCAGCACCCGATAGGGCCGCTCGGTGCGGTACCCGAGCGCCTCAGGCGCATAGCTGTCGAAGGCGGCGGTGTAGGCGGCGACCGCCGGGCCGAGCACCGGGTCGCCGGCACTGTCGTCCCGCGGGTTGGCGCCCGCCGCGCGCGCTACCGTGGCGTCGTAGCGGCTCAGGACCTCGCCGTGTGCGTGGCGCAATTCACGCACGAACTCCTGGTACCGCACCCGCCCGCGGGCGCGCCGGACAACCTCGTCAGGAAGGCCGATCAGCCGGGCGACGCGCGCGATGAACGGGTCGCCGGGCTCTGGCATGCCCTTCAACCCGGCGAGACCAACCAGATAATCCGATAGGCCGAAGCGCTCGGCGGCCCGCGCGGTCTCGGCGACCGCTTCCGACCCGGAGAAGACGGCTGCGGCGGCGGCATAACTCGGCAATTCGAAGGCACCCGCCAGCGCGTTGGTGATATCGGGGTGGAGGAGCTCGACATCGAGCGCCGGCGAAATGAGGACGAGGCCGCTGACGCTAACCCCGACATCGCGCTCGAGGCTCTGCGCCAGCGCGGCGGCGCGCAGCCCGCCATAGCTTTCGCCGACGAGAAACACCGGCGCGCTCCAGCGCTCGTGGCCGGTCAGCCAGCGGCGCACCACCGCGCCTAGCGAATCGAGGTCGCCGCGGACATTCCAGAACGGCTTGTCGGGATTATCCTCCTTGCCGCTGCCGTGGCTGAAGCCGGTGCCGACCGGGTCGACAAACACGAGGTCGGTGAAACGTAGCCAGGTCGATTGGTTGTCGATCAAATGCACCGGCGGTTCCGGCACCGCGCCGGTCGCCGGGGTCTCGAGGATGCGGGGACCAATCCCGCCCAGATGGAGAAACACCGAGGCGGCGCCCGGGCCGCCGTTGAACACGAACGCGACCGGGCGCTGTTGCCCGACGGGCGGATCGACCAGATAGGACACGGTGTAGACCGAGGCGACCGCAACGCCCTTCCGGTCGGTGAGGCCGATGGTCTCGGCAACCGCGCGATAATCGAGCGCATGGGCGGCGGGAGGGCCGGTGAGATTTGCGGTGGGGGGGCCGGCGAGATTGATCGTGTGCCGGGTCTCGACCCGCGCCGGCAGCTCGGGCACGGCCGGGGTGGGCTTGTTATCGGCCCAAGCGGCGGGGGTGAGGAGCGCGACGATGACCAAGAGACAGAAGGTGGCTGCCGCAGCTAACCCTCTCCCGCAATACCGGAGAGGGGGGGGCCGTCGCGAAAGCGACGGGTGGGTGAGGGTCATTGCGGCCAACACCCTCCGGTCGCGATCGAGGGCAGCCTGGTCAGGCAACCGTCTCGGCCTTGCCGTCGAGCCCCATCAGCAGGAGCTCGACCTCCAGCTTGGGGTGCCGGCGGCCGATATCGGCCCGGACCAGATGCATCTGGGCGGCGTGGACCTTCAGCTCTTCCGCCGGATCGGCCGCGAGATCCTTGCCGTGAATGTCTTTGTAGAAACCGCAATCGCGATGGTCCATGACGATGATCCGGCGAATTTGGTGGAGGTCGATCGCCAGCTGGACATGCTCCCAAAAGGTCTTTCCCCAGTCGGGGAATTTACGGTTTTCGACGCCAAGCGATGCGCCGGCGAGAATGAACTGGTCGTATTTGCCTTCCATCTGCCGTTCCGCCATGTAGCGCGCGGTCGCGCCGGCCAGCCGGTAATCGATGCAGTTGAGTAAGAGCGCCTCGGTGCCCGGGGCGGCAAGAGCGAAGCGCCCGGGCAGGCTCGCGCCGGCGACGAGCCCCACAGCCCCCACGCCGAGCAGCTGGATCAGCCGGCGCCGGTCCACTGCGCCGTGTGCGGCGTGACAGCACCGCTCGGCAGCGCGATGAAGCTTGTGCGAAACGACCATCCTCATTCGATCCTCCCGCTATCGAGAACGGTCAAGTATCGACATTATGGGTCGCCATCGGCAATCTTTCCCGCTGCACTCGAGTTTGCCTCGGCCGAATAGCGGTGCTCAGCCGCCGGCCGTGATGCGGGCAGGAGCCAACGGCCGAGCCTCGCGCGGGCGGGGGCGCCAGCGACAGCGGCGTTCGATCACGTGCCAGGACACGAAGGCGGCAAAAGCGGCGAGCGGCAGCGAGACCCCGAACACTTCCCACCACGGCGCCCTTCCGCCGCTGAAATAGACGACGCACTGCTCGATCGGCCAGCCATAGATGTAAAGACCGTAGGACAGGTCGCCGAACCGGGCGGCCCTAACCGACGGCAGCGTGCGATTGAGCGCGAGCCAGATCACCAGATAGCTGCCGAAAAGCGGGAAGGCGACGAGAAAGAGCCGCGTGGGCACGCTGAGGAGGAGGCCGAGCAGTGCGAAGAGGGCCCAGCGTCCGGCGATGAACCGCCGTTCCCCGACGCGCCCGCGCAGCCGATAGCAGCAGATCCCGGCGGCAAAGAACCCCATCAGCCAAAGGGCGCCGCCGAGCGCGTCGGTGACGTCGAACCACAGGCACAGGACGCCGATCGCAAGGAGCGTCGCCGCGACCGGCAACGTCAGCAAGCGGCACAGTCCCAGCGCAAAGAGCATCAGGTACATCAGGACTTCGCACGGCAAGCTCCACAGCGGACCATTGACGATCCCGCCGATATTGCGCGGCCCGAGGACGACCCCGGGCAGCCGGTTGTAATCGGTGTCGAGGACGGCGTTGTGGAGGAGGAAGAGATAGGGCTCGCGGCGCCCGAAATATTCGGCGAGCGGCAACCCGGTCACCACGGGTCCGACGACGAAGGCGCAGACGAGGAGGCAGAGGAGGAGGCCCGGGAAGACCCGCAGCCCGCGCTTCAAAAGAAACACCAGCGGCGACTTTGTGGTGTCGAAGCTTTGCGTCACCAGATAGCCGCTGATCGTAAAAAACACGAAAACGCCTACGACGCCGAGAATCGTCTGGCCGCCGGTGAGGATCATCAGCAGCTCGTGTTCCTGCGAATTCTCCGCGAGGAGAAAGGCATGGCTGAAGATGACCGAAGTCGCCGCGACGAGGCGCAGGAGGTCGAAATTGTTATGGCGTTCCACGCCTTCGCCCCGGTTGGGCTCCCGGTTGGGCGGTATCATAACCGGCAAGGCGGCGTCACTCCCCTGGTTCCCGCGCCGGTTCAACCCAGGTTCAACTGCGGCGCTTGCCCTGCGGCGCGGAATCGGGAATAGAGAAACACTTCGACCCACGGAGATCCGGCCCGATGCGCGCGCTTGCTTTCTTCTGTCTGGTATCGCTTGTCGGTTGCGTCGGATCGGCCCGCAACGAAGGATTCACCGCGAGCGGTCCCTCCTCCTTTCTGTACAGCGCGCGGACCAACACGGTGATGACCGAGAACGACGACGGCACCGCGGAACGGCTGCGCCGCGACTGGATCGCCGACGCGCTCCAGGCCCATTCGATGTGCACCGACGGGTATGTCGTCGAGACGCGGCGCTATGTCCCCGATGTCAATGGCCCGTTCGGCAATGGCGGCGAGATCCTCTATGCCGGACGCTGCCTTCAGGCAACACCGCCTGCCGCGCCACAAGCGCCTTACCCGCGGAGTGAGAGAGGATAGCCGCCTCGCCACACTCGCCGCGCGGACGCTTGCGCGGCGGCGCCGCGACGACGATGTTTCGGTGATGAACCTCCCTTCAACCCTGGTCGACCGCGTGCTTTATCGCGACGGGCTGATGCTGGTCATCGACAAGCCGGCCGGGGTTCCGGTGCATGGCGGACCGGGCGGCGGCGCCAATCTCGAACACTGGTTCCCGCTGCTGCGCTTCGGGCTGCCACGGCCGCCGGCGCTGGCCCACCGGCTCGACCGTGACACCAGCGGTTGCCTGGTGCTCGGCCGGCACCCGAAGGCGCTGCGCCGGCTCGGGCGGCTCTTTGCAGAGGGCAGGGTCGAAAAGGTTTATTGGGCGGTGGTTGCCGGCCTCCCGGCCGCGGCCGAAGGGCGGATCGAGGCGCCCCTCGCCAAGCAGCCGCGCGGGATCGTCGGCTGGCGCATGGTGGTGGACGGGCAAGGGCAGCGGGCGATCACCGATTATCGCGTGCTTGGCGCGAAGGATGGCCGTGCCTGGCTCGAATTGCGGCCGCGAACCGGGCGCACCCACCAGATCCGGGTGCATTGCGCCGAACTCGGCTGTCCGGTGGTGGGTGACGTGGCCTATGGCGGCCCAAGTCTTGGTCCAACTGGCGGTTCGCCGCTCCTCCTTCATGCCCGCGCAATCGCGCTGCCGCTCTATCCCACCCGGACGCCGGTCGCGGTCACCGCGCCGGTGCCGAGCGCATATGCTCGCCGCGCTCGTCCGGCTCGGCTACGATCCGCTCCGCGAAGAGGCGCTCGCCGCAACGGAGGCCATCCCGGCATGATCCCGCGCTACAGCCGGCCGCAAATGGCGGCGATCTGGCAGCCCGAGAACTATTTTCGGATCCAGTTGCAGATCGAGACCTATGCCTGCGAGGCGCAGGAAAAGCTCGGCATCATCCCGGCCGGGGTGGCGCAGGCGCTGCGCGAGAAGGGCGCCTTCGAGGTCGAGCGGATCCGCGAGATCGAGCGCGAGGTGCACCACGAGACGATCGCGTTCCTGACCAACCTCGCCGAGCATGTCGGCCCGGAGGCGCGCTTTGTCCACCAGGGAATGACCTCGAGCGACGTCCTCGACACCTGCCTGGCGGTACAGCTGAGAGACGCCGCCGATATCCTGCTCGCCGATCTCGATGCTGTGCTGGCGGCGCTGAAGCGTCGCGCGGTCGAACACAAATGACACCGCGATGGTGGCGCGCAGCCACGGCGTCCACGCCGAGCCGACGAGCTTTGGCCTCAAACTCGCCGGGCACTGGGCCGAGTTCGCCCGCAATAAGGAGCGCCTGCTCGCCGCCCGAAAGGAGATCGCCACCTGCCAGATCTCCGGCTCGGTCGGCACCTTCGCGAATATCGACCCGCGGGTTGAGGACTATGTCGCAAAAAAGCTCGGCCTCGTCCCGGAGCCGATCTCGACCCAGATCATCCCGCGCGACCGCCACGCCCAATTCTTCATGGCGCTGGCGCTGATCGCCGCCGCGGTCGAGCGCTTTGCGACCGAGCTGCGGCATCTGCAGCGGACCGAACTGCGCGAAGCCTCCGAATATTTCGCCGAGGGGCAAAAGGGTTCCTCGTCCATGCCGCACAAGCGCAACCCGGTATTGTCGGAAAACCTGACCGGGCTCGCGCGGGTGATCCGCTCGGCGGTGATCCCGGCTCTGGAAGACGTTGCCACCTGGCACGAGCGCGACATCTCGCACTCGTCGGTCGAGCGTTTCATCGCGCCCGACGTGACGACGACCCTCGATTTCGCGCTCTCCCGGCTGGCGGGCGTGATCGACCGCATGATCGTCGACCCCGAGCGCATGCGGGCGAACCTCGACTCGTTGGGCGGGCTCGTCGACTCGCAGCGCTTTCTGTTGGCCCTGACCCAGGCCGGGATGAGCCGCGAGGACGCCTATCGCCTGGTGCAGAGGCACGCGATGGCCCAGTGGAACGCCATTGGGCAGGGCGAAGGCCGCTTCGCCGACCTCCTCAAAGCCGACCCAGAAATCGGCCGCTACCTGACGCCGGAGGCAATCGACGCCTCGTTCGATACCGCCTATCATCTGAAGCATGTCGACACGATCTTTCGCCGCGTCTTCGGCGAATAGACACATCAAGGAGAAACGCGATGGAAAGCTCGTTACGCAGTTGGAGCGGCCCGCGCATCCGCTACACGCCGCAGGACTCGCCCTACGAGTCGATCAGCGTCGACAAGCTGACGCCGATCATCGGCGGCGAAGTCGGCGGCGTCGATCTGCGCGCGCCGACCAACCGGCAGATGGACGAGATCCATCGCGCGCTCGCTGAGAATTTGGTCATCTTCTTCCGTGACCAGCATCTCTCGCCCGAGCAGCACCTCGATTTCGGCCGCAAGTTCGGCGAATTGCACATCCACCCGGCGGCGCCCGCCGAACCCGGCCATCCCGAATTGATGGTCATTCACGCCGACAAGGATTCCCCACGCGCCAACGGCGAGGGCTGGCATTCGGACGTCTCGTGCGACCCCGAGCCGCCAATGGGCTCGATCCTCTACATCAGGAAATGCCCGCCGCGCGGCGGCGACACGCTGTTCGCCAACATGTATGCCGCCTATGAGGCGCTGTCGGACCGCATGAAGACCTATCTCGAGGGGCTGACCGCCCGGCACAACGGCGAGCATTACCGCGGCCAGTACGCCAATTACGGGGTCAAGGACAAGGAGAGCTACCCCTTCGCCGATCACCCGGTGGTGCGCACCCATCCGGTGACCGGCCGCAAGGCGCTCTACGTCAACGGCGGCTTCACCCGCTACATCAACGGCATCCCGCGCGACGAGAGCGACGGGATCCTGCGCTATCTCTACGAGCACATGGCGAACCCGCTGTTCCAGTGCCGCTTCCGCTGGCAGGAGAACTCGATCGCGTTCTGGGACAATCGCTGCGTCCAGCACCACGCGATGTGGGACTACTGGCCGCACACCCGCTCGGGCAACCGCGTCACCGTCAAGGGCGACCGACCGGTTTGAAGTGGATTGGTAATGGCTACTTGCCTGAGCCTGTTGGTGGCGGGACGCGTTGTTCAAAGCGCAGCCGCACGACGATCTTTTCGAGGGGCTCGAACTCGTCCATGTCGACGCGCCGATCGCGCCCGATCCCGAGGAGGATGACTCGTTCAATCCGAGGGTTCACGATCTCCGTGCGGCGATCGAACTTGGCATCGACCATCTGGTCTTGGAGGCGGGGGCGAACCAGTCTTTGACTATGACCCGGAGATCATCAACACCTGTCGGATTGCTTCGGGGGCCGATGACTACCTAGAGCATAGCCGTATTGG